>JABEUR010000153.1 GCA_013044405.1 Acidimicrobiaceae bacterium | reverse complement strand
CTTTCGTCGTGAAGCCGGGGCGGCGGGTCGCGATACTCGCGGGTTGCTTCGAGTCCACGAGTTCGACAAGGTGGAGTTGTTCGCCTACTGCACCCCAGACCAGGCAGTGGGGGCCCATGCCGATATCCTCGCGCGAGCGGAGGGTCTGCTCCAATCGCTCGGCCTCACGTATCGGTTGCTCGACCTCTGTGCGGGGGACCTCGGCACGTCGGCCGCACGTACCATCGACCTCGAGGTGTTCAGTCCGGGCGTTGACCGTTGGCTCGAGGTCTCGTCGGTGAGTTGGTTCCGTGACTTTCAAGCTCGACGGGCCAACATCCGCTACCGCACCGGCGACGGGACGACAGCGCTCGTCCATACCGTCAACGGCTCGGCTCTCGCGTGGGCGCGAATCTGGGCCGCGTTGGTCGAGACCTATCGACAGGCCGATGCCTCGGTGGAGCTGCCCGACGTGCTGAGCCCCTACATGGGTGGACAGACAAGGATTAGCCCGAGATCCTAGACGTCTCCAGGCGGTACCCGACACCACGCACCGTTGTGATGTACTTAGGACTCTTCGGCTCGTCCTCAATCAGTGTGCGAAGGCGCTTAATGTGCACGTCGAGCGTCTTGGTGTCTCCCACGTAGTCACTGCCCCATACACGGTCGATCAACACTTCGCGCGTGAGGACCCGACCGGGATTCTCGAGCAGGAGACGGAGCAGCGCGAACTCCTTCTTCCTTAACTTGATCTCCTCGCCATTGACGAAACAGCGTCGCGCGTCGATGTCCATGCGGATTAGCCCGAGGTGGATCTCCTCGTCGGAGTCGTCGGTGCTCTCGCGACCCTCGCGTCGGCGTAGCACCGCACGAATCCGCGCGACCAATTCACGGAGCCGGTACGGCTTGGTGACGTAGTCGTCTGCTCCGAGTTCGAGCAGCAGGACCATGTCCACCTCCTCACCCTTGGCGCTGACGATGATCACCGGGGTGTCGCTGTGCGCACGGATTGCCCGGCACACGTCGAGTCCGGACATCTTGGGCAGCATCAGGTCGAGTAGGACGATGTCGAAGGACTCACGGAGGAAGAGGACGAGCCCCTCCTGGCCGTCGCGGGCGACCGAGACCTCGAAACCTTCCCGGGCCAGGCCGATAGTCAGTGCGTCGATGAAGGACTCCTCGTCTTCGATAACGAGTACCTTGATGCGCTTCTCGGAGTTCGAGTTCTTGCTCATCGCTGGTTGACCGGTAGCTCGAGGCTGAAAGTGGACCCCTCACCCTCACGAGACTCGACTACGACGTTGCCTCCGTGATTGTGGGCGACGTGGCGCACGATGCTCAAACCGAGTCCGGTGCCGCCGGTTTCGCGCGCCCGGCCCGGGTCGACTCGATAAAAGCGTTCGAAGATCCGCTCCAGGTCTTTGGCGGGAATTCCGACTCCGCGGTCCTTGATCGAGATGGTCACGAAGGGGCCACTCTCACCATCGTCGTCGATACGACTGTCCACCCTGTCCATCGTGATGACCACTGTCCCTTCCATTGGCGAATACACCACCGCGTTCTCGAGCAGCGCGTGAACCGCCGATATGAGCTGGCGGCGGTCACCGAAGACGACGAAATTGGCCTCGGGTTCTTCGAACTCGATTTTCACCGAGTGCTGTTCGGCGGCGGTGCGGATTCTCTCGATGGCGTCGGCGACGATCAAGGAGAGGGGCAGGGGCTCGCGCACGGGAGATCCCTCGCCTTCGATGCGCGAGAGGTCCAAGAGGTCCTCGATGATCCGATTGACGCGAAACGCCTCGGAGTTGATGCGGTCCGCCAGCCGATTGGCGACCTCGGGGTCGCGTTCGAACTGCAGGGTCTCGGCCAGCAGGCCGAGCGCTCCCATCGGAGTCTTGAGTTCGTGACTGACGTTGGCGATGAAGTCGCGACGAATCTCCTCGAGTCGGCGACGTTCCGAGACGTCCTCGATGATCGCCAGAACGCCTAAGGGGCGTCGACCGTCGTCGATGACCGAGGCGCGCACCGTGAGCGTGCGCCGGGGCGGACCGTAGATGTCGAGCGTACGTTCGGCGATGCCGTTGGACCATCCTTCGGCGAGCACGTCGGTCACGGCTTGTGCAGCGATCGCGTCACCGTAGCGGCTCGTCATGAGCAACTCTGCTTGCTGATTGCGAAAGATGACCCCGCCACTCTCATCGCAGAGCACGAGGCCCAGCGGTAACGTGTCGAGCGACCGGCGCAGACGAACCGATTCGGCGCTCGATTCGCTCACCGCAGTCGTGGCGGCGCCGGTGACCTCCTCTAGATAGCTGAGAGCCGACTCGACCTTGCCGTTGTCGTCACGTGGTTCGACCCCTAAACGAGATCCCAGGGCGGTGAGTCGCTGGGCGATGGCGCGGTGTCCCCTTCGACGATTGAACAAGATGCCGATGAGCACGCCCACGACGAGCACCCCGGCGATGACACCGTAGACCGCGACCGGCGGCCAGTTGGTGAAGGTGTTGGGAGTCGTGGCGAAGATCACGGAGCCATTCTCGCAGACGAAGCCGCTGATGTCGGGTTGGCGACCGTTGGGAGAGCCTCGATACGAAAGAAGGTTCATCATGGAACTG
>JABEUR010000031.1 GCA_013044405.1 Acidimicrobiaceae bacterium | reverse complement strand
TCGAGGTACCGGTCACACCACCCAGGCGATGTTCACCTGCCCCGGACCCGAGTACCACGACGAACCAGGCGATAAGCCTACCAATCGGCGTACGCCGATCCGCGCGCACCTCAGCAAGTGTGAGAATCGGCCGAAACGCGACCGAAGGACCACTGGGCGAAGTCCTACTCGTCGCTTGGGGGTGCTGCGACGATCTCGTACTGCGGGTTGAGGATGACGGCCTCGCGGCGAAGCGAGGTCACCGTTCCGCGCACCAAAAGGCGCGTACCGCGTTCGATTCCCGGGATGTTCGAGCGTCCTTGGAAGACCAGGGTCACCGAACCGGTGTTGTCGGCGATCACGCAGCGCAACTCGTGCCCTTCGCCTTCGTGGTTGATGGCCATCGCGCGCACCCTGCCCGCTATCTCCACGTGTTGACGCTCGAGCAGACCCCCGATCGGAGCGGCGCCACTGGAACGCTCGGCCAGTTTGAGGTCGGCTTCGAGGTGGGCGTCCTCACGCAGTCCTCCTCGAACGACCTCGTCACCAACGGGTGATTCTTGGACGTCACCTTCGGCGAGGCGCTTGCGCACGGCGCGATAGGGGACGATGGTCGCTGCGGTGCGAGGCACGTGCATGACCGCGCCCGCGATCGCGTCGGCCGTTCGGTCGTGCAACAGACGCTGGAGTCGCGAGACGAATCCCCGACGGGGCAAGATCACCATGCAGAAGACTTCGGGGTCTCGCACGACGTCGGCCACGAGTTCGAGAGCCGCTCGGTCCACCCGTCGGTCATCGCACTCCACCGTCTCGAGCGTGATGTTCGCTGAAGCGGTGCCCGGACTGCCCCAGCTACGTTCCAGGCGCTTGGTCACGATGGGGTCGATGTCGAAGTGAACTGCCCGTAGCGAATAGGCATTGAGCGAGACGCAGTAGAGCAGGGCACGTTCGGTCGCGAGGTCGTAGTTGTCCACGAAGATGACGACCCGGTTCATGCGGATGCGCATCGTGGCGAAGCGACCGCTCACTGCTTCAAAGGCCTTGTCCTCTCGCACGTACTGCTTGTTCAGGCGGATCAGCGCGACGTACATCAAGGGTCCCACGAGGGCGATGATCCAAGCACCCTCCTTGAACTTGGCGACCAGGAAGACCAGCACCACCACCGCCGTCACTGACGCGGAGACGGCGTTCATGGCGACCCCGAAACGCCAACGTCCGGAGCGTTCGCGTAGGTGACGCGCTACCATACCGGCACCCGCCAGGGTGAACCCGGTGAAGACACCGATCGCGTAGAGCGCGATCAGGCCGTTGACCTGGGCATTGAAGACGATGATGAGCGTCAACGACACCGCCCCGAGCAAGAGGATCCCGTTCGAGAAGGCCAGTCGGTGCCCGCGCTTGGTCAACTGGCGCGGCAGGTACTTGTCCGTGGCCACGTAGTTGGCGAGGAACGGGAAGCCGTTGAAGGACGTGTTACCACCGGTGTAGAGGATCAGCACCGTCGCCAGCTGGACGACATAGAAGATGTAGTGGCCCAAACCGTGGCTACCGAAGATGTCGAGTACTTCCTGGCTGACGACCGTGGGGGTGCCGATCGCGTAGGGCAACGCGTGGGTCCACGAGGCGATCAGGGTCGTGCCGAGCAAGAGGAAGGCGAGGATGCTCGCCATCCACACGAGGGTCTTTCGGGCGTTGGGCGACTCCGGTCGACGAAAGCTGGCGACACCGTTGGAGATGGCTTCGAGCCCGGTCAGTGACGACCCGCCGTTCGCGTAGGCGCGCATCAGCGTGATGAAGGCCAGGCCCATCAACAGACCCGACCCCTTCTGGCCGAGATGCCCTTGGACCAGAGCACTGTTGAGCGGCTGGGGGATCATGTGCAAGGTTCCGGTGAACTTCTTGTAGTAACCAATGATGATCGTCGACGAGAGCATCAGGATGTAGAAGTACGTCGGCAGGGCGAAGTAACTGCCGGCCTCACGCAACCCGCGCAGGTTTCCGTAGATCAAGATCACGACGATCGCGATGGTGATCCACAACGTGTAATGGACGAGCCCCGGCACCGCACTGGTGAGCGCGGCGGTTCCGGCCGAACACTGGACGGCGACGGTGACGATGTAGTCAATCAACAGCGCTACGGCCGCGATCTGGGCGATCTTCGGACCGAAGTTGTCGCGCGCGACGACGTAGGACCCACCCGCGGTCGTGTAGTACTTGATCACGTCCAGGTACGAGGTCGTCACGACGAAGAGCACGCCGATGATGACGAACATGATCGGCACGACCATCGCGAACGCCGCCAGACCGATGTACGGGGTCATCTGGGTCAAGATCTGCTCGGTTCCGTAGGCCGAGGACGATATGCAGTCCGGAGCGAGGACTCCGAGTGCGATGGCCCGATTGAGGCGCTCGCCACTCAGTTGCTCGGTGACGTAGGGTTTTCCCAGCAAAACCCGCTTGATCCGGTAGCCCAACGATTCGGGGTAGACGTTCGCAACGTTGGCGTGGGACGTCAGAACCGGCGAATTCTTCGCAATCTGCTTATCCGCCTCTGACACGGACTCGATACTAAGCCAATACCCTGACGGACCCTCGACCAAGATAGCGCTACTTGCGCCATTTGAGCCCGGTGTGGTCAGATGAAGTGTGCACATCGTCGTTGTCGGTTGCGGCCGCGTGGGATCCGAGTTGGCCATGCAACTGTCCGAAGAGGGCAACCACGTCGTCATCGTGGACAAAAACCGTGACTCCTTCCGGCGTCTCACCCATTTTCGAGGCAAGACCCTGGTCGGCTCCGGTTTCGACCGTGACGTCTTGCTGCAAGCCGACGCCGCCCGGGCCGACGCCCTCGCCGCGGTCACGAGCGGTGACAACACCAACATCCTGTGTGCCAGGATCGCGCGAGACACCTATCACATCAAGAACGTGGTGGCCCGTATCTACGACCCGGCGCGCGCAGAGATCTACATGAAGCTGGGCATCCCGACCGTGGCGACGTCACTGTGGACGACCCAGCAGGTGAAGCGATGGATCTTGCCCAACGACGAGACGGTCGAGTGGACCGACGGCGCGGGCAACTTGCACCTCGTCGAGCGGATCGTTCCCGACAACCTCGCCGGACAGCCCCTCAAGAACTTCAACTACGGGGCCAACGTCCGCGTGGTCGGCCTGATTCGTGGTGGTCAGGGCCGCGTCAACATCGAGGGCCTGTTCGCCCAGGAGGACGACATCTTGGAGTTCCTAGTGACTCCCGATGGCCTCGAAGACCTCGAAGCCCTTCTCGTCAGTGGTCCCAAATGAGAGTGGTCATCGCCGGAGGTGGATCGGTGGGGACGTCCATCGCTCTGGACCTGATCGACCGTCACCACGACGTCACCCTCCTCGAACAGGTCACCGCCACCGCCGAGCGACTTCGATCGATGTTGCCCGGCGTGAACGTGATGGCCGCCGACGCCTGCGAATACGCCTGCCTGGCGACAGCGGATCTTCGCAGCGCCGACGTCGTCATCGCCGCGACGGGTGACGACGAGGACAACCTGGTGGTCAGTTGGCTCTCCAAGCAGGAGTTCGGGGTGCCTCGGGTCATTGCGCGAATCAACAACGCACGAAACGAGTGGCTGTTCAATGAGAGCTGGGGCGTGGACATCTCGGTCTCGACCCCGGCCCTGATCACCTCACTGGTCGATGAGGCCGTGGAGGTGGGATCGATCATCAAGTTGATGGACCTGGCCCAGGGCAATATGCGACTCATCGAAGTCACCCTCGCCGCCAATTCTCCGGCGGTGGCCCAGAACTTCAGTCTCGACGAGTTACGCCTTCCCGATTCGGTGCGGGTGGTGGCCGTGGTGAGGTCGAGCAAGCCACTGGTACCCACCGACTCCATGCACTTCTTGGAGCACGACCACGTGATCTTGATCGTGCGCGCCGACGCCACCCAGGACTGCGCAGCGGCCTTCATCGGTTGACGATCCGATCGCGCCGGGAACGGCGTGGGAGACAGACCTAGCATGAGGACGTGCGCGCCGCCTTCTTCGACCTTGACAAGACGGTCATCGCCAAATCCTCGCTGGTCGCCCTCGGACCGGAATTCCACGCCCGGGGCCTGTTGCGCCGGCGCACGCTCGTTCGAGCGGTTTTCAGCCAGATGTTCTTCATGCGATTCGGAGCCAATGAGGAAAAACTCACCAAGATTCGTGAATCGGCACTGAAGGTGACCCGTGGCTGGGACCACCTCGAGGTGAAGAAGCTCGTCGCCGAGACGATCAACGACGTGATCGAACCGCTGATCTATGACGAAGCACTCGAACTCATCGACCATCACCTGGCCCAAGGTGACGAGGTCTGGCTGGTCAGCATGGCCCCGGCCGAGATCGTCGAACCCTTCGCCGATTTGCTCGGCATCACCGGGGCGATCTCGTCGCGGGCCAAGATCGACGACGAGGGTAAGTTCACCGGCGAGATGGAGTTCTTCGCCCAGGGCGAGAACAAGGCGCTGGCCATCCGAGAACTCGCCGCGGGACGAGCCATCGACCTCGCCCAGTCCTACGCGTACTCCGACTCAGAGACCGATATCCCGATGCTCTCGAGCGTGGGCCACGCCTTCGCCGTGAATCCCGATCGACAGTTGGCCAAGATCGCCCACGAGAACGAATGGCCGCTGCTCAGTTTCACGCATCCGGTTCGCGCGCACGACCGAAAGAAGTCCCACACACCGTTCCTGCTGAGTGCCGTGATCATCGGTGTCGCGGCCGTTCTTGGAGGCTCGCACCAACGGCGCCGCTAGAGAGTGAGCAGGTCGCGCGCGCCGGTATCGGAGGAAGGGTGGCGAAGCTTGCTCATCGCGCGCGCCTCGATCTGGCGGATCCGCTCACGCGTCAGGTTCATCTCTGCGCCCACGTCCTCGAGGGTGCGAATCTCGCCCGCTCCGTCGAGCCCGAATCGCATCCGCAGGATCTTCTGCTCGCGTTCATCAAGAGGTTGGAGCAACTTCTCGATGGCGGCGGGCATCATCTTGACCGCGGCGACATCGAAGGGGGACTCGGCCGACCGGTCCTCCACCACGTCTCCGAGCTCGGCGTCGCCGTCCTCGCGTAACGGCTCGGACAACGAGATCGGCTCGGAACGAAATCGCAGAGCTTCGATCAGCTTGTCTTCGGGCATCTCGCACTCTTCGCACAGCTCTTTGATCGTCGGCGGACGACCGAACTTCAACTCCAGACGAGACTGCGCCTTTTGTACGCGCGCGAGCGTGTCACCGGCGTGCACCGGCAGACGAATGGTGCGTCCGGTGTTGGCGATACCACGGGTGATCGCCTGGCGGATCCACCAGGTGGCGTAGGTCGAAAACTTGAAGCCCTTGCGCCAGTCGAACTTCTCGACCGCGTGCATGAGTCCCAGGTTTCCCTCCTGGATAAGGTCGAGCAGCGGCAGACCCGAGGCCTGATACTTCTTCGCAATCGACACCACGAGGCGCAAGTTCGACTGGACGAAGTCTCGTTCGGCCTGCTCGCCGCGGTGCATGGCACGCTTGAGAGCCATCTTCTTGGTCGGGGTGATCTTGATCTTCTTGTCGTTCTCGGCGGCCTCAAACTCGGCCTTCGCCTCGCGACCTTCTTCGATGGTCTGAGCGAGATGGACCTCGTCGTCCTTGGTCAGCAGCGTGTACTGGCCAATATCGGACAGATAGAGTCGTACGAGGTCTTCGTCATCCCTGTCAACGCGGTCCTTGGCCATGGCTCTCCCTTGATGCTCCCGACCCGGAAAGTCCGGTACTACTGGTTATACGGGGATACGCAACTTAGCGGGAAATGCCCAGACTTTGGACGTATCCAGCGCGCTCCAGGGTCTCGGCGAGGTCTCGCGCGGTGCCCTGCCACACCGGATCGTCAATGAGGAGTTGGCTTTTGGCCGCTTCTGCCGAAGCGCGAATCTCGTCGAGCACGACCGTTGAGGCTCGCTCGCAGAGAGGCGCGAGTGCACCGAGATCGGGCTCGTTTCGCGCGTCGAGCAGTGAGATCAGCAGGCGCGGTCCAACGACCACGACCAGGGCGAAGAGGACCATCGCCCCACTTCGGTCGTCGCCGAGCGAGCGAGTGAGGACCTCCTCGAGCACCGCCACCGGCTCGGCCGAGGGTTCGTCCAGATACTCGCGTAGTTCCAAGGCGACCGCGCCGAACGCTCGAGACGATTCGTAGACACGAACCACGTAGGCATCGTTGGTCAGGTTCGCGGCCCCTTCGCCGAGCACCCGATAGAGCGTGTCGAAGCACGCGAGAAGGTACTCTGCGACCTGGCGAGACGAGACCGTCACATCTTCTCGGGTCGAAAGGCGTTGGTGATCGGCATGCGCCGGTCGCGTCCGAAGGCCTTCTTCGAGATCCTTACCCCGGGAGGCATCTGGCGACGCTTGTACTCGCTCATATCGACCAGTCGCGTGATGCGCAGCACCAGCTCGGGGTCATGACCGTTGGCGATCATCTCCTCGGCCGTGGCGTCGCCTTCGACGTAGAGCGAGAGCAGCGGATCGAGTTCCTCGTAGGGCGGCAGTGACTGGTCGTCACGCTGGTCGGGTCGAAGTTCGGCCGACGGTGCCTTGACCAGGACCGTGGTCGGTATCGGCTCGGGGTCGCCATCGCGCACCGCCACCTCATTGCGATACCGGCACAACTCGTAGACGAGTGTCTTGGGGACGTCCTTGATCACCGCGAAGCCGCCCGCCGAGTCACCATAGAGTGTCGAATAGCCCGTCGCCATTTCCGACTTGTTGCCCGTCGTCAGCACGATAGCGCCGGTGGCATTGGACACGGCCATCAACAGCACCCCTCGAATCCTTGATTGGAGGTTCTCGTCGGTCAGACCTTCGGGCTCTCCGCCCAGCACCGCGCTCAGGGTGGTGGTGAACGCCTGGTGGGCGTCCTCGATCCCCAGCGTCGTGATTTCGATGTCGAGACGTCGCGCGAGGTCGAGCGCATCACTGAGCGAATGATCTGACGAGTAGCGGCTCGGCATTGCAAACCCCCGCACGGCGCGAGCGCCCACCGCATCAACAGCGATGGTGGCGACCAGGGAGGAATCAATGCCCCCCGAGAGTCCGAGGATGGCCGTGCGAAAGCCGTTCTTACGCAGGTAGTCACGGGTGCCCATCACGAGCGCCTGATAGATCTCCTCGACCTCCGAGAGCGGCTCGGCCAGGTGGTTGATCGGAATGGCCGTCGCACGACTCTCGTCACGGGCGTAGTCGCTCACCAGGACTGCGCCGATGTCCGAAGCCCGGGCCTCGATGTCACACACCAACAACTCCTCGGTGAACGCGCTCGCACGGGCGATCACGTCGCCGAACTGGTTGACCACGACACTCTGGCCGTCGAAGACCAACTCGTCCTGACCGCCGACCAGGTTGACGTAGGCGATCGGGCAGTTGGTCTCGAGCGCACGCTCGCGAAGCATGGCCTCACGCTCCTCGCGTCGTCCACGTGCGTAGGGCGAAGCGTTCGCCACGACCAGCAGTGTGGCCCCCTGGCGCGCTAACTCCAGGGCCGGTCCCGCGCTCGTCCAAACGTCCTCACAGATCAAGAGCCCTACGGCGACACCCTGGACGTTCACGATGGTGTGGGGGCCCACGCCAGCGTGAAAATAGCGGAGCTCGTCGAAGACGTCGTAGTTGGGCAGGAGTCGCTTGGTGGCCGTTGCCACCACGCCATCGTCGCTCAGAGCCACGAAGGCGTTGGCGATGTGCGCCGGGCCCACTGCGTCAATCAAGGCTCGCGTGACGTCACGACCGTCACTCGATGGAGCGAGTTCGATACCTCCGAACGACTCGTTCACCACCGTCCCGATGAGCACTGGTGGGACGTTCTGGAGCAGAGCCATCTCGATCAGGGCCACGTTGGTCGACTCGATGAAGCCCTCCTTCAAGAGCAGGTCTTCAGGGGGGTAACCGGTCAGCGCCAGTTCCGGCGAGACAACCAAGTCCACGCCCGCCAGGGCCGACTGGGTCCGAAAGCGCCCGACGGTCTCGACGTTCTGCGAGAATCCCCCCACGACAGCGTTCATCTGGGCGAGGGCGAGTCGGATGACGGGCACGACGAAAGCCTACTGGCGCACCAACTCGTCTCCCCCTGACAACGTTTCACACTGCGTTAACAGAATCAGGGGTGGCGCCGGTCGGGCAACCGGCAGACTTGAATGGGTTCCATTCGCGGACCTCGTGATTTCAAAGGAGCAAACTTGTCGTATCAGGCTGAGTACATCTGGATTGACGGGACCGAGCCAACGCGAAAGTTGCGTAGCAAGACCAAGATCGTCGCCGATGGCAAGAAGCCGCCGGTGTGGGGCTTCGACGGTTCGTCCACCAATCAGGCGACGGGCAAGTTCTCGGACTGCGTGCTCGCGCCGGTCTGGAGTTGCGCGGACCCGTTGCGCGGACCCAACGACGTGCTGGTCATGTGTGAGGTGCTCAACGCCGACATGACCCCGCACGTGACCAACAATCGCGCCGCGGCGGTCGAGGTGGCCAAGAAGTACGCGAGCTTCGAGCCGATGTTCGGTATCGAACAGGAGTACACCTTCTTCCAGGATGGTCGGCCCTTTGGCTGGCCCGAGATCGGCTTTCCCGCCCCCCAGGGTCCCTACTACTGCGGCGTGGGCGGGTCGAAGATGCCCGGACGAGACATCGTCGAGGCCCACACGCTGGCGTGCATGCGAGCGGGGATCGGTATCGAGGGAACCAATGCCGAGGTGATGATGGCTCAATGGGAGTTCCAGTTGGGCGTTCTCGGCACCGTCGAGATCGGAGACCAGATCTGGGTGGCTCGTTGGCTGCTCGAGCGGATCGCTGAGGAGTTCGACGTCGAGGTGAGCTTCGACGCCAAGCCCATCAAGGGCGACTGGAACGGCGCAGGTGCCCACACCAACTTCTCGACCAAGCAGATGCGTGCCGCCAATGGTTGGGACGCGATCATCGCGGGATGTGAGGCTCTGGGAACGCGGGTGAAGGAACACATCGCCGGCTACGGCGTCGGGATCGAGGACCGCCTCACCGGGGCCCACGAGACCGCTCCGTACACGAAGTACTCCTATGGCATCTCGGACCGAGGTTCGTCGGTTCGTATCCCTGGAGGTGTGGCCCGCGAAAAGCGCGGCTACCTCGAGGACCGGCGCCCGAACGCGAACATGGACCCGTACGTGGTCGCTCGTCTCATGGTTGAGACGATCTGCGGTGCCGCCAGCCAACCAGCCAAGAGGACTACCGCGAAGAAGGCTCCCGCGAAGAAGGCTCCCGCGAAGAAGGCAGTAGCGAAGAAGGCAGTAGCGAAGAAGGTCGGCGCCAGTCGTTGATCGACGCTCTATTTAGATGAACAGACCCGCCGCCGGTAGAGGCGGCGGGTCTGTTCATTTGCGGCCCCGACGCCACGAACCGAAGAAGGTGCGAGAATGGTCCACATGCAGAGTCAGGCCCAATACGTACTTCGCACTGTCGAAGAGCGCGGGATCCGCTTCGTACAACTGTGGTTCACCGACGTACTCGGTCGCCACAAGGCCTTTCACGTCACCCCCGCGGAGTTAGAGGACGCCCTCGATCAGGGCATGACCTTTGACGGCAGCGCCATCGACGGGTTCTCGCGCGTGCAGGAGTCCGATGTGCTCGCACGCCCCGATCTCGACACGTTCCAGTTGTTGCCTTGGTACGAGGAGGGCGCCGGGATCGCTCGGGTCTTCTGCGATATCGACAACATCGATGGAACTCCCTTCGAAGGTTGTCCGCGTCAACAACTTCGCCGCGTCCTCGGCGAAGCCCGCGACCAGGGCTACACCTTCTTCGTCGCCCCCGAGGTTGAGTACTTCTACTTTGAGAACCTCGACCCCAGTGGTGTTCCGCGACCGATAGACCACGGCAGCTATTTCGACCTCCTGCCCGACGACGTCGCGAGCCAACTGCGACGACGCACCGTGCTGACGCTCGAGGAGATGGGCATCGGCGTCGAACACGCCCAACACGAGGATGCGCCCGGTCAACACGAGATCGATCTTCGATACACCGACGCTCTCACCATGGCAGATACCGTCATGTCCGTACGCCACGTCGTCAAAGAACTCGCCCGCCAGGCGGGTGTGGCGGCGAGCTTCATGCCCAAGCCACTGGTGAACGTACAGGGCTCGGGCATGCACACGCACCTGTCGCTCTGGCGCGACGACCAAAACGCCTTCATCGGGGATGGTCCGTACGGACTGAGCGAGGTCGCACTCAAGTTCATCGCCGGTCTCGTACGTCACGCCCCAGAGATCACTGCGGTGACCAACCAGTGGGTGAACTCCTACAAGCGTCTGGTACCCGGTGCCGAGGCGCCGGTCGGAGCCAGTTGGGCCCACTACGACCCCGCCGCCCTCGTACGCGTCCCGTCAGTCAAGCCCGGTCGGATCGACTCGACTCGACTCGAATACCGCTCGCCCGACCCCGCCGCGAATCCCTACCTCGCCTTCGCGGTCATCCTGGCGGCCGGACTGCGCGGCGTCACGGGTGACTACGAACTGCCTCGCGAGGGAGAGTCGATCGCCGCACTGCCCCAGTCCCTCGCCCAAGCGGTCGACCTGATGGAAAGTTCGTCACTGATGCACGAGACCCTCGGCGCCCATCAAGTCGAATGGTTCTTGCGCAACAAGCGCTCCGAATGGGACGACTACCGGGGACAGGTCACCCCCTTCGAACTCGAGCGCTACCTACCCCTCCTATGAACATGGACGTCGTGCTCTGCGTACCGTCATGCGAGGGCCCGATCCGCAAGGCCTTCGAAGTCACCGGGGTCTCGCCCGCCGTGGCCGCCAGCGGTCGACTGAACGAGATTGCCGCCCTTGAGCCGTCAGACGGCTACTCCGGGGCCGTCATCAACGCAACCGCCACACCGTTTACCGAGGCGATGAATCTGTGTCGTCAGCTGCGTTCGCGCGAACGTGGGGTCGGACCCATCATCTTGCTGCTCGACCACTACCAACTCGACGAACTCACCTTTCGCGAGGACCTGTTCGACGACTTCGTGGTCGGTCCCTTTGACGTAAGCGAACTCGCCACGAGGCTTCGCCACCGCCTGCGACGCGCGGGCAACGAGAGCATCGCTCCGAGAATCGAACACGGCGACCTGTCGATGAACCTCGAGACCTACCAAGCGTCCATAGCGGGCCGGGTGATGGACTTGACCTACATGGAGTACGAGCTCCTGCGCTTCCTCGCGACGAACCCCAATCGAGTGTTCACCCGTGAAACGCTGCTCAGCCGGGTCTGGGGATACGAGTACTACGGCGGCGCTCGAACAGTCGACGTCCACGTCCGTCGACTGCGAGCAAAACTCGGCGAAGAGCACGCCCACCTGATCCAGACGGTGCGCTCGGTCGGCTACAAGTTCGGCACGTCGCCTAACGACTTCGTTGGCTAGCCGATGGGCGAGTACGCCCAGAGCTCGACTTCAGCCAGGGCACCGAGTGGCAGTTTCGCCACCGCCACAGCGGAACGAGTGGGACGTGGCGCTCTGAAGGTCTCCATCCAGACCTCGTTGCAAGCAGCGAAGTCGTCCATATCAACGAGGAAAAGAGTTCCCTTGACGACCTCTTCCAAAGTCGAACCGGCTTCGGCGAGCACCGTGCGTGCGTTCGCCAGCGCCTGGCGAAGTTGATCGGCGGCGCCTCCATCAATCATCGTCGCGGGACCTTCTCCAGCGACCATACCGAGTTGACCCGAGATGACCACGAGATCACCCGCGCGACGCCAAGGAGAATAGGGACCGACCGGGGCGCTCATGGGAGACCTAGCTAAAGGAGTTGCCGCAGCCGCAAGTGCGCGTCGCGTTGGGATTGGTGATGTGAAATCCCGCCCCCTGCAGTCCATCAGCGAAGTCGAGTGTCGAACCGACCAGCAACTCAGCGCTCGCGGCGTCGACGACGACCTTGACGCCCGAATAGTCACGAACGATGTCATCGTCGGCGAACTCCGAGTCGAAGAACATGTCGTAGTTGAAGCCCGAGCATCCCCCCGGCTTCACCGACACCCTGAGCGCCAGTGTCTCTTCGGTTCCTTCGGCGGCAATGAGTTCGGCCACCTTGCTCAGCGCGCCATCGGTCAGGGTGATGGGATCGGCATTCTTCTGGGTCATGTTGACGTTGGTGGTGGTCATCTTCGACAAGGCTCCTTTGAAAGTCCCAGACTCCATGGTAGCGAAGGAATTCAAGATTGAACACCCCTGATATTTGACCGGTAGCGTCACTACGTGGACCGCTCACTACACCTCAGAGAACGCCTGGGGCTGGTGATCGACCCGGAACTGGGCGCATCGATCGTAGAACTGGGCATGGTCGGTGAAGTCGAAGTCGATGAAACGGGCCACGCCCGGGTTCAGGTCTCGCTCACCACGCTGGGCTGTCCTCTGCGAGCCCAGATCGACCGGGACATTCGCGAGGCGGCAAAGTCCATCGATGGAATCGAGTCCGTCGAAGTCGTGATGGGAGTTCTCGAACCCACGGCCAAAGCCGCTCTCATGAAGAAGGCGCGCGAGATCGCTCAGCGCGCAGCCCCGCTCACTACCATCCCGCTTCGTACTCCCGTATTGATGATCGCCTCGGGCAAAGGCGGTGTCGGTAAGTCTTCGGTGACGGCCAACCTCGCCGTGGCCCTCGCCATGACCGGACGAACAATCGGGGTCCTCGATGCCGACATCTGGGGCTTTTCCCTGACGCGCTTGCTCGGAATTCACGGTGACGTCGAAGCACGCGGCGCCAAGATGATCCCTCTCGAACGCAACCTTGGATCGGGGAGGATCCGACTGCTGTCCATGGGTATGCTCGCCCCCGAGGACCAGGCTCTGCTCTGGAGGGGTCTTGTCGTGCAAAAGGCCGTTGCCCAATTCATCCAAGACGCTGATTGGTCGGGTATCGACTACCTCTTGATCGACACCCCTCCCGGCACGGGGGATATCGCCATGACACTGGCCCGCATACTGCCCCAGATGGGTCAGATCCTCGTGACCACGCCGGCGATCGCCGCCCAGAGGGTCGCGGTGCGCGCCGCTGACTTCGCTCGAAAGTCCAATATCCGCGTGATCGGGCTCGTAGAGAACATGAGCGGCTTCGAGTGCTCCTGTGGGCTTCATCACGACCTGTTCGGCGTCGGCGGCGGTTCTGCGCTTTCTGGCGAACTCGACGTGCCACTCCTCGCTCAGATCCCCCTTGACGCAGCGATCAGTGAAGGCTCCGACGCCGGTGTGCCGTTCGCGCTCGGCGAACCCGTGAGCGGAGTCTTCCATCGACTGGCCGAGGTGATCCTCACCGACATCGCACCACCCGTCGGGGCATCTGGTTGCTCGGCTCGTCTCCTCGACGCCCTCGAGCGCGCAGTCGAAGCGGCGAACTAGCCCGCGTAGGAATCGCCGTCGGGTAGAACGATCCTCGTCTCGTTGTGAACGGTCACGATACGAGGTTCGATCTTGGGGATCTCAGTCTTCGACTTGGCATAGTCGAGTACCTCTCGTGCCGAGCCAAAATGAGCAATCGCCTTGAGATTGGTGACGGTGGGCAAGATCATCTCGAACTCGCCGCGATCGCGAGCCGCGAGCGCGTCGAGTGGACGAACCCAGGTGTCGGCGATCGTCTCGCCTGCGTCGTGAGTCGCCACCTGACCCCGTGGTGCCATCGCTACAAAGAACCTGGTGTCGAAACGACGGGGTGGTCCGACCGGCGTCACCCAGTGCGCCACGTATTCCAGTTCACGCATATCGAGATGGAGCTGTTCATCACGCAACATGTCAAGAAATCGCAGCTCTTTGGCGTTGACCGCTTGGCGAAGGGTCGCGAAGCGCTCAACGGTATCGCGCTCACCCAGGTCCCGGGCTACGCCGTCACCATCACAGACCACCAGGAGTCCGGCCTCCTCGAAGAGCTCGCGTAGACAGGCCACGTAGTAGGCCAATCCGCCGGTTTCTAGACCGAGTCGACGCGACGCCTCCACATCACTCAGCCCGATCACGAGACTCTCGGCCACGGGACCGCTGTCGGCTTCATCGACACCTCCCCCGGGAAACACGTAGGCGCCACCGACGAAATCACTTCGTAAATTTCTCCTAAGCATTAAGACCTCGAAGCCGTCGTCGGCGTCGCGCAGGGGCATAACCGTTGCGGCAGGACGAGGAATGAGAATTTGGTCCATAGCGCAAACTACCTAGTTCCGAGCGACACGATGACTCCACTTGGGCCAAGTCCACTAAGTTTGTTACCTGAGAGTGCAAGGAGCATCGTGGCCAAGACCCCCCCTTCGAAGAAGTCCCCGGTAAAAGGCGGGTCCGGTCGGCCCGCCGGACTGTTCACTTGGTTAGCCATTGGCCTCGTCGTGGTCGTGGTGGCGACGCTCGTGATCATCAAAGTGACCTCCGGCGCCACCCCGACGACGGCATCGACGTTCCAGGCGACCGACGCGACGACGCTCGCCCAGGTCACCCAAGTCCCGACCTCGGTGTTCAACACCGTCGGTATCAAATCAACGGTCGCCCCGGTCACTCCGCCCCAGGCGATCAACGGCCAACCCGAATTGTTCTCAACCTCGAGCACTGGACAGAAGTTGCCCGAGGTTCTCTACATCGGCGCCGAGTACTGTCCCTTCTGTGCCGCTCAGCGCTGGTCGACGATCATCGCACTCAGCCGATTCGGAACCTGGACGGGTCTCGGCAACACCGAGAGTTCGACCTTGCCCGGTGAGGTCTTCCCGGGCACCCAAACGTTCACCTTCTTGAAGGCCAAGTACGCATCGAAGTACCTCGTGTTCTCAGGCGTCGAGGAGTTCAACAACATCTTCAACTCGGCTCTGAACTACTACTCGCCGCTGCAGAAGCCCTCCAAGGCCGACAACGCGATCTTCACCAAATACGACACGTCGAACTACATCCACGGGATCACGTCCTCCCAGAACGGCTCGATACCCTTCATCTCGATCGGCAACAAGTTCTTGGTGTCGGGCTCGAGTTTCACCCCGGCAGCACTCACCGGACTGAGTCGAACCCAGATCGCCACCGGACTGAGTGACCCGACCAGCCCGGTCACCGATGCGATCATTGCGTCGGCCAACTATCAGTCCGCCGCCTTCTGCGTACTCACCAAGAACCAACCGGGTAGCGTCTGCGCCAGTCCCGCGGTCATGGCAGCGAAGAGGGCCATGGGTCTGAAGTGACCCGCGAGACGAACCCCGTCCCACGGTGGGCGATCGTCGTCTCCTTCCTGCTCAGTTTGATAGGCCTCGGCCTCTCCATCTACCTTTCGATTGCCCACTTCGACAAGCAGATTCTGGCGTGCTCATCGACCGGCGTCATCGATTGCGCTGCGGTCACCAGCGCTCCCCAGTCATTCGTCTTCGGAGTCCCCGTGGCCTTCTTGGGCTTAGGAAACTTCATCGTGATGACGCTGCTCAACTCACCGTGGGGATGGAAACTCAAGTGGTACCCGATTCACGTTGCCCGATTCGTTTTGAGCCTCGTCGGCATGGCCTTCGTGCTCTGGCTGGTCTACGCCGAACTGTTGATCATCAACCACATCTGTCTCTACTGCACCGGAGTGCATATCGTGACCTTCGCGCTCATGGTGGTTCTGGCCATGGTGAGCCCCACCCAGCTCGGCTGGACTGGATCAGTTTCGCAAGAGTGAGCGGCGCTCGAACTCGTTGAGCCCACCCCAAATGCCATACGTCTCGTGCCGGGCCATCGCAGCCTGGAGACAGTCCTCACGCACCGAACAACCACCGCAGATTCGCTTGGCCATCCTCTCTCGTTCGGCGCGCTCTTCTTTTCGTTCACTGCTGTCGGCTGGATAGAAAAGAGCGGCCTCGCTGCCACGACACGCCGCCGAATCCGTCCACTGCAGTGGAGTGATAGCCATCAGTTTCCCCCCGGATTGGCCCAGAACCGCAGGATAACCATTCCTCACCTGAACAGCAAGACCAAAAATGACCTTGGTCCGTTCTGGGCTCAAAATCGGATTTCTCGGCTCCGCTACGCTGAGAGAGTGCCAAACGTTCTCGTAGCGAGCGATCTCGCCGAACTTCGACACGAGCTTCGAACGATGCTCGACGGCCCCGAACTCTTCATCGAAGAGGCTTCGAACGGGCGAGAGGTGCTGGCCCGTGTGGAAGAGGGCGGCATCGACCTGGTCATCGTCGACCTGCAGATCGGCTCGATGGGTGGAATGGCGATCACCATGGAACTTCGCCACGAGGAGTCCTACGGTGCGGCTGAGCCAGTCGCCGTGCTGATGCTGCTCGATCGCCGCGCCGACGTGTTCCTAGCGCGGCGCAGCGGAGCCGAGGGTTTCGTCGTCAAGCCACTCGACCCTCAACGCATGCGCGCCGCCGTGCGTGCATTGCTTCGCGGGGAAGGCTACGAGGACGAAACGTTGCGACCCGCAACCGTCCGTGCCGCCAGCGCCTGAACTCGATGAGTGAACCCCCGGAGCGATCGTCGGGACTTCGACGAATCAGGAGGCGACTCACCAGCAGCGACGTGAAGGCGGCTACATCTCCCAAAGCCCTCGCCATTCACTCGCGCGTTGACCAACTGGTAGAGCTTGAACTACGTGACGTGATGACTCCTCGCGTAGACGTCGCCTTCCTCACCACGCCGGTCACCCCGGAGCAGGTCGCAGAAGCGGTGCGCGACACCGGCCACTCATGTTTCCCAGTGGTCAACGGGGACCTCGACGAGGTCGAGGGTGTGCTGTTCGTTAACGACCTCTTTCGCAGCACAACCGCTAAGCGGGCCATCGGCGTCTCACTGCCTACGACGAGCGAAATCGCCCGCAAGATTCGACGTCCCTTCATGTTGCCCGAGACGTTGAATCTGCTCGAGAGCCTCAGTGAGATGCGCAAGCAGCGACGTACCTTTGCCCTCGTGCTGGACGAACACGGAGGAGTCGCGGGAGTGATCTCGGTGCGAGACATCCTCGAACAGCTCGTCGGCGACTTGAATGACGAGTTCGATGAAGACGACGAGCCCACGATCGTTCGGATTCGCAAGGACCGCTGGCTGGTCGACGGTCAGACCCACGTCGACGAAGTGGAGTCCGAACTGGGTATCTCCATACCAGAGGGAGAATACGTGACGGTGGCTGGATTCGTGCTCTTCCTCGCCGGCGAGATCCCATCGGCCGGCACTACGTATCGATTCGAAGACTGGACCTTCAGGGTCCAATCGGTTGAGCGCCGTCGAATCAACGAACTAGTCGTCGAGTACCACCCCCCAACACCCGAGGACGATTAGAGCAGTCTCGCGTTGTGGCGCTCACGGGCAGCGCACTAGGATAGTCAGGCTGCGGGGGAACTCGCCGCGGGCTGTAGCGCAGCTTGGTAGCGCGCTGCGTTCGGGACGCAGAGGTCCCGGGTTCAAATCCCGGCAGCCCGACCACCAATGCAGTACCAGGTGACAGCAGTACTGGCCCCCATCGTCTAGCGGCCTAGGACACCACCCTTTCAAGGTGGCGGCACGGGTTCGAATCCCGTTGGGGGTGCCAAAAGTTAGCGACAGAAGTCGGCTAGTTGCACCGACAGAAGTCGGGTTCGGCAGTATGGCAGTGCGTTGTAACGCGCGCGATCGGCGTTGCGAGGTT
>JABEUR010000030.1 GCA_013044405.1 Acidimicrobiaceae bacterium | reverse complement strand
GAGTAATGGCTGGCTGCATTGGAGTTGGTAAATTACCGGGCTAGGTAGTCAGTCTCTCCGTTCGTGGGCCGAGCGCCTCTCGAGGGTTCTGTGACCAAACGCCGTGCCGGCGTGGATCGGGACCGAATCGGGACTTCGTCAAATGGAGAATGACCTTTGGCCCTGATGCGCCGTCGTGCACGGATTCTAGTTTTGAGACGTGGCCGTGGACTGGTGATGCGACTGTGGGCAACGAATCGAGAGGCAATGACCTGATGAGCGACGACGTTTTCGAGCGTTCCAGTACCCGTCCCACTCCACTCGAACGGGGAAGCAATTTTCAGGTTCGCATGCACGGTCGAGGCGGCCAGGGCACGGTCACCGGCGCAGAGCTCTTGTCGGTGGCGGCCTTTGAGGACGGACTCTACGCGCAGGCCTTTCCGAGCTTTGGATCGGAGCGGATGGGAGCGCCGGTGGAGGCCTACTGTCGAATCGGCCGGTCGGTGATTCGCACCCGTGAACCGGTCAGTCAACCCGATGTCGTGATCATCCAGGATCCGACGTTGCTGGGCCAAGTGAACCTGTTCGGTGGCCTTCGACCCGACGGCTACGTACTGCTCAACAGCGTGGGAAGTTTTGATGAACAAGACCTGGGTGATCTCGTCGCGTCACTGCGCAAGGACCGTCTCCTCACCGTGCCGGCAACCGAGATTGCCCGCGAACATCTGGGCCGAACCACGCCCAACTCGGCGCTACTCGGCGGCTTCGCAGCCATGACCGGCATCGTGTCGCTCGAAGGGGTCTACCAGGCGATCCGCAATCGATTCAAGGGCGCTCTTGGCGAGGCCAACGTTGCCGCCGCAAGGGCGGCTTTCAATTTCGTCAACGACGAGACTCGGGAGATGGTCCATGCAACGTCAGATTGAGGGTTCCCAGGCCATCGCCGCGACTGTGGCGCTGTGCCGGCCCCAGGTGGTGTGCGCGTACCCGATATCGCCCCAGACCCACATCATCGAAGAACTCGGAGCAATGGTGAAATCGGGGCGACTCGAATCATGCGAGTACATCAACGTGGACTCTGAGATGGCGGCCATGTCGGTGGCGATAGGAGCCTCGTCGGTCGGCGCTCGTTCATTCACCGCGACCGCGAGTCAGGGTCTTTTGTATATGATCGAGGCCGTCTACAACGCAGCTGGACTCGGACTGCCTGTGGTCATGACCCTCGCGAATCGGGCGATTGGTGCGCCGATCAACATCTGGAACGACCACACTGACGCGATGGCGGTTCGCGATTCGGGTTGGGTTCAGATCTTCGCCGAGACGAATCAGGAGGCGGTGGACCTTCACATACTGGCCTTCTCTCTGGCCGAAGAATTGTCGGTTCCGGTGATGGTATGTGTCGATGGATTCATCTTGACCCACTCAATCGAGCGCGTCGACATTCCCGATCAAGAACAGGTTGATCGAATGGTGCCGCCATTCGAACCGCGCCAAGTCCTCGATCCGGACGATCCGGTTTCGATCGGTGCAATGGTGGGTCCTGAGGCGTTCACTGAAGTTCGCTACCTCGCCCAGGTGCGCATGCGCCGCGCGCTTGAGGTAATCCCGGAAATCGCCGAGCAAAATGCTGAGGTGCTGGGTCGTCCGGCCGGAGGTCTGCTGCACCCCTATCGCACCGAAGACGCCGACGTCGTGGTCGTGGCGATGGGTTCGGTGCTCGGCACGATCAAGGACGTCGCCGATGACTTGCGTGACGAAGGATTGCGCATCGGAGTCCTCGGCATATCCTGCTTCCGTCCGTTCCCGGTGCAGGCGGTCCGTGAAGCGCTGAATGGGGCCACACGGATCATCGTGGTCGAGAAGGCATTCAGCATCGGCTACGGCGGAATCCTGTCGACCGATATCGCCATGGCTCTAGCGGGACGTCCCGCACCTATCCACACCGTGGTGGCGGGACTGGGCGGGCGACCCGTCTGGGCGGAGTCGTTGAAGAAGCTGTTCTTGGAGGCCGTCGAAGGGATCCTCGAGGAGACGGTCTTTTGCGATCTCAATACCGAACTGGTCGAAGCGGAGATTGAGCGAATGGCCTTCAGTCGGCGTTCGGGACCACCGGCGGAGAACGTGTTGCGGGATCTGGCCCAGCAGGCTGGAGGGTTGCGATGACGATGGAGAGGACCCCGGTACGCTTCTACCAGGTCGGCAGTTTCGCGGTGGGAAATCGTCTGGTGTCCCTCGATCGGCGTTCGGCTCAGTCCGATCCCGAACGCGCCAACTCGCTCACCTCGGGACACCGAGCGTGCGCCGGGTGCGGAGAGGCCCTCGGTGCGCGCTACGCCCTCGATGCCGCGATGCGCATCACCAATGGACAGTTGGTGGCGGTGAACTCCACTGGTTGCCTCGAGGTGTTCTCGACGCCTTACCCCGAGACCTCGTGGCGCATTCCGTGGCTCCATTCGTTGTTCGCCAATGCGCCGTCGGTAGCAACGGGGGTCGCCGCGGGACTTCGGGCCAAAGGACGTGGCGACGTGCGAGTCGTCGGACAGGGCGGAGACGGGGGAACGGCGGACATCGGCTTTGGCTCACTCTCGGGGATGTTCGAGCGAAATGACGACGTGCTGTTCATCTGTTATGACAATCAGGGCTACATGAATACCGGGGTCCAACGATCGGGTACGACGCCGGGGGCGGCGCGTACTGCCACGACCCAAGCAGTCGGACCACACCCCGGCAACGCCTTCGGCCAGGGAAAGGACATGCCGCGCATCGCCATGGCGCACGCGATTCCCTACGTCGCGACCGCGACGGTGGCCGACCTGTTCGATCTCGAGACCAAGGTCGAACGCGCGATGTCCTTTCACGGCGCACGCTACCTTCACATCCTCGTGCCCTGTCCCTTGGGATGGGGCGCGGAGTCGAGCGACACGATTCGCTTGGCCCGACTCGCTCACGAGACGGGGATCTTCCCGGTCTTCGAAGCCGAGTATGGAGAGGTCGTCTCGTCGTTGCCGATTCGTCGCCACACCCCGGTCGAGGAGTATCTGCGTCTCCAGCGACGATTCGCTCACCTGTTCGATCAGAACGGCGACGTCAAGGCAACCGACGTGGTTGGGCAGATTCAGTCGCTGGCCGATCGAAACATCGAGCGATACGGTCTCATCACCGAGGAGCGACAGTGACCCACAAGCCCTTCGCGATCACTCTGGGGGTAGGTTCGAGTCTCGCCAACAAGACCGGTTCGTGGCGGGTCGAGCGTCCCGTCTACGTCGACCGCCTGCCTCCCTGCAACAACGGATGTCCCGCGGGAGAAAATATCCAGGCCTGGCTCTACCAGGCCGAGGAGGGAAATTACGAAGCGGCCTGGCGCATCATCATGCAGTCCAATCCGTTGCCCGCGGTCATGGGCCGCGCCTGCTTCCATCCGTGTGAGCTGGCGTGCAATCGGGTTCAGATCGACGAAGCCGTGGGCATCAACGCTGTAGAGCGCTTCCTCGGAGACCGCGCGATAGAGGCCGGGTGGCGGGTGGAGTCGGCTGCGCCTTCGTCCGGACGCCGGGTTCTGGTCGTGGGATCGGGACCGGCCGGGCTCGCCGCGGCCTACCATCTTCGACTGCTCGGCCACGAGGTCGAGGTGCACGAGAGCGCCCCCTTGCCCGGGGGAATGCTGCGCTACGGGAT
>JABEUR010000152.1 GCA_013044405.1 Acidimicrobiaceae bacterium | reverse complement strand
TTCGGCGTCAGCGGCGGACCACCCAGGGGCGAACGAATCGCGGTTTCTTGGTCCTGATCCCACGCCAGTGGCCAATCGAGCGCACGACTCCAGAAGTATCCGACCTCCTGAGAACCTTCGCACGCGAGCGCCCCGATGTATCCGCAGTCGCTCAGGAACATATTACCCGGCTCAATAATGCAAAGTTCGTTTCCTTCGGGGTCGGCGAGCACGACATGGCCCTCATCGCCGCGTTGCCCGACGTCAACGTGCCGGGCGCCCAGTTCGAGCGCCCGAGCCACATTTCGATTTTGGTCTTCAATCGACGTGCTGGTCAGACCAACGTGCATTTTTCGGTCCGCTCTTTAGTTCCTGAGTGGGAAGGAAACGAATCCATAATCCCGTGTCGTCGTTCGACGAAAGCACCAAGACTTCCTGGGGTTCGGGTTCGTCGGAAATCCCCCACCCCAGGACGCCGGAGCAAAAACGTGCGAGACGGAGCGGGTCATTCGCGTCGATGCTGAGCGCGATGAGTCGACAACTCATTCCACCTCCCTCCTCTGATCACCCCTTGCAAATCCGCAGGGCATGCTCGAGAATCCGCAAAGAGATAATCGTGGGCTCGCAACTCGGTGTCGTCGTCATGACAACAGCCGTCCTTGGGTTACACAAAAGGAACCGGGGCGCTGCTGATGTCCTAGGCACCGACTGGCACGTTGGCTCTCCTGTTCTCAGCCAATTTCTAGTCGAGAACTCTGGGCAACTCGAAGGCGGAATATCTGGTGTACGCGCGTTACGTCGAGCTCATCATCTTTCTACGTCAAGAACACTCTCCAGATTCAAGGCCGACCGGAGCGAGCGATGAAACGGTAGGCGAGGCGAATGCGTCAACCGTCTCTGTGACGAGATAGCTCTCCTCGTTCTCGCATTTGCCCTCCTCCAAGGTCGAGCGATCGCGAGCAAAGCTCAGTTCCGTGATCAACGCCGGTCTCGCAGCATCGACGCCGAGAGTCAGAGACAGACACCCGTGATGGAGGATTCTTCGACGACGCTATCCTCGAATAGGTAGAAGCGTTGGGGCCTCTCACCCAGTCCCTGTCCTGCCTCTCGTGCCAAGCACAAGGACAGAGGTGGATTATGCCATATCAGACAGTGAATCCGTACACGAACGAGTTGGTGAAGACCTACCCCTACGCGTCGGAGACGGAAATTGATGCCGCGATTGAGAAGTCTCACGCGGCGTTCTTGAAATGGCGCACCACCGAGTTCACCGACCGCGCGAAGGTTCTGACCCGCGCCGCGCAACTGCTTCGCGACGAGAAGGGCGTCTTCGCCGACATACTCACGTTGGATATGGGCAAAATCACCGCCGAGGCCCTACTCGAAGTCGAACTCTGCGCTGACATCTTCGACTACTTCGCTGAACACGGCGCTGAATTCCTGCGGGACCAGCCCCTAACGGTGAAGGACACGAGCGAGGGCACGGTCACGATCGTGTTCGAACCGCTGGGGGTGCTCTACACGATCGAACCATGGAATTTTCCTTACTACCAAGTCGTGCGCGTTGCCGCCGCACAAATCCTCGCCGGAAACACGATCGTGCTCAAACACGCGGAGAACGTGCCGGCGTCGGCGCTGGCGATGCAGAAGCTCTTCGATGACGCTGGACTCCCCGCTGGCGTGTTCACCAACCTATTCGCGCCAATCGACGCGACGCAGCACATCCTGGGCCACCCACTGGTGCGCGGTGTCGCGTTGACCGGCAGTGAGCGCGCCGGCACGGACGTGGGCGCCGCGGCCGGTAAGAACCTCAAGAAGTGCACGATGGAACTCGGTGGCACGGACGCGTTCATCGTTCTCGATGACGCCGACATCGACAAGACCGTGAAGTGGGCGGTAATGGGGCGTCACTGGAACGCTGGTCAGGTGTGTTGCTCAGCGAAGCGGATGATCGTTGTTGACGCGGTCTACGACGAGTTCATGGACAAGTACCGCGCTGGCGTTGCCGCTCTTCGTGCCGGCGATCCGCGCGACCCCGAGACACAGCTCGCCCCGCTCAGCACGCAAAAAGCCGTCGATCGGCTCGCCGACGAAGTGAAAACGGCCGTTGAACACGGTGCGACCGCGGAGACGCTCGGCGAGCCGGTTCCACGTCAAGGGGCCTTCTTCCAGCCGACGATTCTCACCAACGTGAAGCCGGACAACCCCGGGTATCAGACCGAGTTCTTCGGCCCGGTCAGCATGGTGTTTCGCGTCGCCGACGAAAACGAGGCGGTCGACGTCGCCAATTCGTCCCGCTTCGGACTTGGCGGGTCGGTATTCACTCGCGATCTCGTTCGCGGTGAACGCGTCGCGCGGAGAGTCGAGACGGGCATGGTCTTCGTCAATCACCCCACCATGGTCAAGGCAGATATTCCGTTTGGCGGCGTGAAGAACTCAGGCTTCGGCAACGAACTCACAAAGTTCGGCATCCGCGAATTCGTCACAAGCAAGGTCGTCGACGTCGTTGATATTGACGCACCCTTCTAACGCACCGTAGTTCGGACCCCTCGGCACACAATCTCGGTCGATCGAGACGAGTACTTGTCGAGGGACCCCGTGCCAAAACCACGGCCCGAAAGTTGGAACTTGATCGATTTCGGGCACCGTTTGAGTGAGTGAAAGAAGGTCCGAACGCGAGCAGACGTCGAACGTCTCGTGCACATGGAACAACCTGGTAATCCAGACATCGAGTGGAGGTAACCGGACTATGTTCGAACCCCCATGCAACCCCTTCATGAGGTAAAACGCAGCGTCGTTGTTGCCACGCTGGGCAACCCAGCTACTAGAAAGGTCTCAAAGTGCCGTGACTCAAACCCCAATCTGTGAACGGGGACAGAAACTTCAATCTCGACTCGACGCTTGGCGAGCTTCGTCCTCAACTCGATCGTGGTAGGCCTGCCACCAGGCGCTGTCATGTTCTGGGACGTTGCTGTCGTCTGCGGCGTAACCAATCGAACCGTCAATGAGCTCTCGAGCAAGGTCGGAGTGCCCGGCGTGTCTGAAGGTTTCGGCGATGACGTGAACGAGTACGTGGTGGAGAGTGACC
>JABEUR010000151.1 GCA_013044405.1 Acidimicrobiaceae bacterium | reverse complement strand
TACGTCCGACTCTCTCCGATGTTGTGCTCAAGATGCCTCGGGGCGCCCAGGTGATCTATCCCAAGGACCTCGGTGCAATATTGATGCAAGCCGATATTGGTCCGGGCATGAGGGTGCTCGAGGCCGGAGTCGGATCGGGCGCACTATCGATGACCATGTTGCGCGCTGGCGCGATCATCACTGGTTACGAGATTCGTGAGGACTTCGCGACTCAAGCGATCCGCAACGTCCACGAGATGCTCGGAGCGGACGTTTCCTACGACGTGAAGATTCGCGACGTGACCTTGGGAATCGATGAGCGAGACCTGGACCGAATCGTGCTCGACATGCCCGAACCTTGGGACGTCGTGGCCCACGCCGAGTCCGCACTGCGACCCGGCGGCATCCTGCTCAGCTACCTGCCAACCATCAACCAGACCCAGTTATTACGCGAGACTCTGAGAAAGTACTCATTTGGGCTCGAAGAGACGGTCGAGATACTCCGGCGCACCTGGCACATCGATGGGCGTTCCGTGCGTCCCGACCATCGAATGGTCGCCCACACCGGATTCCTCACCTCCGCCCGGCGACTGGTCCCTAGAAGTAACGAGGTCTAGTCCTTTTCGATGAAGATGCACTCGCCAGGGCACTCTTCGGAAGCTTCGCTGACGGCATCTTCGAGATCGGTCGGAACGTTGGCCACACCCTCGGCACCACCGGGGGAACTCTTCACCTCGGCACCATCCTTCACGTAGGCGAGGCCATCGTCGAGAAGAGTGAACACTGCGGGACAGATCTCCTCGCAAAGACCGTCGCCCGTGCACAGATCTTGGTCGATCCAAACCTTCATTAATTCGCCCTCCGTGGCCCGATGTGTCTTGTAACTCTAGCGGGCGAACGGCTTTACCGGTGACTTCCACTGGGGCTCCGTACTCACCTATGGTGAGTTTATGGACCAAACCGAGCGCGACGACGATGGTCGAGAGGACGAAGCCGCCGACCAGATCGTCGTGCGCACTCCTCGCGCTACGACCATGAGTGACGTGGACCAGGCGAATCGCAGAATCGAGATGCTCGAGGAGAAGTTGCTCGAAGCTCGCGGCCAACTGGCGCAGAGCCGATCCAATAACGAGAAGCTCACGGTCACCATCCAACAGACCCGTGACCAGATCTCGGCACTACGCGACGAGGTGGAGAAGCTCACCCAGCCCCCGGCGGTGTACGGCACCTTCATCGACTTCAATGAGGATGGCACCGTTGACATCTTCGCCTCGGGGCGAAAGATGCGAGTTGCCCTGCACCCGGCCCTCGATCCCGGCCAGATCGACCGGGGCAACGAGGTCGTGCTCAACGAGTCGTTCACGGTTATTGGAGTGCGCGAATCCGACGGCCAGGGTGAGGTCGTCACGGTCAAAGAAGTGCTCGACGAACGCCGAGTGCTCGTGTACGGTCGCGCCGACGAGGAACGCGTCGTGGAACTTGCTGACTCGCTTCGCCACGTCAAGCTGCGCAGCGGTGACGCCCTGCTCCTCGACATGCGCTCGAACCTGCTCACCGAGAAACTCCTGCGCCAAGAGGCCGAGGAACTAATTCTCGAAGAGGTGCCCGACATCACGTACGCGGACGTCGGCGGACTCGATCAACAGATCGAGGCGATCACCGATGCCGTGGAGTTGCCCTATCTTCACCGGGCGCTGTTCAACGATTACGACTTGCCAGCGCCCAAGGGGATCCTCCTCTACGGTCCTCCGGGCTGCGGTAAGACCCTTATCGCCAAGGCGGTAGCGAACTCATTGTCTCAGAAGGTCGCCGAGTTGACCGGCAATCGCAATGTTCGGTCGTACTTCCTCAACATCAAGGGTCCCGAACTGCTCAACAAGTACGTCGGTGAGACCGAACGACAGATCAGGGTCGTCTTCCAGCGCGCCCGGGAAAAGGCTGAAGAGGGAGTCCCCGTCATTGTCTTCTTCGACGAGATGGACTCGCTGTTTCGTACCCGTGGCACGGGCATCAGTTCAGACATGGAGTCGACCATCGTTCCCCAGCTCCTCGCCGAGATCGATGGTGTCGAGTCGTTACGCGACGTCATCGTCATCGGAGCAACCAATCGCGAGGATTTGATCGACCCGGCGATCCTGCGTCCGGGTCGCCTGGACGTCAAGATCAAGATCGAGCGGCCCGACGCAGAAGCAGCCGCCCAGATCTTTCAGCGATACCTGCCCACCACACTGCCAATCGATGAGTCGAGCATCAGCGACCTCGGTGGGGGAGACCGGCTCAAGGCGATACGTGTGATGATCGAAGAGACGGTTTCGGACATGTACCGCATCGATGACGAGAACCGATTCCTCGAAGTCACCTACCAGGGTGGTGACAAGGAGGTCCTGTACTTCAAGGACTTCGCTTCGGGCGCCATGATTGAGAACGTCGTTCGTCGAGCCAAGAAATTGGCGGTGAAGCGAGAGATCGCCAAGGGTAGTCGCGGCGTTCGACTGAACGATCTCACGGAGTCGATCCGTCAGGAGTACCGCGAGAACGAAGACCTACCAAACACGACCAACCCAGATGACTGGGCGAGGATTTCGGGGAAAAAGGGCGAGAGGATTATCTTCATCCGTACCCTCATCAACCGTGAAGAGACCGACGTGAAAGGTGGACGTTCCATTCAACACGTTGGCACCGGCCAGTACCTCTAACTCGATGGCCATCGCGAAGGTCCTTGGAATCGAAACGGAGTACGGCATCGCCGGTGGACCCGAAGCCGACCCGATCATCGCATCGAGCGTGATTGTCAATGCCTACGCCCAACAGGGGCGCAGTCGCATCAATTGGGACTTCGAGGGCGAGCGGCCAGACATGGACGCGCGCGGTCTGCCGGACCTGACCGCCTTCGCGCCCGTCGTCGAGACGCACCTCGCCAACACGGTACTCACCAATGGAGCGAGACTCTACGTGGATCACGCCCATCCGGAGTACTCGTCGCCCGAGTGTCGAACCCCACTCGAGGCGACCCTGTACGACCTGGCCGGCGAAGAGGTGATGCGCCGGGCTCTGGCACTCGCCAACCAGTCCCTCGAACTCGGTCAAGCGATCACGCTGTACAAGAACAACTCCGACGGGAAGGGCAACTCCTACGGCTGTCACGAGAACTACTTGATAAGCCGGGCTCTCGACTTCAATCACGTGATCCGCGCGATGGTTCCCCACTTCGTCTCGCGCCAGATCGTACTGGGCGCCGGCAAGGTCGGAGCCGAGACCGAATCCGGACGAGAGTCCTCAGCGGGCTTCCAACTGAGCCAGCGTGCGGAGTTCTTCGAAGAGGTCGTAGGACTCGAGACGACCTTGAAGCGCCCGATCATCAACACCCGTGACGAACCCCACGCCGACGCGGAGCGATTTCGGCGCCTCCACGTCATCATTGGCGACGCGAACATGAGCCCTTTCGCGACGATGGTCAAACTCGGATCAACGTCGCTGTTGCTCGCCGCGCTCGAAGAAGGTGGACCGGAGCAGTTTCCCGGACTTCCTCGCCACCCGGTCCACGCCCTTCGCCAGTACGCACTCGACGTCTCGCTCACGCACGTCGAGGACTGTGAAGACGATGTGTCGCGAAGCGCTTGGGATTTTCAGGACCAACTTTGGAGAGTGGGCGAGCAATACGTCCGCGACCACGGGCCAGAAGCCGTTGGACCCGAGGACGAGGTCAACGTGGTGCTCGAGCAGTGGCGTATCATGCTCGACGGCGTCCGAGACGACCGCGCCACCGTGGCCGACCGCGTTGACTGGGTTGCCAAACTACGGATCGTCGAGGGATATCGAGATCGATATGAACTGAAAGATGACGATGCGCGTCTTCAGGCGATTGACCTGCAGTACCACGATCTGCGGCCCGAACGATCCCTCGCCCAACGCGTGGGGCTGCGCGAACTTCACTCGAAGAGCGCCATTCGTGAAGCCGTTCACAATCCGCCTGGTTCCACTCGTGCCTACTTTCGGGGTCGCTGTGTCGAAAAGTTTCCCGAACAGATCGTCGCAGCCAACTGGGACTCGGTGGTCTTCGACGTCGGTGCGGGACCGCTGCAGCGCGTTCCGATGCTCGACCCAGTTCGTGGTACACGTGAACTCACCGGAGAGTTGCTAGAAAAGAGTACGACAGCAATTGAACTTCTCGAGGCACTAAACAGGTAGAACGGTATGTATGAGTGAGCAAGAACGAATCCAAAAACAACGACCAGAGCGTGCCAGTCAAACGACGAGTGACGTTTCGGTGGACGCTACCAAAGGTGATCAGTTGAAGGCAGACCTCGACGACTTGCTCGACGAAATCGATGAGGTCCTCGAAGAGAACGCCGAGGAGTTCGTACGCAACTATGTTCAAAAGGGCGGAGAGTAGTCGATGGGCCTGCCGCTCTTTAGCGCGAACGATGACCCCGGTCCGTCCTTTTTCCGCTTCAGCGAATCAGTCGGTCTCAACGGTCCCGCTTTTCGTTCTGATGTGAGGCCCGCTCACGCCACGACGGTGATTGCCGTGCGATACGTGGGCGGCGTCGTCATGGTCGGGGACCGCCAAGCAACGGGAAACTATATTGCCAGCCGTGACGTGCGAAAGATTGAAGCTGCCGACCGCTTCACGGCTCTGGCCATATCGGGTACCGCAGCACGTGGTATGGAGTTCATCCGAATGGCGCAGCTGTCATTCGAGCACTACGAGAAGATGACCGACTCTGCCCTCAGTCTCGAGGGCAAGGCCAACTACCTGTCGCCCATTATCCAACGCAACAACCTCACGACGCCCCTCATGGTCCTGCCGTTGCTGGCTGGATGGGATCCCAGCCATCAGGTCGGACGAATCTTCGAGTACGACGGTGCTGGTGGATGTTACGAGCGTTTCGATTACTCGACCATCGGATCGGGCACTCCATTTGCCGAAGGGGCGCTTCGACTCGGTTTCCGCTCGGACCTCGACCGAGAGGCGGCGCTCGAACTCGGAGCCTTGGCGATCTACGAGGCGGGGGACAATGACCCCAGTACCGGCGGACCCGACTTCGTTCGAAACATCTACCCCATGATGGTGACGATTACCAGCGACGGTTTTCAAGAGCTCGAGCCCGAAGACGTAGCGAGTCGGTTCCGCGTGATCAACGAGCGGCGCACCCTCTCAGGCGGTAACGCCGGCGGATCACTGCGATGAGCAACTACTTTTACGTCTCTCCCGAACAGCTGATCAAGGACCGGGCGGAATTCGCCCAAAAGGGCATCGCCCGAGGGCGCTCGATCGTCGCGGCGATCTACGACGTCGGAGTCTTGATGGTCGCCGAAAATCCTTCGGCCTCATTGAACAAGATCTCTGAGGTCTACGACCGCATCGCCTTCGCTGGGGTCGGTAAGTACAACGAGTTTGACCGACTCCGAGAGGCCGGAATTCGCTGGGCCGACGGTACGGGCTTCACGTATTCTCGCGAGGACGTCGATGCGCGCGCTCTGGCCAACTACTACGCCCAGCATCTCGGTGACATGTTCACTGAAGGACAGAAGCCTCTGGAGGTCGAGATACTGGTGGCCCAACTCGGTAACAAGTTCCGTCCGACCAAGTTGTATCGGGTCGCCTACGAGGGCACGATCTCCGATGAACCGCGCTTCGCGGTGCTCGGTGGTGATTCAGAGACCATCAAGGGCCGATTCGCCGCCACCGAAGAAGCCCAGGAGTCTCTCGCGACGACGCTGAAGAATGCGGTCGCGGCCCTTGCTGGACCCGATCGGTCCATCGAGGTCGGCGACCTCGAAGTGGGTATCCTCGAAGACCGCGGAAGTCGCCGGACTTTCCTGCGTCTCAACGACGAGCAAGTCAGCGAGTTGCTGCGCTGAGCGATCAGTGCGGACCAGCACATGCTGCGGAGAATCTTTGGAATTGAAACCGAGTACGGGATCACTTTTTCCCTACGGGGACAACGTCGGTTAAGCCCCGATGAGGTCTCGCGCTTTCTCTTTCGAAAAGTGGTGGCGTGGGGTCGTTCGAGCAATGTGTTCTTGGAGAACGGGAGTCGTCTCTACCTCGACGTTGGTAGTCACCCCGAATACGCCACCGCCGAGTGTGACAGTCTCAGTGACGTCGTCGCCCAAGACAAAGCCGGTGAGGCAATCCTTCGCGAACTGGTCGAGCATGCCCAAGCGCAGTTGAGCGAGGAGGGGATCCGCGGCGACATTTTCTTGTTCAAGAACAACACTGATTCGACTGGCAACTCATACGGTTGTCACGAGAATTACTGCATCGAGCGGATCGACGACCTGACTCGTTTGGAGCAGGTTTTCATCCCCTACCTGGTCAGCCGCCAGATCTTCACCGGCGCGGGCAAGGTCGTGACGAACGTCAAGGGCACCGCGTTCTCCATGAGTCAACGAGCTGAGCACATTTGGGAGTCCATCTCCTCAGCGACCACGCGCAGCCGTCCGATCATCAATACCCGTGACGAACCCCACGCCGATCCAGAGAAGTACCGGCGACTTCACGTCATCGTGGGTGATTCGAACATGAGTGAGTTCGCCACGTTCTTGAAGCTGGGTACGGCATCGGTGGTCCTGGCGATGATCGAGGATCGCACCACGGTGCTACGCGACTACAACATGGCCTCGCCCATCAACGCGCTGCGCGATATCTCCTACGACCTCTGGAGCAAGGAGCCCGTGAAGCTCACGAATGGTCGAGACCTCACGGCGCTCGAGATCCAAGAGGACCTCTGTGAGCGCGCCGAGAGTTTCCTACAAAACCGAGACCTTCCCGAGGACCAGGTTCTCGCGGTGCGCCTCTGGCGCGAGGTGATCGAGCAGTACCGCAGCGATCCGATGCTGCTCAGTGACCGGGTGGACTGGATCGCCAAATACCAGATCATCGAACGCGAGCGAGAGCGATCAGGAGTTAAGTTGAGTGACGCCAAGATCGGCCTGATTGATCTGCTCTATCACGACACCAGCTACGAACGCGGCCTCTACTATCGACGAGAGGCTCGGGGGCACTTTCGAAAGATGGTCACCCACGATCAGATCGCATCAGCCACGCACACGCCACCCGCGACCACCAGGGCGCACATGCGCGGCACGTTCATCAAGGCCGCCAAGGAGTGGCGCCGTGATTACACCGTGGATTGGGTGCATCTGAAACTGAACGACGAGATGCAACGGACCGTCCTGTTAAAGGATCCCTTCAAGAGCAGTGACGAGCGATTCCAGAAATTGCTGGTCTCTCTCGAGCGTCACGGCTGACCCGACTAACCTTGCAACGTGCCTGAAGACGCCCCGACAGCCGAGCAGTCACCGACGTATTCAGATTTGCCTCCGATCGAGCACAAGATTCGCCGACGTCGGTCGCGCCAGCGGGCCATTCTCGAGTGGGTGGCGATCCTCGTGGTTGCGGTGTCGGTGTCGTTCCTCATGCGGACCTACGTGGTCCAAACGTTCTTCATCCCGTCGGGGTCGATGGAGCCCACGCTGCAGATCGGCGACCGGATCATCGTGTCCAAGCTGAGTCTCGACTTCGGGTCAATCCATCGCGGTGACATTCTGGTCTTCAAGGCGCCACCTGCTGAGCACTGCGGCGAGGTGGTAACCGACCTCGTCAAACGCGTCATCGGACTCCCGGGCGACGTCTTGACCAGTCGGGGCAACACGATTTTCATCAACGGCAAGCCCCTCAAGGAGACCTGGTCCCACTACGAGCCCCTCTCGACGCCCATCACGCGAACCGTCGTGCCACCCAACCAGTACTTCATGATGGGCGACAACCACCCGAACTCCTGTGACAGTCGCATGTGGGGTACGGTGCCGCGTTCGGACATCATCGGGAGGGCTTTCCTCAGGATCTGGCCGCTGTCGCGCATTGGTTGGCTCTAGCTCCAGACCTACAATGGGTTGGTGCTGAGTCTGAGTCCCATCAAGATCATGGTGGTGGTGGCCGTGGTACTGCTCTTGTTGGGCCCGGACAAGCTTCCAGAGGTGGCCAACAAACTCGGATCGAGTTGGCGGGCCCTCAAGCGTCTCCAGGAGAAGGTTGAATCTGAGGTGCGTAGTGCCATCCCGGACCTGCCCAGTACGGGAGACATCGCGCGCTTGGCGCGTAGTCCGGTCAATCTGCTCAACCAGTTGGCCGATCGGGTCGAGGCCAATGAGGCAAGCGAAACTGCGCTCAACAACCATGTGGAGGAACCCGAGTCTGAAGTCACCAGCGCGCCATTGATCAGCCCGCGAGTCACTCCGAGAGTCAGACCAGTCGAGGATTTGCCAACACCACCAGATCCGTCGCTGAACTAGGCCCATCATGTCGAGATTCAGAAAAGCCGCCGAAGGCATGACACTTGCCCAACATCTCGCCGAGGCGAGGCAACGCTTCCTCATCTCATCGGCGACCGTGCTGATCATGGGGGTCGTCTCGTTCATCTTCTACCCCCAGATCCTGCACGTGCTTCAAGGTCCCTACTGCGCCGCGACTCCGAAGAACTGCAAGTTCCTCGTCACCAATCCACTCGACGGTCTGACGTTACGAATCAAGATTGGGCTCTTCGGAGGGCTCCTCCTCTCCTCACCGGTGCTGTTTTGGCAGGTGTGGCGCTTCATCACCCCCGGACTCAAGGCCAAGGAACGTCGCTACGCGATTCCCTTCGTATCGAGTTCCATCCTCTTCTTCGCCGGTGGCGTCACGGTGGCGTACTTCAGCTTCGGCCACGCCATCGCGTTCCTCGAGTCGATCGGTGGTCACTCGCTCGTGACCTTCTACAACCCCAATCAGTACTTGACGCTCTTCTTGCTCATGATGTTCATCTTCGGGATCACCTTCGAGTTCCCGGTGGTGCTGGTGGCGATTGAACTAGCGGGACTGGTCAGTCCCGCTCAGCTGCTTCACTCCTGGCGTTACGCCGTGATCGCGATCACCGTTGCCGCCGCGGTACTGACACCGAGTGGGGATCCACTGTCGATGATGGCTATGGCCGTGCCGCTGACGGCCTTCTACTTCCTCGCCATCGGTATTGGCAAGTTGATGCGTCGGTGAGCACCAGCGACTACCGGAGTCGATTTACCAACGCCCTTGGCTTCGGACTTGATGAGTTCCAGAAAGAGGCCATCGAAGCAATCGACGAGCACGTGAACGTTCTCGTGAGCGCCCCGACCGGTTCGGGTAAGACACTGATCGCCAACTACGCCATCGGTCGCACCCTCGAACGAGGCGAGCGCGCCTTCTACACCACACCGCTGAAGGCTCTCTCCAATCAGAAGTTCAACGAACTTCGCGCGCTCTACGGCGATCGGCGGGTAGGACTGCTCACGGGAGACACCTCGATCAATCGAACTGGTGACGTCATCGTGATGACCACCGAGGTGCTGAGGAACATGTTGTTGACCGAATCCGACCAACTTCGCGAGCTCGGCCTTGTGGTGCTGGACGAAGTCCACTACCTCCAGGATCCGTTTCGCGGCGGCGTCTGGGAGGAGGTCATCATTCTGACTCCCTCGGCCGTTCGCTTCGTAGCCCTGTCGGCGACGATCGGCAACGCGAGCTTCGTCGGAGAGTGGTTCAGCGAGGTCCGTGGTCCGACTTCGGTGATCATTGAAAAGACGCGCCCGATTCAGCTCCACAACCACTTGGCGGTGGTACGACGCGGTCAGACCGCGGCCGAGGTCGTCGATCTGCTCGACGGACCACGTCTTTCCGATGAAGGGCGACGAATCGACAACCTGATGAAGGCGACCCGACGCTTCCGTCCCGGTCCGAAGTGGAAGGGGCCCAAGACCAGCGCACCCCCGCCGCCCTTTCGCTCCCCGCGACGAAGCGAGCTGCTGCTCGCGCTCGAACGCGAGGATCTACTGCCCGTCATTGTCTTCATCTTCTCGCGCTCGGCCTGTGATGATGCGGTGCACCAATGTCGCCGCGACGGACTTCGATTCACCACCGCAGAGCAGCGCCTCGAGATCGACGCCCTGGCTCAAGCACGCCTCAGTGAGTTCACTGACGACGATCTCAAAGCGCTGGAATACGCCGACTTCATCGACTCCATTCGCCGGGGTCTGGCCATGCACCATGCGGGAATGGTCCCGGCCTTTCGTGAGATCGTCGAGGTCTGCTTCGAACGCAATCTTCTCGCGGTCGTCTTTGCCACGGAGACCCTGGCGCTCGGCGTCAACATGCCGGCGCGTTCCGTGGCCCTGGAGAAGTTCTCCAAGTACTCCGACGCCGGACGAAAGTTTCTCACCAGTGGTGAGTTTTCCCAGATGACCGGTCGCGCGGGCAGGCGTGGGCTCGACGACGAGGGTCACGCCATTGTCTGCTTCGCCAATGAGATCGCCCTGCACGACGTCGCGCGAGTAGCCCTGGCACCTCCTTCGGACCTGCATTCGTCGTTTCGACCGACCTACAACTTCACCGCCAACCTGATTAACCACTTCGAGTTCGCAACCGCTCTCGAAGTGGTCCAACGCTCGTACGCCCAGTTCGAAACGGACCATCGACCCACTGGTGCCAAACGCCCGCTGGGCGATCAGATGTTGGCCCGTCACCACGTCCTCGAAGAACTCGGATACGCCGAAGGTTGGCGACTCAACGCCCAGGGCCAACTGCTTCGCTCGATCTATCACGAGTGCGACCTGCTGATCGCCGAGTCGATCACGGCGGGTGTCTTTGAAGACCTCGAGCCCGCCCAACTCGCCGGCCTGCTCTCGAGTTTCGTCTATGAGTCCAAACGTGCATCGCGTGCACAGAACGTTGCCAAGCAGGTGACGACGAAGAAGCGCTCGCTCAACGACCGTCTGGGTCAGGAACGTCGCGGCAACATGAACGAGCGCACCGCCGAGATCATGGTCATCGCCGCGAACGTTCGTGAGATCGAGGATCGCTACAAGGTCCCTCACGCCAAAGAGCCCGACGCGAAGTTCGCTACGACGATTGCCGCGTGGGCGAGGGGGGCATCGCTCGGGACCGTGCTGGACCTCGCCGACGTCGAGATCGGCCAGACGTCGCCCGGGGACTTCGTTCGAAACACCAAGCAGGTTGCTGACCTGTGCGAGCAGCTCGCCCGAATGGACGCCTCGAGCGGAGTCGCCGAGGTCGCGGCCCGGGCCCGAGACTCGCTGATTCGCAGTGTTGTGGCGGGTGCCTCCAGCGTCCACCCCCCAGCGTGATTTCGCCTCTAATCTCGTAACTCCATGCACCCTTACGTCGCCGAAGAGTTCACGGAGGCCGAGGTGGCGATCCTGCGTCGGTACTTCACCAATCTCGAGGGTCCCGTCTTCGCTCTGGTGAACCTGCCCGAAGTGGTCAAGGGTGCGCTGTTCGCGCGATACTCACGATCGTCCAAGAGTCTTCGACGACTCTTCCTCGATGAGTTCGTCGGGGACCTCGATTTGACCGGGGACGCGAGCATCGACGCGACCGTTGGTCTGGGTCGTGCCGATGATCTCTATCAGAAGATCTTCTATGAGTACGGCGACGACTCGGTGGCCCAATTGGGCGGAGTGCACCTCGCCTGCGAACAGGCGAGCAACGTCTTGACCAAGGTTGTCGAGTGGGGTCGCCTGATGAGTTATCTCGAGCAGTCCACTCGGTATCTGGGCTACGACCGCCGATTGGCGAACGGCCATTACCGCTTCTATCGTGACCACGACCTTCTCGAATCGCGCTTCGGAGCGCGCTACATCGGTGAGATGGACCGAATGTTCGACACCTACGCCGAACTGCTGCCCCAGTTGACCGAGTTTCTCTCCAAGAAGTTCCCCAAGACGCCCGAAGACACCGACTTTGTCTACCGTCAGGCGATCCGGGCCAAGGCCCTCGACGCCGTTCGTGGACTCCTGCCCGCCAGTGCCTTGTCCAACCTGGGCATCTACGCATCGGGACAGGCCTACGAGGCTCTGCTGCTTCGGATGCGTGCCCATCCGCTGCCCGAAGTACGCTCCTACGCCGAGCTGATGTACGACGAACTGGTCAAGGTGATCCCATCCTTTCTCAAACGTCTGAACGTCCCAGAGCGTGGGGGAGCGTGGACTCACTATCTCGCCGCCACCAAGGTCGATACGCAAAGGCTGATTGGTGAGTTGTGGACCGCTCAACGCGATCCGATTGCCCAAGAGCAGGTTCGACTCGTCGACTTCGACCCGCACGGGGAAGATCGAGTCCTCGAGGCGATCGTGTTCGCCAATTCGGCGATGACGAGCGACGAAGTCGAATCGCGAGTTCGCGAACTCGATTCCTCCTCGAAGCACTCGCTGATCCAGACCTACGTCGGAGAGCGCCTGAACCGGCGCCACCGCCCCTCACGGGCGTTTGAGAGTACGCAGTACCGCTTCGAGTTGGTGACCGACTACGGGGCATTCCGCGACCTGCAGCGCCATCGGATGCTCACCATCGAATGGCAGCCCCTCGATGTCGATCTCGGGTACGACGTTCCCGAACTGGTACGCGAGGCGGGCCTGGAGAGTCGCTACGTTGAGTCGCTGGAGCGATCCGCCGACTTGCACCACGATCTGGTCGACGAATTCCCCAATCAGGCCCAGTACGTCGTCGCCCTGGCATTTCGCATCCGTTACGTGATGCAGATGAACGCTCGCGAGGCAATGCACTTGATCGAGCTCCGTTCGGGCCCGCAGGGCCACCCGAGTTATCGACGCGTCGCCCAAGAGATGGCTCGTCAGATTCGCGATGTCGCAGGTCACGGGGCAATTGCTGATGCCATGACCTACGTCGACTACTCCGATATCGACCTGGAACGGCTCGAAGCGGAGAGAACGGCCGAGCGGAATCGCCAAAATAGGGAATAAATGCGGTTTTAGCCAATTTTAAACCTAAATAGCGTCATCACTTGTCAAAAAGGCTCTACACTTCCAGCGCTACAGAAGAGGACTTTATGGTTAGTGACAACGAAACAGACGAGACGTTCGACGAGGACGAGCTCGCGGACGGCTTCGATGAGGAAATTGTCGGCGAAGAGGACCTCGAAGACGTCGTTGACGAGGACGTGGAAGTCGACGACGAGGTCGAGGTCGACGACGTCGAGGACATCGAGGGCGAAGAGATCGTCCCCGAAGTGGTGGTGGTCGAGGACGACGACATCGTCGACGACGCGGACATTGAGTTAGCCCTCGATGAGGTACTCGCCGAGACCATTCGTCGTACGTCCACACCAGAAGACGACGACGAGGTCGTGGGCGAGGTTGACCCCACGCTCGAACTGGCAGAGGTGATTCTTCCCAAGCAGGACGACGAGTTCCGATGCTCATCGTGTCGACTACTCAAGAAGACGAGCCAGTTGGCTGACAAGGACAAGAATCTCTGTCGTGACTGTGTCTAGGGACCGGCCAATGGGTCGGGTCAACCCTGAGAGCACCTGATGGAGATCTCGACCGCGACGCACGTGAATCGTGACGTTGTGGTCCTCTGGTGCGAGGCGATTGCTTCCCTTGAGGCGCACCGGGGAGGCACGGCGTTCTTGACTGAGTTGAGCGCTGGGCGCACCAGTAACGACGTGCTCGAGCAATTCATCGCCTCACGAGGACTGCTGGTCGCCCAGTTGGATGGCGCGGTCGTCGGATTTCTCGCGTGGCGAGACGCCATCATTGAAGGGGTCTACGTGCGCAGTGAACACCGACGCACAGGAATCGCTCGCGCCCTCGTTACCCACCTTTGTGCGACGAGCACTCCGCCACGAGACGCGCACGTCCTACCTGGGGATCGGGGAATGAAATCGCTGTTCGAATCGTTCGCCTGGAAGGCGAGACTGATTACGATGCGCGGCGAGTGACCGTTCGTCGATGCGCCTGGGTCGGCGGTGGGGGAGGCGGTACGCGCATCCCGAGCAACTTGGCCAGTTCAGGTATGGCTCCCGCGTTGTGAATCGCCACGGCCTTGCACGACTCGTCGTCGGGGATCCCCGTCGGCTTGATGTTTCGACGAATCGAGGTTTCGACCGCCAAGGCAACGACTTGCTTCCAAAGTGTCGGGTCCTGTTCGGCGGTGAGTACCTCAGAGACCACGGCGACCACCTTGACGGCCATGTCCGCACTGACTCGAGTCGACATGTCCGGGGGACGTGCGACGAGACTGAGCGCCTCGGTGACGTTCTTTGAGGCCACTGCCGATTCGAGTCGCTCGTTCCACTGCGTGCGCAGGTGCTCGAGTCGCGCCGTGAGGGCGACTTGAAGTTCCTTGAGCTGGGCGCGTGCCTCCTCATCGAGGCTCACGGTCTTGGCCGAAGTGACGACCGCGCGAAGATCACGCAAGCGCAGTTCGCGGCCCGCACCGATCGCGCCAGCGGCGCGGTCCTTCCACAGCGCGACGTTGGTCTTACCCAACAGGTCCTCCGCGATGCGCTCGATGGTCGCGGGGTCGATGGTGGGACGACCCTGCGCGACGGCGTTCTTGTTCTGCTCGGCGACAGCGGTTCGAACCGACGGCATCCCGCCGCGAAGCAGCTGCTCGGCGACTGGTAGCTGCTCGGGCGACAACGTCGCCAACAGGGCATTGCGATGCGTGGTGGTCATTGGCGGCTGTCCTGGCGGACCCGAACGCTCTGGTCGGCCCGGGCGTCCCGGACGTGCACCGCGCTCCGCGGACGGCGCGCCATGGCGCTCGCGTCCGCCTGTTGGACGTGCGGAGGGCCGTTTGGCTCGTTCCGGTGAGGTTGACTCCGCGCCCGAACTGCTCACGGATTCGTCGCGTCGAGGCGCCGAACGTTCGGCGCGATCGGGGCGATCGGGGCGACTGGCGCTGCCGTCACGGCGGCCGGGCCCACCCTCTCGACGTGGTGAGCGAGTGTCACGATCTCCGTCGCGTCCGCCTTCACGACGCGATCCTCCGCGTCCCTTGGGAGCGTAGGTGACGACCACGTCAGGTCCCTGTTTGGCACTGGGAATACGTTCGATGCGCTCGTGATGCGGATCAAGGGGCGAGGCCGTCTTGGGTGCCATCACCGAGAGCACTTCCATGCCCTCCATGTACTGTTCGACGTCGGCGCGATAGACGTTTCCGACTACGGCACCGCCCGGAACCAGGGCCGCATTGAGCACTCCTTTAGGCAGTTTCGCTCCGGCAGCGCGCCAGGTGGCCACTTCTCCACTGAGGCTGGTGATTTCGATCTCAATACGACGCGACATAGGGTTTCTAATCTAGTCGCTTCGCCGTGAGCAAACATTTCTGGCACATTTAGTTGAAATTTAGAATCGATTGCCTAGCATGAACGTGTGAACGACACCCCCTACGAAGACTCCGATACAACCCCAGTGGATGCGAACGCTCACGAGGCGCTACACGGCGCCGTGGTACCTGGCGAGCTCACCCCGTCAGAGACCACCCCAGCGTCGTCACCTGAGCCCCAGAGCGCCGACGCACCACCGTCGAACGTCTGGAACCCACAAGAGCACACGGTGGCCAACGTAGGCGCCATCGAGGCACCGTCTTCGCCCGTTGCGCCCTCCGACCATCTCGCACCCCTGGCACCGGGTTACGTCGATGAAGCACCTTTGTCGTCGCAACGCCGTCAAACGCGCAGTCTCTGGTCGAATCGACTCTCGCTCCTGCTCATCGCCGCATTGGTGGGTGGTCTCGCGGGCCACTACGCCTCCTCGTCGAGCAATGGTGGCAGCGTGAGCGTCAGCACGGTCAGCACCGCCCCAGGTGGAGCGGTGCTCCCGAGCGGCATGAGCATCCCATCACTGGTTCAGAAGGTCTCGCCATCAGTCGTGTCGATCGACGTCAAGGGTCAGGGAACCGAGGATCAGGGCACGGGGATGATCATCTCCGCCAACGGTCTGGTCGTGACGAACAACCACGTGATCGCCGCCGCGGTGGGTGGGGGAACGATAACGGTGACGCGCACGGGATCGACGAAGTCCCTACCCGCGACGCTGATCGGCACTAATCCCGTGGACGACGTGGCTCTCATTCGCATCAATGGCGCTTCCGGCCTGCCCGCCGTGACCTTTGGCAACTCCAACGCCCTGGTTGTGGGTGACGCCGTGGTCGCCATTGGCAACGCCCTGGGACTCGCCGCCGGAACCCCGACGGTGACCCAGGGGATCGTCTCCGCCCTCGGCCGCACGGTCACCGCTGGAACCTCCAACGCAACCGAGACGCTCAACAACATGATCCAGACCGACGCGGCGATCAACCCGGGAAACTCCGGCGGACCACTTCTCGACTCGAGCGGTGACGTCATCGGCATGAACACCGCCGTGGCCGGGACCTTGCCTGACGGCACCAGCGCGCAGAACATCGGTTTCGCGATTCCCGTGGCGACCATTCAGTCGCTACTCAAAAAGTTGGCCGCGGGCGAGAGCGTGGTGAACCACGGAGCCTTCATTGGTGTGGAGATCATGTCCATGACCCCTTCGCTACAAGCCCAGTACGGCTTCACGGTGTCCACGGGCGCAGTGGTGATGAGTGTCATCGCCGGAACCGGTGCGGCCAGCGCCGGGGTTAAGCAAGGCGACGTGATCGTCATGATCAACAACACGAGGATCGGCGGGGCTCAAGACGTGAGTAGCGTCATCTCCTCGCTACGCCCCGGCGACGTGATCTCACTGCACATCGTTCGCGGTTCAAAGCACTTGACCCTCACGGTCACCCTAGGCACTCAACCCGCTGGTTAGCCCAAAGTGGCGATACCACCATCGACCGGGAGCACCGCCCCGGTGATGTAGTTGGCGGCGCGCGAGGCGAGGAAGATCGCCGCACCGGCCATGTCGGAAGGCTCGCCGATCCTCTTCATCGGTGCGCGTTCGGCAATGGAGTCTCCGAAGGCTTCGAGCGTGGCGTGCATCATCTTGGACTCGAAGGGACCTGGGGCGATGGCGTTGACCGTGACCTTGGGGGCCATGGTCTTGGCGAGATGGCGGGTGAGTTGATGCACCGCTGCCTTCGAGGTCGAGTAGGCGAAGGTGTCCATGGCCGGCACGTGCAGTCCGTCGATTGATCCGATGTTGATCACCCGCGAGGGATTCGCCGCCGTAGCGTTCTTGTCGAGCAGTGGGCGTAGGAACTTGGTCAGGTGAAAGACGGCCTTGACGTTGAGCGCCAGAACCCGCTCCCACGCAGCCTCGTCGTAATCAGCCATGGGCGCCCCCCAGGTCGCACCGGCGTTGTTGACCAACACGTCGAGATGGTCCTCTCGCTTGGCGACCTCCTCAGCGAGGCGTCGACACTCGGACTCCGTGGAGAGGTCGGCGGGTAGGGAAGTGCACGATCCGTTCACGGAGAGCTCCTTTGCCAGGGCGTCACCGACCTCAGCCTTGCGTGACGAGATGTAGACACGCGCTCCGGCGTCCACGAAACCACGTGCGATCATCTCACCGATCCCGCGGGTACCACCGGTGACGAGTACTACCTTGCCGCTGACGTCAAAGAGAGATTCCATGGGCAGCATTGTAGGTCAGGTCAATCGGGCCAGGTCCTGGACCAGGAACGCAACGCGCGCGCGCTCCAGATCAGGACGTCGCGCACTAGCCGTCACCATCGCCTCTTCGGGGTCGTGGGCCATCACCAACTCCTGAATGAGTCCGCTCCACGGGTCACCCCACAGGACGCGAAAGCAGTGCGGCCCTCGAGGGCACACGCTCAGTTGCCGACGCGCAGGTTCGTGTACGCCGACGCCGTGGCGTCGGCTTTGGGCACCGGCTGATAGATTGCCCGGATCGACCAGACGCCGCCCGTGGTGAAGGCGAAACTACACTCCACCTGGTTGTTGTTATCGATCCACTGCCACGTGCAGAACTGGCGCGGCTGGTTCGAATCGGCTGGTGGCACGGCAACCATTCGAACGAGTCCGTTCACCGTCACCGGCAAAACGTCAATGATGATGTTGAAGGGCCCATTGCTCACCGCGGCGGCGGCGGAGTTGTCCGAATAGTCAAAGGACATGGTCAACTTCGGCTGGGGCGTCGGGTCGGCGCCGGCGGGTACCGCCGCCATACCCATAGTAGAAACCGCCATCAAGGCGGCCACGATCATCCGACGCATGGACAGAATCATAACACCGTTATGGATGATTACCGCCGATAATGTACGTTATGTAAAGTTAGAAACCATCTTCGAACCTGGGGCCCGCAGCAACACCGGCGCGATCGGTACTTCACCGCCGATACCATCAAACCCACAGTAGTTTCTTGATAACCCATGCATCCCCACGTCACCCTCTCACCGCGTCAATTCGCCTTGGCCGTTGGCTCGGTGGCCCTCGGCGGTGCGCTGGGCACCTGGTTACGCGACGTCCTCTTAAAGCTCCAACCAGCGCCCGCCACCGGCGCGCACGCACCGTGGGCCCAGGCGATTCCCTGGGTGTTGCTGGGGATCAACTTCATCGGTGTGTTCCTGGCCACGCGCCTCCTCGCCGGCCCGCTTCGCCACCACGATCCCAACGACACCACTCGATTACTGGTAATCACTGGATTCTTCGGGGGACTGACGTCCTACTCTGGCCTCTTCAACGACTTTGGCGTCCTGTGGCACCGTTCCATTGGCGGGTGCCTCATTGTCGCCGTAGCAGCCATCCTGAGCGGTGTGCTCGCGGCATGGCTCGGTCTACAGCGCTGGTTCTCGTGACCGCAACCCTCGTCGCGATCGCCGGAGCATTCGGCTGCGTCATTCGCTTCTTGTTCGAATATGCAGTTCGACGTCACCACCCGACGCTTCGACCGTGGGCCACCGTGGGCGCTAACGTCCTCGGCACGGCCATCACTGGTTACGTTGCGTATCGGCTGCTCGCCGTGAGTGACGAACACTTGCGTTCGATCATCCTCACCGGTTTCTGTGGGGGACTGACCACCTTCTCGAGTGCCTTCGCGATTCCCGCACTACTCCAGCGCGAGCATCACTGGGCGTATTCGCTCGCCCTGGTCGTCACTACCCCACTGCTGTGCACCGCGGCGTTCCTCGTGGGCATGTCACTCGCCCACTGACCCCTAGCGACGCCGCGCCTGGAAGTTCGTGGCGCGCTTGACCAACCACTGGAACGTGGGATCGGGCTTGGACAATAGTTCGGGATGCCACTGGACACCGAGGAAGTCACGCCCGGGGAGCTCCACCGCCTCGACAACACCGTCGCTCGCGCGCGCGCCGACCACCAGGTCGATGCCGATGTCCCCGAGGGTCTGATGATGGAGCGAATTGACCCCGATCGTCGAGGCGTAGAGGCCAGCGAGGGTCGTGCCCGCCACAATGTTGACGTCGTGGGTATGAGTTCGTCCGTCGACGTCCCAGCGAGGATGCCCTGAACCCTCATCGCGCTCAACGTGTTGGACCAATGTTCCTCCAAAGAAGACGTTGGCCAACTGGGCACCGCGACATATCCCCAGGACCGGCAATTCAATCCGTCGAGCTTCACGCAACAGTGCGAACTCCCAATCGTCTCGTTGAGGCTCGGTCGGACCGAGATCCGCGTCGGGCTCGTGGCCGTAGCGCGAGGGCTCGACGTCCGCTCCCCCGCTGAGGACCAAGCCGTCGAGTCGAGCGATGATCGCAGCCACGTCGGCGTCGCGGGTCAGTTCAACGGGCACCCCGCCCGCGGCCGCCACCGAGGCTGGATAGTCGCTGAAGTGCAGGTCGAAGTGCAGGTCTCGCATTGCCTCGGGAACGTGCTCGCCAAGCCACTGCGCCGGCCATCGACGCCCGGTGATGCCGATCAAGGGCTTGCTCATGGCTCCATCGTAGAGGTGTCTGGGCAATGAACGACTGACCAACTCCCATTAGGCGAGCAGGGCTCGACTCGAATGCTGCTCGTCATCGCTGGGCGTGACCTCTTGGCCGGAGCGCATCGGCGTGTGAGGTGCTTGGCTGCTAGAGACTCATCCGCTGCGCCGCGTCCTCGGTGGCGATGAGGTGTCGTGCGGCACGGGCCTCGTCGACCCTGGAGACCGGCGTGGTCTGAGGGGCTCGGTGCAGGGACTGGGGGTCGTCGATGGCGCGCTGGGCAATGCGCTCGATCGCCTCGGCCAGCGCCTCCATGGTCTGGACACTCTCGGTCTCGGTCGGTTCGAACATCATGGCCTCGTCAACGATGAGCGGGAAGTAGACCGTGGGTGAATGGAATCCCTCCTCTAACAGGGCCTTGGCCACGTCGAGTCCGCGCACGCCAAATCTGGTCTTGAGGGGCGTGGCGGTGAGCACGCATTCGTGCATGCACGTACGGTCGTACGCCGCGGGCAGGGTGTCCCTGAGCCGGTGACGCAGCCAGTTCGCGTTGAGCACCGCGTGCTTGGCGACCCGTTCCAAACCGTCTGCTCCATGCACGTCGATGTAGGACAGGGCGCGTGCGAGCACCATGGCGTTGCCGTGCCAGCCGTGCACGCGGCCAATCGACCTGGCCGGACGCACCCAATCAAAGGTGCCGTTGGCCAGGCGGGTCGCCTTGGGGCCGGGCAGGAACTCGACCAATCGTTTCGACACGGCCACCGGACCCGCTCCCGGTCCTCCCCCGCCGTGGGGGGTGGCGAAGGTCTTGTGCAGGTTCATGTGCACGATGTCAAAGCCCATGTCGCCGGGTCGAACCACGCCCAAGATCGCGTTCAGGTTGGCGCCGTCGTAGTACAGCAGGCCACCGACGTCGTGTACCGATTCGGCGATCTCGAGGATGTCTTCTTCAAAGAGTCCAACCGTGTTGGGATTGGTCAACATGATGCCCGCGACGTCGGGCCCCAGGGCAGCCTTCAGGGCCACCAGGTCAACGAGTCCCTCACTCGTCGAGGGGATCGTCGTGACCTCGTAGCCGCCCAGCGTGACCGAGGCGGGATTGGTGCCGTGGGCCGAGTCAGGAATCAGGACCCGTCGACGCGCATCGCCCTGAGCGCTGTGGTACGCGCGCATCAACAACAGCCCCGTCAACTCCCCCGCCGCTCCCGCAGCGGGCTGCAGCGTGGCTTCGGCCATGCCGGTAATCACGCACAGTTTCTCTTCGAGGCTCACCAACAGCTCCAGCCATCCCTGGGTCAACTCAGCAGGTGCACCGGGATGCACGGAATTGAGGCCGGGGTCAGCGGCCACGGCGTCACAGAACTTCGGGTTGTACTTCATGGTGCACGAACCCAGTGGGTACATCCCGAGGTCGACCGAGAACTGTCGGTGCGAGAGTCTGGTGAAATGTCCCACCAGGTCGCGCTCCGACACCTCGGCGATGTCGATGGCGTGCCCGTTTCGGTGATGCTCTGGCACGAGGTCCTCGAGGGAGAGCGGCGGAACACCCGTGCTGCGTAGCTGAAAGGCCGAGCGCCCGGGTACCGACATCTCGAAGATCGTGGGCTCGGTGGCGTGGCCGAGCAGTGGAGCCGAAGCGGCGCGCGCGCCGGGCTGGGATCTCGTGGTCACTGACTGACCGCCTTTCGAAGTGCGTCAACGTAGTGGTCGATCTCCTCGCGGGTCCTTCGCTCGGTGACCGTGACGATCATCACCTTGGAGATCTCCTCGGGCACTGACTGGTCATCGCCCTCACACAACGCCGAGACGGACAGTCCACCGAGCACGCCGTCGTGGGCCATCGAGGAGAGGACCTCGCTCGCATCTCGGTTGAGACGAATCGCGAATTCGCGGAAGAATGGCTGGTTCGACACGGCGCTCACCCCATCGACCGTCATGAGCTCGGCGTAGAGGTAGTGCGCACCCTGAGCGCAGCGAATGGCGACCTCTCGAAGACCCTGGGTGCCCAGCCAACCGAGTTGAATCGCTGCAGTGACGGCCATGAGCGTCTGGTTCGAACAGATGTTGGATGTCGCCTTCTCTCGACGTATGTCTTGCTCACGCGCTCGAAGCGTCGTGACGAAGGATCGTCGTTCGTTGGAGTCAACGGTCTCACCTACGATACGACCGGGCAGCCGGCGAATCTGCTCGGTGGTGCACGCGAAGAGACCGAGGTACGGACCGCCAAAGGCGAGTGGTGTGCCAAAGGGCTGGCCCTCGCCCACGAAGATGTCGGCGCCCCACTGGCCCGCCGTCTTCAACACGCCCGCCGCCACCGGGTCGCATCCCATGATGAACAGTCCCTGGTTCTCGTGGGCCAGTTGCTCGGCCACGGTCATGTCTTCGAGCACGCCCAGGTAGTTCGGATACGCCGCCACCACCGCCGCTACTCCCGTGGCGTCGACGCTCGACCAATCGGTCACGCCCTCACGCAGCGCTACCTCGACGACCTCGTGTCCGGTCCCGCGCGCGAACGTCTTGGCCGCGGCGCGCCAGTGCGGATGCACCCCCGCCGAGATCAGCATCTTGGATCGCCCCGTTGCCCCGTGGGCCATGTTGAGACCCTCGACGAGTGCGGTCGCGGCATCGTAGAGCGAGGCGTTGGGAATGGGCAGTCCGCTCAGTCGTGAGACCATGGTCTGGTATTCGAAGATGGCCTGGAGAACCCCCTGGGCCACTTCGGGCTGGTAGGGCGTGTAAGCGGTGACGAACTCACTTCGAGCGCCGAGCATCTTCACGACGGCCGGTACTTCGTGGTCGTAGGCACCGCCGCCGGCGAAACAGGTCATCATGCTCGCCTTGGCCCGATTGGCCCCGGTGTATCGCGAGAACTGTGCCGCTACGTCGGGTTCGCTCATCCCCTCGGGCATATCGAGGCCACCCGAGAGGCGAACGGCCTCAGGGATGTGGGCAAAGAGATCATCGAGTGAGCCGAGTCCCAGGAACGCGAGCATTCCCTCGACGTCTTCACGAGTATGAGGTAGGTAGTCAGCCATGATCACTTCGCCTTTCGAATGAACGGGAGTTCGGCGATGGTCGCATCGACCTCGCGACCTCGCAGCACAACGCTGACGGGGGTACCCGGCGTCAATCCTTCGTGGAGCAGGCCCATCGCGATGCCGCGTCCGAGCACCGGGGAGAAGTTGCCCGAGCTGAGCGTTCCGACGCTCTCTGCCCCAACGAAGACTTCGGCTCCCTCTCGCAGGGGTTGGCGACCCGACGCGACGACGCCGGTCAGTCCTCGCTCGATACCGCGATCTCGCTCGCGTTCAACTGCGCTTCGACCCCGGAAGTCTCCCTTGTCCCAACCAATGACCCATCCCAGACGAGCCTCGAGCGTCGTCGAGGAGAGACTCAGCTCATGACCGTAGAGGGGCAGGGCCGCCTCGAGTCGAAGCGTGTCTCGCGCTCCGAGGCCAGCCGGAGTGATGCCGGCCCCGACGATTGCCTCGAGTAGTTCTTGCGCGGCCGAGTTCGGTACCGCGATCTCGAGCCCCGCTTCACCCGTGTAACCAGTGCCCGCGACACGTACCTCCACACCGGCGTAGTCGAAACGGGTGACCCGAAAGCGCGCTACGTCGGCGAATCTCGGGTCCACGGCAGCGATCTTGGCTCGGGCGTTGGGGCCCTGCACCGCGAGCACGCAACGCTCAGCGGTCACGTCGACACCCGGTAGGGCGTCGGTCACTCCCGAGGTGTTCGAGGCATTGGGCATCACGTCGAACTCGCCGTTGGCCATCCACCACACGATGATGTCGTCCACGACGAACCCGGCGTCGTTGAGCAGGTGGGTGTACTGCGCACGTCCAGGTTCGACCTTGGCGAGGTCGTTGGTCAAGGTGGCTTGCAGCGCGTCGAACATGTCGGGGCCGTCACAGCGCACGGTGCCTAGATGGCTCACGTCAAAGACCACCGCGTCGTGGCGACAGGCGAGGTGCTCGCTCAACGTTCCATTCGCGTACTGCAACGGCATCGCCCAGCCGCCGAACGGGACGATTTTGGCTCCCAGCTCGACGTGCGATTCGTACAGGAAGGGGCGCCGATCGACCATGGCAGTCACTTTACGCTGCCAGGTCCCCGATGGACCCCAGGCGATGGCGTTCGAGCAGCGCGGCGAAGTCACGTTGGTAGACCACCACGAGTTCGATCTCGGGATAGAGCGAACGAAAGAGTCGGATCTTCTGATTCTTCTTGGTCACGAGGCGTTGTTCGAGAACCGTTAATTCGATGAAGACCTTGCTCTGGGTGAGATAGAAGTCCGGTCGAAATGCCCGCACCGGGTTTCCAGTGGCGTCCCACTCGAGCGGGAACTCAATGGGTTCATAACTCCACGCGTGACCGTAGAGACTGAGGATGCTGGCGAAGACGCGCTCGCTCTCGTGAGCGAAGTGACCAGTCGGTACCACCGAGCGACTGGGATGGCGCCGGCGCGAATCGCCGGACAGCGATGTGAATCTCACGCCGAACGATGCTCCTTCTCCGACGTCGTGACACTGACCTGGCGGATGGTGGTCGTGAGTTCGGCGACCACTTTCGCGAGTGGGACAATATTGAACACGCCTTGGCCGCCGCGCAGCAGGTCGACGAGGTCGCCGTCATCGCGAGCGAGTACCGATCCGCTATCGCTCAAGACGAGGCTGGACGACGCGAGGTCGGCGCCGAGTGAACCTCGAAGGCATTCAACCGCCTGACGCGCACGCGCGAGAGACACACCTGAGTTCAACAAGGACTTGATGACTTTCACCTCTAAAACGTCGGAGTAGGAGTAGCGCCTCTTCGACCCACTTCCCTGGGCCGCAGTGATCGATGGCGTCACGAGATCCGTGCGCGCCCAGTAGTCCAACTGACGGTATGTCACGCCGGTCAATCGACATACCGTAGGGCCACTAAATCCCGAGATGTAAGAATCTGTCATATCAAAATCCTCCCGACCGAGGTCTGTCCAGACTATCCCGACGGACTACACGATTGTAGTTACGAGACGATCATTCGACAAATAGTTCGGGACGACCGAGCGCCGGGCTCGACGCCTCGGCGTGGAGCCGAGGCGGAATCCGTCCGGCGCGACGTGCTGCGTAGCCCGCTCGCACGCCGTCGCGCATGGCTTCAGCCATCAGAATCGGCTCCAGGGCGCGATTAATCGCCGAGGCCGCCAGAACCCCGTCACAGCCCAACTCCATGGCGAGTGCGCCGTCAGAGGCCGTTCCCACGCCCGCATCTAACAAGACCGCCGCGCTGACCCGTTCCGCGATCAACGCAATCGCGTGGGGGTTGAGGATACCCAGACCCGATCCAATCGGTGAGCCGAGCGGCATGACCGCGACGCATCCCAACTGTTCGAGCCGCTGGGCCACGATCAGGTCGTCTGAGGTGTAGGCCCACACCTCGAAACCCTCACGCACGAGCTGCTCGGCGGCGATCAAGGTTTGGCTCGTATCAGGTAGCAGTGTCAAGTCGTCGCCAATCACCTCGAGCTTGATGGCCGTCGTGTCAAAGGCCTCGCGGGCCAGTTGAGCCAACTTGACCGCCTCGTCGGCGCTGTAGCAGCCGGCCGTGTTGGGCAAGAGCGTGAAGTTCAAACGCCCGAGCAGGTCGTAAATGGAACCTTGCACCGACGGATCAACGCGGCGCAGTGCGACGGTGGCGATCGTGGACTCAGAAACCTTGAGCGACGACTCGAGGATGGCCATGGACCGGAAACCGCCAGTGCCGACGACTAGTCGCGAGGTCGAACTGAGCGATCCGACTTGAAAGAGTTCTCCCACGTGTACCAGCGTACTTACCCTGCGCCGGTACTTACTAGGGTTGTTCGAGTGCAACCAATCACCGCACTGAGCATCGCCGGGTCGGACTCGGGCGGCGGGGCCGGGATCCAGGCGGACCTGCGGACCTTCAGCGCCTTTGGTGTGCACGCGACGACTGCCCTGACTGCGATCACCGCGCAGAACACCCTCGGGGTTGAAGGGGTGGCCAATATCGATCCCGAAATCGTGAGGGCTCAGATAGACGCCGTGGTGGAGGATTTCGATCTCCTCTCCACGAAGACCGGAATGCTGGCCCTGCCCGAGACGGTGGCATTGGTGGCGCACTACGCCAGTGAAGGTCGACTCCCCCACCTCGTGGTCGATCCGGTCCTGGTCTCGACCAGTGGCCACCTGCTGATGCAGGTGGGCGGCGTCGAGGCCTATCGTGATGCGCTGCTGCCGTGGGCCGAGGTCGCGACACCCAACCTGCGCGAAGCAGCTGTACTCTGCGACGTGGACGTTCGTGACGTCCACACCCAGTCCGACATGATAAAACTCGCCGAGACGATTCTCGGCTTTGGGGCACGCTACGTACTGGTCAAGGGCGGGCACTTCGCCGAGCACTCCGTGACCGAGGAGCGAGCCCCAGACATCTTGGTAGGCAACGGTGAGGTAGTCGTGTTCGACGCCCAACGAATTGCGACCACCAACGACCACGGCACGGGATGTTCACTCTCGGCCGCGATCGCCGCTGGACTGGGTCTTGGTCGCTCGATGCCCGATGCGACACGAGACGCCAAGGCCTTCGTCCTGGCCGCGCTCGAAGGGGCGCGAACGTGGCACCTGGGACACGGTCGCGGACCGATCGACCACTTTGGCTGGGACCAGTGAGCGACCAGCCCCGAGCCCCGCTCACCACGACCACCAGCATCTGGCCCGCCGCTGCGATCCTGATCACCGGAGCCGTGATGCTCGCCGTGTTCATGGTGATCAACCTCGTCGCAGACCAGGGGGTCACCCCAACCACCACCACCGTTCCGGTCGTGGTCGGCGGCCTCGCCGTCGCACCATCAACTCAAGTCCTGTCACTTTGTTCGCACAACAACAACATGCCTTCCAACATTTCGGGCGTCTTTCTCGTTCCGCTCAAGACCTCACGCAGTGCTCCTGGCCGTATTCCTAACGCCGGTGCAGGAGACTTCGACTGTTACCAACCCCTGCACACGGCGGCGAGTGCGGCCGACCTGCTCGGTTTCTACGCCGCCCAGCTCGAATCGCGCGGATGGAACCTCTTCTCCACGGGATCGAGCAACGGAAATCCCGAGTCGCTCTTTCAAAAGGCCGGCAACGACGGCTTCTACTGGGTTGTCGGCATTACGGTGACTTCGAGTTCCGCCTCGAGCAGCAATTGGACATTTCGCATCTATCAGAACTCCCAGACGATCTAGACCAGTTCAGGGATGCGCACCCGCTCGTGCTGGGTCACCTTGGACCAGAGCGCCAAGTTGAGCGGGTAGATGACGTATCCGATTCGCGTGGCCGAGGCCGCGCAGATCATCACCGCGAAAGCGATGGAGAGCATGGCGAGCAGTTGCGAGAGATCCAGGGGCCAATGATCGCGTGAATAGCGAGCGGCGAAGTAGCCCCCCACGAGCAAGGTGAGCGGCGCAATGATGTGTCCCAGCGGAGCCCACAGGGTGGTCAAGATGTGTCCAGGCAACGGACTCGCCGCGGGCGATGCGATTCCCGCCAGTCCGAGCGGGAAGGCAAAGACGTTCGACATGAATGCACCAGGTGAGCGAAGGAGGTAGGGCATGACGGTGATCACGACGATGGCGAGGATCCAGCCTCCCACGATCCTCCAAGACCTGCGTTCGTACTTCGAGCGTGCGACCAGCAGAGCCCCCAGGGCCAGGGGCCAAGCGGTCAACTTCATCGCTGCCGCGAGGCCCAGTGAGATTCCCGCTAGGTTCGATCGGCGGCGCTGCAACGCCACCGTACCAAGCAACATCAGCGCGAGAATGGGCATGTCATCGCCACCCGTCGACAAGAAGAGCGCTCCGCTGGGCAGGGCGAGGAGCACTTGGGCGACCCTGATCTTCTTCTCGCGTGAAGCGCGCATCAGGCCAAGGGCGCTCAAGCTGACCAACAACGTCATGAGCGACATGACGATGCGTGCGTCGGTCAGCCCCTTACTCTGGTGCGTCTCAGCCGAGGGCAGTCCGAAGACGCTCATCAGCGGGAAATACGGGAAGAATGATTCGTACGCCGGAAGTCCGGGAACCTGGTTCACGAGATGTCCGTGCAACACGTAGGAGTGGTAGAGATCCATTCCCTGGCTCAGGTACTTTCCCGATCGTTCGATCACCGACACCTCGGGTTGGGCGTAACCAACGCCATGGTCCAGCTGGCGCCACCGTGCTTCGAGTCCAAGTGGTATTGCCACCGAACCAAGAATCACCAGCGCGAGCAGAGCCACCCTCACCAGCGACCCGCGCGCGAGGTCCAGTCGACTGAGCCCCCACGCGATGACCGCGCCGAGCGCGTAGGCGCCACAGGCCAAGTACCCCCACTGCCACTGCGCGGCTTGGGTGGACGTCATTGCCAAAACAATGGCGAAGAGGGCCGATACGCCATAGAGGACCGCGTCGCTCGCGAGTGCGTTGAGCGCCGCCCACCACAACACCAAGCGGGTGCGCACGTTTGTGAGTGGCGCCAACATCACGAGAATTCTAATCCCCGTCGCGCACTGAGCCGTACGTTACTTCGACGGGTCGTTGGCGGCTCGGCGAATCGGCATCAAGGTGGATACTGGCTGGCTGGCCCTCAAGAAGCGGGTCACAATCCGCGAACACTCCTTGGTGCGCTCTTTGAGCAGCGCGTGTGACGCGCCGGGGACGATCGCCAGTTGGGCGTCAGGAATGTTCTCGTACATCGAACACGTATGTTCCAATCTCGCCACGTCGTCGTCACCGGCCATCACGAGCACCGGTACCTCGATCCTGCGCAGGTCCTCGATCTCGAGAGTCGGTCCGCTCTTCAACATGCGCTCGGATTTCATCGCCATGACCTTCGCGTGCGCCACGCCGTTGGGCGAGAGCTCGCCGTAACGAATCGACCACTCGAGAAAGTCTGGTGTGTCGAAATCGATCTGCGGGGTGGCGAACAAGCCACCGAAGTGATAGTTGGCACCGATGAGAACCGCTCGGCGCACGAGGTCAGGACGTTGCAGAACGCTCAAGAGCGCCACGTTGCCCCCGTCACTGTGCCCCACCAGATGGGCGGGTCGGCCCAAGTACTCCAAGAAGCTGATCGTCTCTTCAGCCATTGACTCGAAGGAGAACGGTTCATCGGTGTCCGCGGTGCCACCGTGGCCGCGTCGATCAAAGGCGGCGAGGTGGAACTCGCGCGCCAGATTCGGGCCGATGCTTCGCAGCATGCTCGCACTGCTGCTCATCCCTCCGTGCAACAAGACCACGACGTCGCCGCCCTTTTTAGGTACCAGTGCCCACGTCGGATGACCGGCGAGCGAGATCTCCTTCACCGGGCAACTCTAAGTCTCCGCGGTCTCGATAGCGAGTCCGGGCCCTAATCTTGTTGGGTGCGTGCATTCCTGATCAGCGAAGACGACGAGACCCTGACTTTGGAGGTACGAGACCTGGAGGCCGCCCCCGAGCACGACCAGGACGTTCTGGTCAAGGTCGACTACAGCGGAATCAACTTCAAAGACGCCATGGTGGCCCAACTGGGCAGCCGCGTGCGACGCCTTCCCCAGCTGATCGGCGGTGTCGACGCAGCCGGAACGGTGGTGCATTCCTCGAACGCTCAGGTTCCAGAGGGCACCCGAGTCGCCGTGCACGGTGGCAACCTCGGCGTGGCCCGCCACGGTGGCTTCGCCGAATACGTCTATGCCCCGGTTGAGTTCTTGAGCGTGCTGCCCCAGAGCATCTCGAACCACGACGCCATGGTCATCGGCACCGCTGGCTTCACCGCCATGGCCAGCGTGCTCGCCCTCGAGGATCACGGGCTCGCCGCGGGCGCCGAAGTGCTGGTGACCGGAGCCACCGGCGGCGTCGGTTCACAGTCCGTCACGTATCTGGCGGCGAGGGGCTATCGCCCGGTGGCGTCGACCGGTTCACTCGAAGAGACTCCGTGGCTCATCGCGCGCGGGGCTGATCGCGTCATCGCGCGAGACGCGATCAGCGACAAACGAGATCGGGTCCTCGGGAGCGAGCTATGGGACGGGGCCATTGACTGCGTGGGCGGCGAGACCCTCTCTCAGGTCCTTCGCGTGCTGCGCTACGGCGCAGCAGTAGCCGCCAGCGGCCTGGTCGCCAGCCCCACCCTCGCCACCACCGTCTATCCGTTCATCACCCGCTCAGTGGCGCTGCTCGGCATTGACGCCGTCGAGGCACGAGCGAGTACTCGCCAACGCGTCTGGGCCACCCTGGGTGAGACGGCGGGCTCCGTCGACTTCTCTGGCCTGGTGGACCGCACGGTTGGCCTCGACGACCTCGTTGAGGCGCTCGACTCCATTCGAAACGGCCAAACCCGGGGCCGGATCCTCGTGGACCCAACCCCGGGCTAATCACCTTGATCGTGTTACTCGTCAGCGACGATCGAACCGACTCGATCGCCGATAGCCGGGTCACGCTTGACCAGTACCGACGCGTAGATCACCGCCAACACGATGAAGCCCAGTGCGGCCCACGGGAACCAGTCGTAGGGTGTCAGCTGGCCGGGCTTGGCGAGGTAGTACATGGGCACCGCGATGACGACGAGCCCGATGATGGGCAAGACACCGTGGCGAAAGGCGTTGAACAACTCGGGGTGGTGCTTGCGGTAGTAGAACGGCAACGCCAGATTCGACAAGGCGTAGACGACCAGTACGAGGATCGTGCCGAAGGTCGATGACTCGAAGAAGAAGTTGGTCGCGCTCATCCCGCCTGAGGTCGCGTGACCGCCGATGATGTGCAAGAGCCCCCACACCGCGATGATCGTCAGTGACACCGCGAGAAAGAACATCAGCGCGTTCACTGGAGTGCGGCGCTTCGTGTCGACCTTACCGATGAACTTGGGCAGCAGACCCTCTCGACCGGCGTTGAAGATGAGTCGGGCCTGAGAGTTGGTGCCCGCGATCAGCGCTCCAACCGTCGAGGTCATGCCCGCTAGAAAGGCGAAGAACGCCACGGCGCCGATCACTCCGTGAGCCACGTTGAGGAACGGAACGACCACCGAGGTGCTGGTCAGGTTCGCAATGTTGTTCTTGAACCCGACGATTGTCGAGAAGGCGAACAGGACGTAGGCAATCACCATGATCGTGATCGACGTGAAGACGGCCTTGGGGACGTTCTTGCGCGGGTTGTCCGTCTCCTCGGCGAGGGCAGCTGAGTTCTCCCATCCGATGAACAAGTACACCGCGAGCGGGAACCCGGCCGCGAGACCCTTGAACCCACCCAGGATGTGACTCGGCTCGAACGGCTTGATGGTGATGTACGCGTGGAACTTGATCAACGCCAGCACCGCCACGACCAGCATGACGAGCATCTCGAAGGCGAAGAAGAGTCCAGCGACCTTGGTCGAGATCGAGATCCCGCGCATCATCATGAACGCACCGAAGGCGAGAAAGATGATGGTCCAGATGATCCACGGCACACTCTGGAGTCCGCTGACGCCGTAGTACTGCAACAGGTATTGGAAGAACCCGCCCGATATGGCAATCACCGATGCCATGGCTGCGATATAACCGGCACCGGTCAGGAGCGCCGTGGTCACCGCGGTACGCCCGCCGAAAGTCTTACCGACGAATGAGATGAAACCGCCCGTCGAGGGAAGGACCTTGGTGAACTCAGAAAGCGTGTTGCCGAGAAAGGCAATCGCGATACCCGCCGCAATAATGGTGAGCGGCGAGGCGAGACCCGCGGTATAGGCGAGAAAACCGAATCCGAAGTAGAAACTCATCGCCGGCCCGATGTTGGCCATCGTGGCGGCGGTGATATCGAGGGTGCCAAGCACTCCCTGTCGTAATCTCGGATCACCTATCTCCGGTGATTTCGATCCGAGAAAATCCGAATTCAAACCTTCACTCATCCATTCCTCCCAACTCATAGGCGAGGACCACGACACCGTGCTCCTCGCGACCGTCAGCGTTGACGTATTGAATGAACATAGTTGAGTGTGGGACTACACATAAGACTCTTCGGCGAATTCCTACTCACCGGTAAGTCACGCTAGAAGAATGGACTGACCCAGACGCGACCGTTGTCGCACGGCTGGATCGGATACGAGGGGGTTACGGCCACCGCCGATGCACCCGCTTGGAACTGGACACTGATGGTCACTGCATTGACGCACGACGTGTTGCCCACCTGGACGTCGTTGTAGCCGAGCGCGAATGTGGTGCTAGAGCCTTGCTGAAGATGCAAGAGAGTCGGGGGTTGGTTCGCCTGGGTCTGGGAAAATTGGATGCCTTGGGAGGTCCCGGGCAGACGTACCTCGTTCAGCGCCAGCACTCCTCCGGTCTTGTCTTGAAGGGTCAACTGGGGCCATCCGTCGACAGTGCACGGCGCACCCGAGTTCTTGGTGAGCGTGATACTCGCATAGATCGTGCCCGCCGCGCCCTGTCCCTGATTGAATGCACCCGAGAAGTCCGAACCAAGACATGTTGTCTTGCTCGTCGTCGTCGTTGTTGCCAACGACGTCGTCGTCGAAGACGTCGTTGACGAGGTGGTCGTAGTGGTGGTTGAGGAGATGGCGTGGCGACTCAGCGTGTAAATGGCCGCGAACGCAATGAAGATAGCGACCGCCTTGAGACCTCGGCTCACTTGTCAAAATCCTCGGGTCGAACGTTGTCGAGGAATTGGCGCAACTCCGCCACCAATTCGGCTTCGTTCACGTCACCCTGGGCGTCTTCGGCATCATCCTCGCCGAGCAGGCCCAGGTCCATGATCTTTCCCTCGGCGGCCATCAAGTCGTCGTTGACCAGAATCGGAGCGCCGACACGCAGGGCCAAGGCGACGGCGTCACTGGGCCGAGCGCTCACGTTGATCTCCTCTCGTTCACGCAGTAGTCGAAGGTTCGCGTAGAAAGTGTTGTCACGCAGTTCGGTAATCTCGGCTGCGAACAGACGCGCTCCCAGAGCGGTAATCATGTTGCCCAAGAGGTCGTGGGACATCGGCCGTGGTGACTTCACGCCTTGGAGCGCGTAGGCAATGGCCGCGGCCTCGGGGGCTCCAATGAAGATCGGAAGTACTCGGTCCCCCGAAACTTCTTCGAGCAACAACAGCGGCGTCGAGGACCCGACGTCCACACGAACCGCTCTGAGAATCACCTCGACCATGCCTTCAGCCTAGACCTCGTCGGACGTAAATACGTCGCCCCCGGCACCGGTGCTGTGAGACACTCAGTGTCCCAAGTACTCCCGCAGCGAACGTTCGAACAAGACCTCACGAAGCGCTCCGATCTCGCTCGCGACTTCTGCAGTGATCGCGATCGCCTTCTCGGGCGAGACCCCGCTCCCCTTTGCTCGCAGCGGTTGGGTCAGCTCGTCAATGAGGCCGACCTCTCGGTCTGCGACTCGTCGAACCGAACCTAAGAATCGCGGATCGACTCCACGCTCGACCAAGTTGGCAGCGATACCGGCCACCCGAACATCTGAAGAAGAATACGTGAGCTGCTTGGCCACCGTCTGAGGGACAATGAGTCCCAACGCTTGGAGTTGATTGAGCACGTTGGCTTCAAGACCAGTGGCCACGAGAAACTCGGCGATGGAAAACTGGCGCGACTCGCTCGGCGAAGGCTTCGAGGCGTCCCCAACACGATCGTCGTGCGGCAATGGACGAACGACACTGAGATCGGGTCGAGTGATTTCGGGCGGCGATGGTGCTGGAATCGAGACGACTCGGGTCTTGGCCTCTCGCGCAGCCTGGCGCGCGCTTGGCGCCACTGGCGCGTCCTGGAGCAGTCCTTGCTCGATCAGTCGAATGCGCACCACTCGAAGGGGGACGAACTCCTCGTTAGCCAGTCGGATTGCCTCTCGAAGGCACGCCAGGTCTCGTTCCGAATACAGTCGGTAGCCCTTGCGACTACGACTGGGTTGAACCAGCCCCTTGTCTTCGTAATAACGGATCTTCGATAATTCGATGTCCGGGAAATCTTTGCGCAGTTCCGCGTGAACCTCACCGATGCGCATGACCCCGGGAAAGACGCTCACAGGGTCGCCTCCCAGAAGACGAGCTTGAACTTTCCGATCTGGACCTCATCAGCGGAGTGCAGCGTCGTCTCTTCGACGCGTGCGCCGTTGACGTAGGTCCCATTCAGGGAGTTCAGATCTCGCACGGTGATCCTTCCGCTGGAGGTGCGGGTGAACACTGCATGGTGACGTGAGACCGATACGTCATCGAGGAGAACATCCGAGCTCTCGTGACGGCCCGTCGTCGTGGTCTCGTTCACTAGGTCAAATCGACTGCCGGCCTGGGGGCCGGTAGCGACCACGAGTTGACCGCTGTGTGAGCCGACGGGACCACGCACGGTGGCGGGGCGGAATGTCTCGGGCGCGCTCACGACGGGAATCGCCACGGTCTCGGTTGAGGCCGAGTCGTGTTGGCGCGCCCCGCACGACCAACAATAATTCGCGTTGGCGTTGAGGATTTCTCCACATCGGCGGCAGTTCATCGGGCTTACACTACTTAGTTTTGAACGTGCCCGTCAGGGTCAATTGTTGGTGAGGTCCTGATAGCCCGAAGCATCGAGCAGGGCATCAAAATCACTCTTGGCGTCCACGCTGATCTCACAGATCCAGCCCTCGCCGTAGGGGTCGCTGTTGACCAATTCGGGTGCGTTGGAGAGCGCTTCATTGATGGCGCTGACGCGCCCCGAGACTGGTGCGTAGATCTCGGAGACGGACTTGGTGGATTCGACCTCGCCCAGGGTTCCTCCCGAGACGACGACCATCTCGAGTTTGGGTAGTTCGACGAAGACGACGTCGCCCAGAGCGTCCTGGGCGTAGTCAGTGATGCCGATTCGCACCACATCGCCAACGGAACGGGCCCATTCGTGGTCGCTGGAATAACGGAGGTCCTCGGGTATCTGCATGGGGCAAACTTACAAGATTCCGCGACCCTGGCGCCCGGCCCTCAGCGCACGTCGCGCTGGACGCACGTAGGCGAACAGGACGATCCACGAAAGAATCAAGCCGGCTACTCCGAACGCCCAGGTGACATCTCGAATGCTCTGTTGCCACGGCGCCAAAGCACCGTGATGCGGGTTGGTCGTCAACAAGAACAACGGGTAGGTCGTCATCAGGACAAACGTTGAGACTTTGCCCCACCACAGAACGTCGATGCGCGCCGCTCCCAGTGCCGCGAGGGCCAAGGTGAGCAGCGACACCAATAGTTCACGAACCAGGGTCGCTACGGCGAACCACCAAGGGACGCCAGCGGCGCCCGCAACGGCCAAGAGCCCACTGATCACGAGGAGACGATCGGCCACCGGATCAATGACCTTGCCGATCTTTGAAACCTGCTGCAGTCTTCTTGCGAGGAACCCATCAATCCAATCGGTCGCGCCCAGCAGGGCTAACAGCCACGCCGCCTCGGCACGGTGCTCAGTGGCGAAGAGCAGCCAGAAGAAGACCGGCAGGAGCGCCAGTCGCGCGACCGTGACCAAGTTGGCCCACGTGCGCCATCCGGCATCGGGTCCGTCACCGTCGCTCATTGAAGAAGCGTAGGTCTAGGCGATCGTGATCGAGGTATCGAGATAGACGTCTTGGACGGACTGCACCAACGAGGCGCCTTCGCCGATCGGGCGCTGGAACGCCTTACGCCCAAGGATGAGACCCATTCCGCCAGCGCGCTTGTTGATGACTGCGGTGCGCACCGCGCCCGCCAAGTCGTCCGATCCCTTGGCCTCACCGCCGGAATTGATCAGTCCGATACGCCCGGCGTAGCAGTTGACCACCTGCCAGCGCGTGAGGTCGATCGGATTGTCGGTGGTGAGTTCTGAATACACCTTGGCGTTGGTCTTGCCGAACTTGATCGCGTTGTAGCCACCGTTGTTCTCGGGTTGCTTCTGCTTGATGATGTCGGCTTCGATGGTCACTCCGAGATGATTAGCCTGACCAGTCAGATCAGCACTCAAGTGGTAGTCGACGTCACCTTGTTTGAAGGCATCGTTTCGCAGATAGGTCCACAGCACGGTGAACATTCCGAGTCGGTGGGCCTCGGCGAAGGCCGAGGAGATCTCCTCGATCTGGCGAACCGACTCCGAAGATCCGAAGTAGACGGTCGCTCCAACCCCGACTGCTCCCAGGTCCGAGGCCTGGCGTACCGAGGCGAAGAGGCGTTGGTCGAAGGTGTTGGGATAGCGCAGCAGATCGTTGTGATTGATCTTGACAATGAAGGGAATCCGGTGGACGTAGCGCCGAGATACCGAACCCAACGTGCCCAGGGTCGAAGCAATCGCGTTACAACCGGCCTCGATCGCCAGGTCGCACAGTCGTGCGGGGTCGAAGTATTCGGGATTGGGAGCGAACGACGCAGCCGCCGAGTGTTCGATACCCTGGTCGACGGGCAAGATCGACACGTAGCCCGTACCGGCGAGGCGTCCGTGACCGAATAGAGATCCGAGACTACGTAACACCGACGGTGTTCGATCGCTAAGGGTGAAGACGTCATTGATGTAGTTCGGGGAAGGAAGGGTCAACCACTCCTTGGGAAACGCGGTGGCCTTGTGATCCAGTAGCGACGAAGCCTCGTCACCTAATAGTTGGGCAATGTCCATATCTTCAGCCTACAACGTCGACATTTTCGACTCGGAGGAGCGATGATGTGGTCAATGGAGCTTCGATCTTCTGCAACAATTCTCACATGACCTTCGACTACCGCTCTTCGTTACTTAACCGTCTAGAGGCGGTCCACTCGCTCTACTATGAGGCCTGCGCCACCATGACCCTCGATCAGGTCAATACCACTGTCCAACCTGGCGTCCTTCCGATTGCCTTTTCCCTGGTCCACCAGTTGCTCATCGAGGATGGCGCCATCGTCTTCGTCGGCGGTCCGGTTCCTCAGTTCAACGAGGCGTGGGCCAAGCGTCTGGACCTGGCGATACCTGATCACGGAAAGGAGCGGTCGGTCGAGGAGATGATGGGCCAACGAATCGGGGACTATGACAGTTTCCAGGATCTCCAAAAATCCGTCTTTCACGCGACCGAGGACTTCGTCGCATCGATTGATCCCAATTCTTGGCACGACATTGTCGTTGCCCCGCCCTATGGTCCGGGACTGGCGAAGACCTTCTCGGCACGGGTCGGTGGCTCCAGTGGAATCTCTCGCAGTGACGCCATCGAGAGTTGGGTGTACCAGCACGCGCTTCGCCACATGGGCGAAATCGAACACGCTCGGGCAATGGTTGGACTTGCCGGCATGACTTCGTGACACTAGATTTCCAAATCACCAACCGAGGGGGCCGTACATGTCACAAGTCGAGGGCTACACGACGGAGAAGTTTGCCGAACTTTCGCAGTTGCTCGAACGAAACCTCGACAACGGGGACGACGTCGGTGCGTCGGTCTGCGTGATCCATCGAGGTGAGGTGGTCTGTGACATCTGGGGCGGTCACGCCGACGCCCAGAAGACCCTCCCGTGGCGCAACGACACACTGGTGAACGTCTGGTCCACGACCAAGACCATGACCTTTCTCGTGACACTCATGCTCAGTGACCGTGGTGAACTCGACTTCGACGCCCCCGTGGCACGCTACTGGCCCGAATTCGCCGCCAACGACAAGGGCTCGATCCTCGTACGCCACTTGATGAGTCACAGTTCGGGTCTTTCTGGATGGGACTGCCTCGAAGAGACAGAAGGTCTTGCCGATTGGAACCTTTCGACCAGCCTGCTCGCCGCCCAGCATCCGTGGTGGGACGATCGGGGCACTTCGGGCTATCACGCTGTCTCCCAGGGCTATCTGCTGGGCGAGGTCGTTCGACGAATCACCGGCACCAGCATCGGCACTTTCTTCAAGAGCGAGGTGGCTGATGTTCTCGATGCCGACTTCCACATCGGACTCAACGAGTCCGATGAACCGCGCGTCAGTCTGGTGATCCCCCCGCCGCCCGAAGACCTGGGATCCCTCGACCAGAATTCGATTGCGTACCGGACCTACACCTCACCGCCTCTCGATGCGACGGCCCCGCATCACCGGTGGTGGCGCGAAGCGGAGATTCCAGCCGCCAACGGCCACGGAAACGCGAGGTCGGTCGCAACGATTCAACAGATCATCGCCAACAACGGTCACGCCAACGGATACCGATTCTTCAGTGAGAAGACCGGCGCGATGATCTTCCAGGTCCAGACCAGCGGACTGGACCAAGTTCTCGGCATCGACGTCAACTTCGGCCTCGGATACGGTCTCAGCAGTGCCACGACTCCTTTGGGGCCGCGGGGTTGCTACTGGGGCGGATACGGCGGATCGGTGATCATCATGGATCAGGACTTGGAGTTGACCGTGGCCTACATGATGAACAAGATGCAGTCGGGTCTCGTGGGCGACATGCGCGGACCGCAGTTCGCCTTGAGTGCCGCTGTGGCGGCGATGAGTTAGTCGACCTTCTTCTTCGACACCGGCGTCGTGCGCCGTTTACGGTTCTTACGTGGCGTGGTGTCGCCTAGTTCATCCAAGCGCGAGCGCGCATCGTAGGCGTCAGGCTCGGCGATGACGACTCGGGCGAACAGTTCACGTGCTGACGCTGTGTCGCCCGCACGATCATAAACGTCCGCCAACGCGTACCACAATCGAATATGCCGATACGACGGATTGCGCAACTGCTTGGTCGCACCGGCGCGAGTCAAAAGTTCAATGGCCTCGCTGTACATGCGCTGATCGGCCAGTGATGCGGCCATGACAATTCGGCCCTCTGCCAATACCTCAGCCGTTGGTTCGCTGGATTGGAGCTCTTCAAACGTCTTCTGGACCGCTCGATACTTTCGATTCGCCCGATCGCAGTCCATGACCAGTGCCAGGTGCTCAGGCTCACCAGTGATCGTGAAATGGGCGCGTAAATGGATCCTCGCCATGTTCCATCGCTCAGCTCTATACGAAGCGAGCCCCGTCAACTCGCGAACCGCTGCGACACCGGGTACCGCATCGGAAACGATTCGACCGAGGCGCAGGGCTTCCTCATACCGTTTTCGATCGTAGGCTTCAGCGGCTTTGGTAAGTGTGATCACCATCTTCTCGCGCATGTAGGCAGTGCCGATGAAGGCCTTGCGCACGTCGGCGGCGACGTCGCCCGGCAAAACATATTTCGCTTTGGCCTTGGTCGAAGCGGTCAAAGCTGCTCGCGTTGGTCGCACCTCTTCCACCCACTGCGACAGCGGGTCGGGAGTACGTCCCGCACTTGCCGTGACCTCCATTGCCTGGCCGGTGGATTTAATGCTCGCTCCACCCTTTCGCGCCACACCACCCCAACCCTGATCGCGCCCGAACGAATCGGCTTTGGCCCGTTCCATCTCTTCGGGACTCAACTCACGCGCTCGACCTCCTCGTCCCCCACCGTCGCGACGTGGGCGTTCGTCTCGAGAGCGATTGGCATAGGGGCGATCATCACGAGCACCGGGGCGCGCGGGTCGCCGGTCACGGGTGTCGCCACTGGGACGGGGCCGTCGATCGCTGCTGCGTTCGTCTCGAGCGTTGCGGTCACTGGGCCGTGCGCCG
>JABEUR010000150.1 GCA_013044405.1 Acidimicrobiaceae bacterium | reverse complement strand
TGATCCAGAGCGCAGTCTGGGTATCAGAAGAGGACAGGGGACCAATGGATTCCGCCGTCATACGTCATGATCAACTGGTTCGGGCCCTTGGACGGCTGAACGAGGGCGACACCCTCTGTCGAACTGACAAAGTGCACGAACAGTACATCGCCAGAGTAGACAACGCTCCAGTGCCGGCCACCGTCGAAACTAGCCCGCAACTCTTGATGCGGTGCGATGTTTCGGGTGATGAGAATCGTTGTCGGCTCAGGCGACGCGAGGATCGGTCCAAAATACTGACCGACTCGCCCTAACTCGGGTCCAGCCGTGAATGTTCGCCCCGCGTTGTCTGAGACGTAGAGCCAAATCGAGCCAAGAGTTGCACCGCGCGGAGACGTGCTAGATAACGGATAGGCGAAACCGCCCATCACGCATTCAACAATGAGGTGGCTCGACGTTGAGGCCGCCGGCACAGCCAGGCTGTCCCCCACCGATTCACACGGCGCAGTCCACGGCACCCACCGACCAGCATTGTTCAACTGGGCGCTGCCGGTAGTGCCTCGATCGTTGCCTTCAACGAGCCAACCGTGAGAACCTGCAAGGACAATCGCTCCTGACGGAGATCCGCCTCCGGCCGGCGTCGGGAGTCTCCGGGAGTCCGTGACGTGCCAGTTATCTTGACCAACGGGCGAACTCTCAACGGTGACGCTGAACGACTTGTTGAGGGCCATCAAGTAGACGGTGCTCGACGAGGCTTCCAGGTCAAGTACCGGCCCTTGAGACCCCTGGGCATAGAACCATGATTGCGGCTGGATCTTCCACACGAGACCTGCGTCGTGAGTAGACCAGAGGACCGCCTTGTAGGTTGCTGATGAATAGCCGTTCACTTTGCTCGGGACGGGCAGAGCTCCGTAGATCCACCCGTCGACGGCGTTCGCGAAGCGAACGTTCAAGTTTGGTACGCCGTAGCCATAGTTTGTGCCGTACAGAACGGCTGGCGCTCGTAGAACCCGACGATCGGCGAGGCGAAGCAGTGACTGTGGTAGCGGGACCACGAGCCACGAACGGCCCGCATTCATGGTCTTTCTAAGGGATAGACAGGCCGTACCGGGGTGGCAGGTAGTCGTGCCGAGCGCCCAACCTCTCGTCGATGAACTGAAGTCGACCGATATGGGACTGAACGAACTCTGGATGACGTCCGACGTCGAATGCGTTGAAGTGGTGACGGGAGGGCTCGACACGCTGGCCCTTCCGGCGAAGAACAGTCCGGCTCCCAAGACAACGATTGTCAGGCTGACAACGAGCCGGCGTGCGTACATATGGCCAACGTAGTGCGCCGAGCCGCTACCAGCCCGTCAGCAAGCGACGGTGGGCCGATGGTCACAAGCGACGAGAGGATTCTTCCGTGAAGCTTTGGATCGTGGATGCAGTACTTGTTTGACAACGGTCAAGTTGGGCTACTGAACACGCTCTTCACCGATTCTGGCGCTGATCTGAGGATCCACCTATGCGCGTCGTCCGACTTCTGTCGACTGTAGGACTCTTCTTCTTGATCTTTCCCGCGCTCACCCTCCTCGGCGGCGCTACTACCACCACGCGCCAAGAGTCAACTGCTGGTCCTTACTAGCAGCACACTGAGATCTGCCGGAACAGGTGTTATGGCATTTGCTCCTACGGCAAACAGTGAAGATGTTGGGTGGTAGTTTGACGCGAGTCTGACCTTTCGACAATCTGACGCACCTGATGTGCTGTCCTGCCTGAGATCTCTGCAGTGGAGTCGAGTCGTCGGGCCACTGAGACCAGCCTTTCGGTCATCCAGGCGGCGCTCCGGGCTTGCCAGACAATGACGAACCCCAGTTCGCCACTGCGCGTTTGAGGCTCTGGGTGGGGAGCGTTCGCTTGGCTCAGCCGTGATGACCCGTAGGTTCGACTGAGTGGTTGACTGACGCCATCGAGGCGTCAAGACGGACACGGGGCGGTGAGAGCGGTGACGCGACCTATCGATATCGATTCTCTAAGTGTGAACACGATTCGCGGACTCTGTATGGACATGGTCGAGCGAGCCAATTCGGGCCATCCCGGTACGCCGATGGACATCGCACCGGTGGCCTACACGCTTTGGCAACGATTCTTGCGTTTCGATCCCTCAGATCCGATCTGGCCCAACCGTGACCGCTTCGTCCTCTCTGAAGGTCACGCCTCAGCACTGTTGTGGTCACTCCTGCACCTCAGCGGAACTCGCACGGTGGGGGGTGACTACGAGGTGCTCGGCGATCGAGCCGTCACCCTCGAGGATCTCAAGACCTTCCGTCAACTCGGCTCGCACTGTCCTGGCCACCCCGAGTACCGCTGGACGAGCGGGGTCGAAGCGACAACGGGGCCGCTCGGTCAGGGCGTCGCGATGTCCGTCGGCATGGCGATGGCGCAGCGCTGGTTAGCCGCGCGCTACAACCGAGACGATTTCGAGGTGTTCGACTTCAACGTCTACGCGCTTGCCGGCGACGGCTGCATGATGGAGGGAGTCGCGTCGGAGGCGGCCTCACTCGCCGCACACCAGAGACTCGCCAACCTCTGTTGGATCTACGACTGCAATCGAGTGACCATCGAAGGACACATCGACATCGCGTTCACCGAGGACGTCGCCGCCCGGTTCCTCGCCTACGGCTGGAACGTCGTGACCGTGGCTGACGCCAACGACATCGAGCTCATCGGGCGCGCGTTTCACAGCTTCGAGGCCGAGGTCGAACGTCCGACGTTGATCCTGGTGCACAGTCATATTGGCTACGGCTCCCCGGTCGAGGACTCGCCCAAGGCCCACGGCGAACCCTTCGGCGCCGAGGGCGTCAAGGAGACGAAGCGGTTCTTCGGACTGCCCGAAGATGAGCAGTTCCACATCCCCGATGAGGTCTACGTGTGCTTCGACGATGGCGTAGGGAATCGCGGGCGCCAGGCGCGAACGGCGTGGGCGGCGATGTTCGAATCGTATCGCGAGACGTATCCAGCACTCGCTGACGAGATTGAGCGCATCGAGCGACGCGAGTTGCCCGACGGATGGGAGGCAGTACTGCCGGAGTTTCGTGCCGACCCCAAGGGACTCGCGACCAGAGACTCCTCGGGCCAGACGCTCAACATCATCGCCCAAGGTGTGCCGTGGCTGATCGGTGGTGCCGCTGACCTGTCGCCCTCGACGCTGACGCACTTGAACTTCGAAGGCGCCGGGGACCTTCAGGCCGTTTCACCCGGCGGGCGCAACATCCACTTCGGTGTGCGCGAGCACGCGTCGGCGGCCGTGGCCAACGGGATGTCGTTGGTCAAGCTTCGATCGTTTTGGTCGAGTTTCTTCATCTTCTCGGACTACGCACGTCCCGCGATACGCCTTTCGGCGTTGATGGAGATACCGGTGGTGCACGTCTTCACCCACGACTCGATCGGCGTGGGTCAAGATGGCCCGACCCACCAGCCAGTCGAACAGTTGGCTTCATTGCGCGCGATGCCGGGGATATTGGTATTTCGCCCCGCCGACGCCAATGAGGTCGTCCACACCTGGCGCATCGTGCTTGGCCTGAAACGAGAACCGGCCGTGCTCGTCCTGTCTCGTCAGGTGCTGCCGACGCTCGAGCGTTCGACGATGGCGTCGGCTTCCCTGGTCGAACGCGGGGCGTACGTCTTGAGCGACGTCGCCAACGGGCAACCCGACGTGCTGCTGCTCGCCACCGGATCCGAGGTGCACCTCGCGCTCAGCGCGCGCGACGAGCTCGCCGCTGAGGGCATTGGCGCGCGCGTGGTGAGTATGCCCTGCTGGGAGCTCTTCGAGCGCCAGTCGCGCGAGTATCGTGATGAGGTCCTGCCGCCGAAGGTGGTGGCGCGCGTGGCGGTGGAACAGGCAGCGACCTTCGGCTGGGATCGTTACGTGGGCGATCGAGGTGCGGTCGTGGGCATGCACACCTTTGGCGCCTCGGCGCCGCTCAAGGAGTTACAGACGAAATTCGGCTTCACCGCGCGCAGCGTCGCCGACGTGGCGCGCGACACCCTGGCTGCGCTAAAAGGAGAGTCATGAGACCAACACAGCAGTTACACGAGCACGGTCAGAGCCTGTGGCTCGACAACATCACGCGAAGCATGTTGGACAGCGGCCAGATCCAGAAGTACATCGACACCCACAGTGTCACGGGACTCACCTCGAATCCCTCGATCTTCGACAGCGCCATCGCCACGGGCGACTACGACGACGCGATCAGAGACGAGTCCGAGCGGGGACTCTCGAGCGAGGACATCTTCTTCAATCTCGCCATCGCCGATCTCCAGCGCGCGGCTGATCTCTTCGCACCCGTGCACGAGCGCACTGGCGGCGTCGACGGGTGGGTCTCGCTCGAGGTCTCGCCACTACTCGCCTACGACTCGGCCAAGACCGTCGAGGCGGCCAAGTCGCTGCACGCCAGAGCCCAGCGCGACAACCTCTTCGTCAAGATCCCGGGAACCTCGCAGGGCCTGGCGGCCATCGAGGAGTGCATCGCCTCGGGAGTTCCCGTCAACGTGACCCTGCTTTTCGATGCGGATCAGTACTCAGCCGCCGCCGACGCCTACTTGCGTGGCCTCGAGCGACGCGTGGCCGCGGGTCTCGACGCCGACGTGGGCTGCGTGGCTTCGTTGTTCATATCGCGTTGGGACGTAGCGGTCGCCACGACGGTACCCGAGGAACTGAAGAACCGTTTGGGCATCGCGGTCGGGCAAGATGCGTACCGCACGTATCGCGACCTCATGGAGTCCGAGCGCTTCCTACGCCTGGCGAACTCGGGAGCGCGGGTCCAGCGTCTGCTCTTCGCGAGCACCAAGACCAAGGACCCCACGGCGAGCGACACGCTCTACGTAGCGGGACTGGCGGCGCCCCTTACCATCAACACCATGCCCGATTCGACTCTCGAAGCGTTCTTCGACCACGGCGCGGTGGGCGCGACGCTCGCTCGCGACGGAGAGGACTGCGACGAGCTGTTCGAGCGCTTCGCCAAGGCCGGCATCGACAAGAAGGCCCTCGCGCACCGACTTCAAGAGGAAGGTGCGAGCGCCTTCGCCACTTCGTGGAGCGATCTGCTCGCCAAGATCGATGCCCAGACGCATTCGCCTCGTGAGGCGCGATGACCCTCGACACCACTTCACGAAGCACGCCGGCCTGGGACGCGCTGGAGGCGCACTTCGCCCAGGTCGGGACACGGCATCTTCGTGAGCTCTTCGCTGAGGAACCGGATCGTGGGCGACGACTACGTGCCGAGGCCGAGGGACTCTACCTCGACTACTCCAAGAACCGAATCAACGACGAGACCATTCGTCTGCTCGTGCAACTCGCGAACGAATCGGGCCTCGCTGAGCGGCGCGACCAGATGTTCTCCGGAGAGCACATCAACGTCTCCGAGGACCGAGCGGTGCTCCACGTGGCACTGCGCATGCCGCGTGATGCCTCGCTGGTGGTCGACGGCGTCGATGTCGTCGAGCAGGTGCACGAGGTGCTCGACCGGATGACGACCCTCGCCAATCGGGTGCGCTCTGGACAGTGGACGGGCTTCACGGGCAAGGCGATCCGCAACGTCGTCAACGTGGGCATCGGGGGATCGGACCTCGGCCCGGTCATGGCCTACGAGGCGCTTCGTCACTACTCGCGTCGAGACCTCACCTTTCGTTTCGTCTCGAATGTCGACGCGACCGACTTCGTCGAAGCGGTGCGCGACCTCGATGCCGCCGAAACCTTGTTCATCATCGCTTCGAAGACCTTTGGAACCCTCGAGACGCTCACCAACGCGCATTCGGCCCGGGCGTGGCTGATCGACCAACTCGGTGACGCCGCGGCGGTCGCGCGACACTTCGTGGCGGTCTCGACCAGTGCCCAGAGGGTGTCGGACTTCGGCATCGACACCGCGAACATGTTCGGGTTCTGGGACTGGGTGGGTGGGCGCTATTCCATGGACTCGGCCATCGGCCTTTCCACGATGATTGCCATCGGACCGGAGCGCTTCGGTGAGCTCCTCGCGGGATTTCATGCCATGGACGAGCACTTTCGCACCGCAACGTTCGAGACGAACCTGCCGGTCCTGATGGGCCTGCTGGCGGTGTGGAATCGCGACTTCCTCGGTTGTCAGAGCGTGGGCGTGATGCCCTACGACCAGTACCTGAAGCGACTGCCGGCCTATCTCCAGCAACTCACCATGGAGTCCAACGGCAAACACGTCTCGCTCGACGGTAACGAGGTCACCCGCCAGACCGGCCCCATCTACTGGGGTGAACCCGGGACCAACGGCCAGCACAGTTTCTACCAACTGATCCACCAGGGCACCACCGTGGTCCCGGTCGATCTGATCGCCTTCGCGAAGAGCCTCAACCCCTTGGGCGAACACCACGACATCCTCACCTCGAACGTCTTCGCCCAGGCCCAAGCCCTCGCCTTTGGCAAGACCGAGCAGGAGGTGCGAAGCGAAGGCACACCCGAACACGAGGTTCCCCATCGTGTCATGGAGGGCAACCGACCGACCAACATCTTGATGGGCGAAGTACTGACCCCGCGACTGCTGGGATCGCTTATCGCGCTCTATGAACATTCCGTCTTCACCCAGGGGACCATCTGGGGAGTCGACTCATTCGACCAGTGGGGAGTCGAGCTCGGCAAGGTCCTGGCCGTCCAGATCCTTCCCGAACTCCTCGCACTCGACGAGCCTGATCTCACTCATGACTCCTCGACCAACGCACTCATCGAGCAGTACCGGACGCTTAAGAGGATTGAGGACTCATGACCAGTGAACGACCGATGCAGATGGGGATGGTGGGACTGGGCCGGATGGGGGCGAATCTCGTGCATCGCCTCGTACGCGACGGACATAACTGCGTTGTCTATGACGTCAACGCTGAGGTCGTGAAGCAGATCACGTCTGCGGGCATCGTCGCCGCGTCGTCGCTCGAGGACCTGGTGGCGAAGCTCGACACCCCACGGGCTCTCTGGCTGATGCTCCCGGCGGCGATCACCCAAGAAGCGCTCGACGAAGTGGCGCGCTATCTCACCCCGGGCGACGTCGTCATCGACGGCGGCAATTCGTACTACCAAGACGACATCGTTCGCGCCGCACAACTGGCCACGGGCGGTGTCCACTACGTCGACTGTGGAACCAGCGGTGGCGTGTGGGGTCTCGAGCGCGGCTACAGCCTCATGATCGGGGGAGAGGACGACGTCGTCGCACGACTCGATCCGATCTTTCGTTCGATCGCTCCGGGCCCGGACCGCCGTTCGCCGACCCCGGGACGTTCGCGCAGCGAAGGCACGGCGCCCGAGGGCTATCTGCACTGTGGGCCCAATGGTGCCGGGCACTTCGTGAAGATGGTGCACAACGGCGTGGAGTACGGCATGATGGCGGCGATCGCCGAGGGGCTCAGCATCATCAAGCACGCCAACGTCGGACGCGAGCAGGTCGAATCCGACGCCGAGACGACCCCGCTGCGCGATCCCCAGTTCTATTCATTCGACATCGATGTCGCCGAAGTGGCCGAAGTGTGGCGCCACGGCTCGGTCGTGAGTTCGTGGTTGGTCGACCTGACCGCGGACGCTCTGGCGCGATCGCCCGAACTGTCTGAGTTCAAGGGCCGCGTCTCGGACTCGGGCGAGGGACGCTGGACGCTCGAAGCGGCGATCAACGAGTCCGTTCCCGCACCGGTCATCAGCGCGGCGCTCTTCGAGCGCTTCGAATCGCGCGGTCAGGGTGACTTCAGCGCCCGGGTGCTCTCGGCCATGCGCTCGCAGTTCGGCGGACACGTCGAGAAGAACTCCTAAGGTGCACCACGAGCTCCGCACGTTCGAGGACGTCGACGCCCTCGCCTCGGCGGCGGCGGACTTCGTCGCCGAGCGTGCGCGACGTTGCGTCGATGCCCAGGGCACCTTCAGCTTCGCCGTGAGCGGGGGACGAACCCCCTGGAGGATGTTCGCCGAACTACTCACGCGCGACGTGCCCTGGCAACGCACGGTGCTCTATCAGGTGGACGAGCGGGTCGCCGCGCTGCACGACTCCGATCGCAACCTCACGAACCTGGCCGACATCTTTGCCAACGTGTCGGTCACGATTGAAGCGATGCCCGTTGATGAGGACGATCTCGACACCGCCGCCGAGCGCTACGCGCTTCGCTTACCCGAGCGTCTGGACCTCGTGCACCTGGGCCTCGGACCCGACGGACACACCGCGTCGCTCGTTCCCGCAGACCCGGTCCTCGACGTGCACGACCGGTCGGTTGGCGTCACCGGCGAGTACCTCGGCCGGCGGCGCATGACCCTCACCTACCCCGGCCTCGCTCGAGGCGACCAGTTGCTGTGGCTGGTGAGCGGCACCGAGAAGCGCGACGCGCTCGCTCTGCTTCTCGCGCGAGACGAGTCAATCCCGGCGGGCCGCGTCGAGGCGGGTTCCTCACTGATCATGGCCGATCGATCGGCGATGTGAGCATGGGCGTCGAGGCCGAGAAGCGCCTCGCCGGCGAAGCGGCGAGTGAACTGGTGCACGACGAGATGTTGGTCGGACTCGGCACCGGCACCACGGTCGCCTACTTGCTCGAAGCCATCGCGCGCCGGGCCCCCAAGGCCATCTTCTTCGCGTCCTCGCCGCGGACCCAGGTCGCGGCACGAGCGCTAGGACTTCGCGTCCATGGATTTGGCGATGTGGGTCGTCTCGACCTCGCCATCGACGGTGCGGACCAGATCGCGCCCGACGGATGGTTGATCAAGGGCGGCGGAGGCGCGCTGACTCGCGAGAAGATCGTCGCCGCGGCGGCCCAACGCTTCGTGGTGATCGCCGACTCCACCAAAGTCGTCGACGTCCTTCACGCCCCGGTGCCGCTCGAGCTCGCTCGATTCGGTCTGGCCGCGACGCTGGAGCGTCTTGGAAGCTGTGAAGTACGCGATTCGCCAAGGAGTCCCGACGGCGGCGTCATCGCCGACTACTACGGTCCCGTTGCAGAGCCGAGCGAACTGGCCCGGCGACTGTCGAGGACCCCGGGAGTCGTCGCCCACGGACTGTTCGAACCCGAACTGGTGAGCGAGCTCTTCGTTGGTGACGTCGCTACCGTGCGTCGCACGATCATCGGAGGTACCAAGTGAGCCAAGAGTTGCCGGTCCAGAGTTCCCAGGTCCCCGACGACCACGTCATCGTGCTCTTTGGCGCGACCGGCGACCTCGCCAAGCGCAAGATCATCCCCGGCCTGTTCCACCTCGCCTCGGCGGGCCTCTTACCCGAGCGATACCGGATCATCGGCACCGCTCCATCGGCCTTCGCCATGGGAAGTGACGCCTTTCGCGTTTACGCGCGCGACGCGGTGCAGCGCTACGGCTCGAATCTGCCCGAAGGGGACCTTTGGGATCAGTTTGAGCAATCCCTCTCCTTCGCGGTGGGTGATACCGCTGACTTGGGCACGCTGCACCTCGCGGTCACCCGGGCTGAGAGCGAGATCGGTGCGGGAGTGCGGCGTCTCTTTCACCTCGCCATACCCCCCGACGCGGTGCTCGGGGTCATCGAGGCCCTGGGCGCGTGCGGACTGGGGGAGAACTCTCGAGTGATCTGCGAGAAACCCTTCGGGATGGACCTCGAGTCCGCGCGAACCTTGAACAACGTGATCAAGGCGAACTTCGACGAGACCCAGGTGTTTCGCATCGATCACTTCCTCGGCAAGGAGTCGATCGACAATATCCTGGCCCTACGTTTCGCCAACCGGCTCTTCGAGCCGCTCTGGAATAGAGACCACGTCTCTTTCGTGCAGATCGACGTGCCCGAGACGCTCTCGATCGAGAATCGAGGGGCCTTCTACGAAGAGACGGGGGCCTTTCGCGACATGGTCGTGAGCCATCTCTTTCAGGTGTTGGGCTTTCTCGCGATGGAACAGCCCACCAGCCTCGAGGCCGGGCCGCTTCGCGACGAGGTGCACAAGGTCTTTCAGACCCTCCGTCCCATCGATCCCGTCCAGGTCGTGCGCGGTCAGTACGAGGGCTACCGGAACGAGCACGGAGTCGCCAGCGACTCTACGACCGAGACCTTCGTTGCGCTGCGCGCCGAGGTGGAGAACACGCGTTGGAAGGGGGTGCCCTTCTACCTTCGTACGGGCAAGTGCCTCGCCCAGAGCCGTCAGGTGATCACGATCGGTTTCGACGAGCCGGTGATGCGCCTGTTCCCGTTGAGCGATCACGCCTCGAAGTGGCGCGGGAACAAGCTCGTCGTGGACTTCGCCGACCCCGGTTCGATCCACGCGCACTTCTTGGCGAAGGAACCTGGACCGAGGATGCACCTCGACTCGGCCGAGATGACCTTCCACTACAAGGACTCGTTCCAGGCCGCTAACAATCTCGAGGCCTACGAGCACCTCATCCTCGAAGCCATGCTCGGAAATCGATCGCTGTTCACACGATCCGACGGTATTGAACGACTCTGGGAGGTGGCAGCACCGCTGCTCGAGCACCCGCCCGCGGTTGAGCCCTACGCCAAGGGCTCGTGGGGTCCCGAGTCCATCACGCGCTTGATCGCGCCGCACGACTGGTGCCTGCCCCAATGAGCGGTGCGCCCAGCGCTGCGATTCGTCTCCTCGTCTCTGACGTCGACGGCACTCTCTTGACCCCGGACAAGACACTCACGAACGACGCCATCCGAGCCGTCGCGGCGCTGGGTGACGCGGGCGTACACTTCGCGCTCACCAGCGCGCGCCCACCGCAGGGTCTGGAGATGCTCATCGAGCCCCTAGGTGTGAACTCTCCTCTGGGCGCCTTGAACGGTGCGCTCATCGTCGACACCCAGATGCGGGTGCTCGAAGAGCGCACCATCGACGACCACCTCACCGCTCCGATCATCGATCTGCTCCACGACCATCAACTCTCGGTATGGGTCTATCAGGGTTCGCAGTGGTTCGTGTTGGACGAGAACGGTCCGCACATCGAGCACGAGTCGCGCGGTTGCGGATGTCGGCCGACGAAACTGAGCGATTTTCGCTCCGTCGAGGGCGGTATCACCAAGGTGGTCGGCGTGAGCGACGACGCCAGTCACGGTGCCGCCGCGAGTACGGCGATGGGTACGACGTTCGGCTCGCAAGTCAGCGCGACACGTTCGCAGACCTATTTTCTCGACGTAACCCATCCAGACGCCAACAAGGGCCGCGTCGTGCGCTTCCTCGCCGAGCTGTACGGCGTGGCGAGTGAAGAGATCGCCACGATCGGTGACATGCACAACGACGTCTCGATGTTCGCCGAGTCGGGTCTCAGTATCGCCATGGGCAACGCCGACGACGCGGTGAAGGCGGCGGCGTCGAAGGTAAGCAGGTCGAACGACGATGAAGGATTCGCCTATGCGGTCGAGCGCTTCGTGCTGAATCTCTAAAGGACACCCCGCGGCCGGGAGTGGCGCCTCAAGAAGTGTCCCCGTTCGACTGGCTAGGACGGACCGGCGAGCATCGTGAGACTGCTCACCACCACGTCGGCGCCGTGGGTTCGCAGTTCATTCGCGTAATCGTGCTCGCCCGATGCGTCGTGATGGTCGACCCCGATGACCAGCGCGAAGTGGCCCGAGCGGCCGGCCTGCACTCCGGCGAGTGCGTCTTCGAGGACGACGCAGCGATTGGGCTCGAAACCGAGCATCCGCGCACCTTCGAGAAAGCTGTCGGGGGCCGGCTTGCCAGCGAGGTGACGCTCCTTGACCACGATACCGTCGACGATGGCATCGAACAGGGCGAGTATGCCCGCCGCGGCGAGGGCGGCTCGGGTGTTCTCGCTCGCCGAGACGACCGCGACCTTGACGCCACCTCGGCGTAACGCCTGCACGAGCTCGCTCGCCCCTTCAAAGACGGCGACGCCGTCGCGCTTCATCACCTCGAGTACCAGATCGTTCTTGCGATTACCGAGTCCGTGGACGCTGCGGGCGTCGACGGGATCGTCGTCGGCGCCCTCGGGGAGACTGATGTGGCGCGACGCGAGGAAGTTACGCACGCCGTCCTCGCGGGGTTCTCCGTCGACGTATCTCTCGTAGTCGCTCTCGATGTCGAAGGGCACGAAGGTCGTGGCGCCGTTGGCGGCCTCGCGCCGCAGGAACTCGTCGAACGCCTGTTTCCACGCCGTAGCGTGTACGGCTGCGGTCTGGGTCAAGACCCCGTCCATGTCGAAGAGCCAGGCGTCGTACGCGCCGAGGTCGACGTTCACGTCGGGCCCGTGAGGAGTCTGCTCGCTCACTGCTTCTCCTCACGCCGGGCGGGGTCGGCAAGGCGTTTGGCCGGCTCGCGTCCTTGGGGTTGGCTCGGGGCCGTGAGGGCCGTTCTACGCGAGTGGTCACTGGTCGACTTGAAGGTCGACTCCTGCTTCGTCGAGACGGTGAAGGAGTGATCGAAGTGAACGATCTCGAGGTCTTCACCTTGGCTCAAGACGTAGTTCGTCGCCGAGGTCGTGGCCTCGACGCGAAGGCGCCGGCCACGAAACTCAATGTTGAACGCCAGGCGAGTGATTCCTTCGGGCAGTTGGGGCGCGAACTTGAGAGTCGACCCGCGCTCGCGCATCCCACCAAGGCCGGCCACGAGACCAATCCACGCTCCGGCGAGCGATGCCATGTGCAGACCGTCGCGGGTGTTGTGTTCGAGGTCACCCAGGTCCATGAGGGCGGCCTCGGCGAGGTAGTCGTAGGCCAGGGCCAGGTGGCCCACCTCTGCCGCCATGACCGATTGACAACAGGCCGACAGCGACGAATCACGCACCGTGAGGCGCTCGTAGTACTCGAAGTTCTTCCTCTTCTGCTCGGGAGTGAACGCGTCGCCGCGCAGAAACATCGCCAACACCAGGTCGGCCTGCTTGACCACCTGCTTGCGGTAGAGGTCGAAGTAGGGAAAGTGCAGCAAGAGAGGATAGGCCTCAGGTGTCGTGGCCGCGAAGTCCCAAATCTCGTGGTCGGTGAAGCGTTCGCTCTGGGAGTGGACCCCAAGTGCGAGGTCGAACGGTACGATCATCGCCTGGGCCGCGCGGTGCCATCGGGCGATTTCCGCTCGGTCAACCCCGAGCGCCAGAGCCCCGTCGCGGTGACGCTCGGCCGCGTCACACGCCGCAAGAAGATTGCGCTGCGCCATCAGATTCGTATAGACGTTGTTATCGGCAATGGCACTGTACTCATCAGGACCGGTCACGCCGTCGATGCGAAATCCACCTTCGGGGTCGAAGTGTCCGAGCGATGACCACAACCTCGCCGTCGCCGTCAACAGTTCGAGCCCCACGCTCGCCTCGAACTTCTGGTCGCCGGTGGTGTGCAGGTAGCGGATCACGGCGTCGGCGACGTCGGCGCCCACGTGAAAGGCTGCCGTACCCGCGGGCCAGTAGGCAGAACATTCCGCACCGTTGATCGTGCGCCACGGGAATGCCGCACCCTCGAGACCAAGGCTTTGGGCTCGTTTGGTCGCCGCCGGGAGCGTGTCGTGGCGCCATCGCAATGCGTTGGCCACGGCTTCGGGCATGGTGTAGCTCAAGACCGACAACACGAACGTCTCGCTGTCCCAGAACGCGTGTCCCCCATAGCCGCTACCGGTGAGTCCCTTGGCGGGAATCGCGCGCCGCTCGCTACGCGCCGCCGCCGCCAAGACGTGGAACAGCGAGAAACGCACGGCCTGTTGAATTTCGTCGTCGCCTTCGATCTCGACGTCCGCGCGCCCCCAGAAGTCGTCCAAGAACTCGAGTTGCTGTGAGCACAGGCCGTCCCAACCGGTGTCGAGCGCCGCAACGAGCGCTCCGTCGACCTGGTCGCGCAGCGCCTCGCTCGAACGTTCAGCGGACCAACCGTAGGTCACGTACTTGACCAGGCGCAGGCGCTCGCCCGGTTCGAGGGTGACGGTCACCGTGACGCGACCGAGGTCGTCGAAACTCTCCGAGTGGACCTTCATCGACTCCGGTCCTTCGATCACGTGGTCCATGGCGGCGGCCATCAACTGTTCACTGAACGTGGTGCTGTGCAGTAGTTCGCAGCGAAGTCCCTCGTTGGCGTGGAACTGCGCGCGCAACGGATCGTCAATGGCGAAGGACACGCGCGGGTCGCTACTCGCCGGCATCGACGGCTCGTTCGCCACCAACTCGGATTGGATGACGAGACGCACCTGATGGTCGACGGCTTCGACTTCATAACAGATCGCTGCCACGGATCGTTGGACGAGCGAGACCAAACGCCTGGAGTCCACCCGAATCCTTCGTCCGGAGGGCGAAGTCCATTCGACGCGTCGGTCGAGGACACCCGCGCGAAAGTCCAAGCAGCGTTCGTGGCTGTGCAGTTCGCCGTATCGAACATCGAAGGGTTCGTCGTCGACCAGCAGGCGTATGACTTTGCCATCGGTGACGTTGATCATCACCTGGTCTTGTTCGGGATATCCGTAGCCCGCTTCAGCGTACGGGAACGGTCGAAGCTCGTGCACGCCGTTCAGATACGAACCCGAGAGCCCGTGGGGCTCACCTTCGTCGAGGTTGCCGCGCCATCCGATGTGACCGTTCGAGAGAGCGAATACCGACTCACTCTGGGCCAGAATATCGAGGTCCAACCTGGTCTCTCGCAGGCACCAAGGCTCGGTCGCAAAGAAGGGTTGTTGAATCACGAGGTTGCCAGGGTGAGGTAGTCGTAGCGCGCAGTACGGCATCTGATTTGCGGATGTCCCCGTTCGACATTGCTGTAGTCAACCACTCGTTCCACCAATCTTCGTGGCGATGTAAGAGCCACGATTTTTCTCGATGTCCATGCACTGATGTGAGATTTCGGATCTTCGGTCTCGACACGAGAGGCAAATAGTGGCGTCGCAGAATCTACGATTCTGAGTTACGTGTCGGTACGCCAAGGCTACCGCAGAACGCGTTGCGACGTGGGCTCGATTCGCGACGATGCCGAGGGACGGGCCATATGGCGGGGCATTGCACCATGAGACTGGCCGTCATCAGGTCTGCGCTCGGGGTCGGTTCCGTAGTACCCGTGCTGCCTCGACACCCGCGACGACGGCGATACCGAGCGCCGCACCGCGGTCCGTCCACCACCACCCTAGGTACTCATTGGCCAGTAGTCCCATCACTGCTACGAGTCCCAGCGCAGAGCCGATGATGCTCAATGTCCCATCACCACGGAGCGCGTGACTCGCGAGTTCTTGTCCGGTCCTTCGTTTGGCCAGTCCCAAAGGGGTCAGGACGATGGTAGAAACGCCAGCGGCGCCCAGAGCGATCCATGATTGATGCGGAGAGGTTCGCGATATCAACGCGGTCGTCGCCGCGACGGCTAAGGAGAGGGACACGGTGACGAGTGCGGTGCCGACGACCAAGGAGGCCAACCGCTCCGCATGATTGGCACGAAACGGATCTCGCTGCTCAACTCGAAACCTCCAGATCAGTCCCAACGAACCGGTGACGTCAGCGAGGATATTCAATCCCAGGCCGAGCACGCCGAGACTTCCTGCGTTGATTCCTGCGACGACCGCGAGAACTCCCGATACCAGCCCCCAGGCCACCGAGATGATCGATAGGCGGATCGCCCGTGCTAACAGTCGAACCCTT
>JABEUR010000149.1 GCA_013044405.1 Acidimicrobiaceae bacterium | reverse complement strand
TGGTGGACGCGTCCTATCACCTGGCGTTGGGCTGGGTCGCGCTCGTCATCACCGGGCTCTCGGGGTGGGTCTTTGGGATGCGCAACAACATGGTGAGCACCTTCGGACAGGATTACGTGACCTTCGCGGAGGCCAACGGGTTGCGGGGGCGCAAGGTGGCCCTGTCGTACGCGGCGCGCAACGCGCTCTTACCCAACGTGACGAATTTCGCGTTGGCCCTGGGCGGGGCCATCGGCGGCACGGTCCTCATCGAGGACGTCTTCGGCATACCGGGGATCGGCAGCCTGCTCATCCAGGCCATCAACGCCCGGGACTATTCGCTCATGCAGGGCATCTTGTTGTTCACGTCGGTGAGCATGCTCGTGGCGCTCTTCGCCGTCGACCTGCTCTACACCTGGCTCGACCCGAGGACGCGCGGGCGATGACGTGCGTACGCGCGCGGCGCGCGCACCGACAGTGGGGCCGGGGGAGGGCGCGATGAGCGACCGTGTGACGAGCGCCGGACCGGGGTCGACCATCGGAGTCGAGCGACCCGGTGCACACCGGGGACTCGGCGTGCCGACCAGCATTCGATTCCTCGGTCGCGTCGTCGCGACTCTCTGGGACAACACGAAGGCACGAATCGGGCTCATCATCCTCTTCACCCTCATCGCGATCGCGGTCTTCGCGCCCCTCATCGCCCAGCAGTCACCGTTGGCCCACAACTTCGTGCCCTACCAGAACCCGAACGCGGTCAACTGGTTCGGGACGACCGGCAACGGGCAGGACGTGTTCGCTCAACTCGTCTACGGCACGCGCGTGTCGCTGCTGGTGAGTTTCGTCGCCGGCGCAATCGCCACGGTGCTCGCGCTACTGGTCGGTCTCGTCGCGGGGTTCCGCCCAGGCGTCGTCGACGAGACGCTGATGTACATCACGAACCAGTACATGATCCTGCCGGGACTGGTCCTGATCATCGTTGTATCGACCTACGTGCAGAGCGAGTCGATATGGATAACGATCATCTTCATCGGGCTCACCGGCTGGCCCACCGGCGCCAAGGTGATGCGCAGTCAGGCCGCGACTCTGCGTACCAGCGACTTCGTCAGCGCGGCCGTGCTCTCCGGTGAGAGGCTGCTGCGGGTCGCTTTTAGAGAGATCCTGCCGAACATGACGTCACTGGCGGCGGCGAGTTTCTTCGGGGCGGCGGGGGCAGCGCTCAGCGCGTCGGTCGGCCTCGAGTTCTTGGGCATCGGCAACCCCAACACGGTTGCGTGGGGCAACCTGCTGTACTGGGCCGAGCAGGACAACGCGCTGCTCTCCAAGCAGATCCTGCTCCTCCTGGCGCCCGGCGTCGCCATCGCGATCTTGGCCGTGTCGTTCGCCTTCATCAACTTCGGCATCGATGCGCTGTCCAACCCGCGACTGCGGGAGCGGTGATGGCGCTCTTGGAGGTCACGGGGCTGAACGTCGCCTACGCCTCCCAGGGCGCCGAGCGGATATGGGCCGTGCGCGACGTCGACCTGAGTTTTGAGCAAGGGGAGTTCGTCGGGGTGGTGGGCGAGTCCGGCTGCGGCAAGTCAACTCTGGGCTACGCCCTCGCGCGGTTGTTGCGTCCGCCCGCGCGCACCGAGAGTGGTTCGATCGTCTTCGACGGTGTCGACATCAGCACCCTCGATCACGAAGCGTTGCGTCAGCATCGTCGCAACGGATTCGCACTCGTCTTGCAGAGCGGAATGAATGCCCTCAATCCGGTGCGCGACGTGCACCATCACTTCGCCGATGTGCTGCGAGCCCACGCGGCGCCCCACGAGCGCTGGAATCGAGCGTCGATTCGCGAGCGCGCCGCGGAACTCCTCGAGGGTGTCGGACTCGACGCGGGCGTCATCGGTCGGTTCCCCCACGAGCTCTCTGGCGGTATGCGTCAGCGGGTCTCGATCGCCATCGCGCTCTCGCTCGAGCCCAAGCTCGTGATCTTTGACGAACCGACGACGGCGTTGGACGTTATCGTCCAGCGTTCGGTGATGTCGACGATCAAGAACCTGCAGAAGGGTCGAGGATTCACCGCGATCCTCATCACCCATGATCTGGGCGATGTGCTCGACTCGGCGGACCGGGCGCTGGTGATGTACGCCGGGCGCATCGTGGAGGATTCGCCGACCGTCGAACTGACGCGCGGAGAGCATCATCCCTACACCGAGGCGCTCCTGCGCTGCTTCGCCGATCCACGGGCCGACGAGGTGATGCTCGCGGACATCCCGGGGGCCCCACCCGATCTCTCGCTGGCCATCCCCGGGTGCTCCTTCGCGCCGCGATGCTCGGTGGCGGTCCCCTCCTGCTCGACGACGCGTCCCGTGCTCGCGCCGCTCGGGGGTGGCCGGGTCTCGTGTCAGGTTCGCACCGGTCTCGTCGAGGGGGGCAGTCGTGGGTGACGCACGCGCAGCGGCGGGGACCACGGGGACGGCGCGCGGACCTTCACTGATTGTCGACCACGTGTCCAAGACCTATCTGGCCCACCGTGGCGCCAGGGTGGCGCACCCGGCCGTCGTCGACGTGTCCTTCGAGATCGCGCCCGGCGCGTCCGTCGGACTAGTGGGCGCGAGCGGGAGCGGCAAGAGCACGCTGGCCAAGATGATCATCGGCGCGGAGCGTCCCACGGCGGGTCGGATCCGCTACGGCGACCTGGCCATCGAGCGGATTCGCCGTCGAGAGCTGCGTTCGCTGCACCGTCGCGTGCAGATGGTCTTCCAGGACCCCTACGGAGCCCTCAATCCGATGCACACGGTCGAGTACGTCGTCACGCGACCCTGCGTCAACTTCCTCGGACTGTCCCGGGCCGCCGCGACGGCGAGGGCCCACGAACTACTCGAAGCGGTAGGACTCGTGCCCACCGCCCAGTTCGCCAAGAAGCTGCCCCACCAGCTGTCGGGCGGCCAGCGTCAACGGGTGGTCATCGCTCGTGCCCTCGCGTCAGAGCCGGAGCTCATCGTCGCCGACGAGCCGGTATCAATGCTGGACGTGTCGATGCGCGCGGGTATCTTGAAACTTCTCGCCACGTTGCGCGAGACGCGCAACATCAGCCTTCTCTACATCACCCACGACCTGCTCAGCGCGCGCGTGATCACCGATCAGATTCTCGTCCTCAACGAGGGTCAGGTCGTCGAGCGCGGCGAGACCAAGCACGTGCTCCAGCATCCGACGCACGAGTACACGGTACGTCTACTCGACGCCGTGACTACGTCTGCGCTGCGGCGACCGGGATCGGGTCCGGCGTAGAGCGATGAGTGGCGGACCGCGGCGACAGACGAGTCGGTGCGCGCGGCCCGAGACCGGCTGAGTGCGATGACCAAGTTGTGCGTCGCGAGAGCGCCGAGGAATTCGAGATGAGCCGACTAGTGCTCTTGCGGTGCCGCTCGGGCTCCAGTCCTAATCGGCCCGCGCCGACGCGTGAGGTAACCGCTTCGTCGTGGCGAGCGAGAAGAGTGCGATTAGGAACGTGCTCGCGGTTGCTTCCGCGATGGCGAGGTGGTAGTGAGGGTGGCCCGGAACGTAGCTTCACGGCGCCGGTGTCGGAAGTTGGAGTGTTGAGTTCCCTATCGTCACGCGGCTCAGCCCGTCGCAAGTCGCGGACGAATCAGCGAGTGGTGACGAGTCATAACGATTACGGGGTCACGAACAACACCGGCGGTGCGCGTGGCCCCTCCTTGTGTCCGCTGAGAAGGAAGTGACCGTGCTCTATCCTCGGGAATCTTCCACTCGCGACACCAAGAACTTGGGAGGCATCTGGCACTTCAAGGTGGACTGGCACGCCGAGGGTGAACGCGAGGGCTGGAGTGCTCGTAACCTCGAGGATCCGATACTGATGCCGGTGCCCGCCAGTTACAACGACATTACCCAGGACGCACGGCTTCGCGATCACGTGGGTGCCGTGTGGTACGAGAGGAAGTTCGTCGTGCCGTCCTCATGGAGCGGCCTTCGCACCATCGTGCGGGTGGGCAGTGCGACTCATAACGCCATGATGTGGTTCAATGGGCATCTGATAGCGCAACACCGAGGAGGATTCTTGCCCTTCGAGGGCGATGCTACGCCCTACGCCCTCTACGGCCGGGAGAACCGCCTGACGATCAGGGTCGACAACGAGCTGGACTGGACGACTCTCCCCCCGGGGACGATCGATCGGATGGATGACTTCGGTCACGTTCAGACACGCAGACGTCAAAGGTACTTTCACGACTTCTTCAATTACGCGGGACTGCATCGTCCGGTGCTCGCGTATACGACGCCACGGGATCGCATCGACGATATTCGGGTGACGACTGAGGTCCGCGGCACGGCTGGCGTCGTTCACTACGACGTCACGGTGGGTACGGACCCGAACCTCGTCGAGCGCTCCGAGGGAGGGGGCCACCACGTGCACGTTCGGGTGGTCCTGAGAGATGCGACCGGTGTGGACGTCGCTGCGTGCGACGGGCACTCCGGCACGGTGATGATCCCGAGTGTCAACCTGTGGGAGCCGGGAGCTCCCTATCTGTACTCAATGGTCGCTATCCTGCTTGGCCCGGGGAACCTCGTCGTGGATGAGTACGAGCTGCGGGTGGGCGTGCGAACCATCCACGTCACGGACCGGTCCTTCCTGATCAACTGCAAGGAATTCTACTTCCGAGGGTTCGGCAAGCACGAGGACGCTGACGTTCGAGGCAAGGGCGTCGACGCCGTGATGAATGTGAAGGACTTCAACCTGCTGCGCTGGATTGGTGCCAACTCGTTCCGAACGTCCCACTACCCCTACGGCGAAGAGGTGATGGACCTGGCCGATGAGTTGGGCGTGTGCGTCATTGACGAACTTCCGGCGGTGGGACTCAACATGTGGGACCGGCACGAGACTGTCTTCACGCAGGAGCGTGCCGGTGACGGGCTCCTCCAGACGCATTTGGGCCAACTTCGAGAACTAGTGATGAGAGACGGGAACCACCCGTGCGTCGTGATGTGGAGTGTCGCCAACGAGGCCGCGACGTATGAACCCGCGTCGCGTCAGTACTTCTCCCGGATAGCCGAGATGGTGCGCACACTAGATCCGAACCGACCCTCGGCCATCGTTGAGTACGCGCTGCCCGATGAGTCTCACGTAAGCGACCTGTTTGATGTCGTCTGCGTCAACCGGTATCTCGGATGGAGCACTGATCCCGGTGAAATTGAGCTCATTGACGCCCAGTTAGAACGTGACCTCCTTCGCTGGCACGAGCGATTCGGCAAGCCCGTGCTCGTGACCGAGTATGGGGCGGATACTGTGGCCGGGTTCCACAGTGATCCGCCCGTCCTCTTCACTGAGGAGTTCCAGTGTGAGTTCCTCGAGCGATATCACGGAGTCTTTGACCGGCTCGACTTCGTTATCGGTGAACATGTTTGGAACTTCGCTGACTTCGCGACCAAACAGAGTCCGGTGCGCGTTCAGGGGAATCGCAAGGGGATCTTCACGCGGCAGCGTCAGCCCAAGGCTGCTGCCCACCTCTTGCGTTCCCGATGGACGGGGTGGGCGCCGACGGTTACCGAGTGAGGTCCGCTCGGGCGACAAGGGGTGCAACGCGCTAGAGAACCTCTGTTCCGGGTGAGTTGAATTTTGAGGCAAGTTGCACGCGGCCGGGCTTAGTCGGGCTTTGGCGAGATAGTCATCGGCGTGGTGGTCAATAGTGGTGGAGGCGCGCTGCAGTTCCCGAGGTGCCGGTGGTTGGTTCGCCGACAACAGGGGCGGGAGTAGTCGTCGACCCAGTTTGGTGTAGGTAACCGCAAAACGCAGCCCCTCCTCGATGAGCGTGTAGCGGTTGGTGCGGGCAATGCGGGTGATGAGACCTTTGAGCCGCAAACGTCGTAGGTCGTAGGTCATTTGCGTCGAGCTGAAGGGTTGGTCGAGCAGCGAAGACACCAAGGCACGCAGGCCCTGATTGGTGAAAGGCGACCGACCGTCAGGGGTGGGCCAGGGACCTCAAAACTGCGAAAATCGAGTGGTAGCGCTGGCTACGCGATTCGTAGAAGCAGAACTGTCCGAACGTCGGGAGCACGCTTGGGAGATAGGCCCGAAACTCGCGCTCGTTCTCGCAACGACGTCACGTCGCTCCGTCGGCGACGCGTAGTCACGTCACGTTCGAGTACCGCTACAATTATTTGTGTGTTGAAAGCAACTACTCAGCCCAGGGTCCCTCGACGGTCGAAAACGACCGCGGTGATAATCAGCGAGATCCAGTCGAGCCTGCAGAGCGTGACGCAGTCGACCAATCAGATCCGCGTCCACGAAGAGCTGCTGCGCGCGGCCGGTGTGCGGCTCGACCGGGCCGGTGCGGCGTTGCTCTACAAACTGCGCCTCTACGCCGACACCCCCCTTCGCGTCACCTCGCTGGCCGCGTTACTGGGCGTCGACGCCCCCACGGTGACGCGTAAGGTGCAGCAACTCGAGCGACTCGGCTACGTCGCACGCGAGCCCGACCCCGACGACGGGCGGGCGTCGTTGATCCGCCTGACGACGAGCGGCCAAGAGACCGTGGACCGGATTCTGGCCGCGCACCGCGAGCGT
>JABEUR010000029.1 GCA_013044405.1 Acidimicrobiaceae bacterium | reverse complement strand
GGGGCAAGCCCAACCCGAAGAACACCAAGTTTGTTGCTGAATATGCAGGGCCAAAGGCTGACTCGGAATCTCCACAGTTCCCGTCACCGAACCCCAAATTCTTCCGTCCACTACGTAGGTCAGCGATGTCGGGGTCCAAACCACCCCCCACGTGTGCCATTGAGTCATGTCGATGTTCAAATTGTTGTGAATCTGCTGATTGGTCGAGTCGAAGTGGTCCGTAGCTATCGTCAAGTTCGAAGGTCCATAGGTCTCATTGAAGTCAACTTCCGGTGGCCATCCCGACAACGGCCAAAGTAACTCGACCTGGGTCGGACCTGGACCGGTCATCCTCGAGCGGACGAAGTAGGCACCGTACGTCTGGGCGAGTGCGCATTGGCACAAGCCACCACTTACCCAGTTGTTGGCGTAGCGGGGATCTTGGTACGTGGACAGTTGAAGCAGTCCACCGCCAACCGAGACATGATCAATAGCCCATTGCGAACCCGGGTCGCCTGAGGGATTTCCAGCAAATGCGCTCCAGCCTGAGGGCAATGCCGTCCCCATAAAATCGGTGACGTACGTCTGGCGATAGCCGGCTAGTGACTGCGGTCCTGGCGGAGCCATTCCCGACGGATTTGATTGCTCGTGAACACCAACCGGGTAGATCGGACTTGGGTTTCGTGTGGGTCTGAGGCGATTTAATTTTAGCACTGACGAAGCGACTCGTACACCTGCGTGGTTGGAGCCACTCGACTGAACCACGTGCGACATTGACAACGGCGTGAGCGACGCCACGGGCACCAGTGCGAAAGTGACCACACCAAAAATAGTGTGTAACCGTCTTGCTTTCGAGATGAGAAGTATCGCCCTGACACGTGGCCATCTCATTGCTTGGCTTGCCTTTCCGAGTTTTCTGGAGAAAGATTCAAATCACGCCTTTAACTTCACCTCGACCCGTTTGGCAATAGCCCACTCGAGACCTGGATTTCGAAGGGCCTACCACTCAGTCGGCCAACCACCTATATCGCGTCAGTCACTACATTTTGCAATCCACTGACCACTCAACGCAACCGTAAGAATTGGGCGCTGCAGCCTTACTCAAATCGTACCGTCCAAATGATGTCCTTCCTACGGTGATTGAATGATAATTCTCGGAGAATCATGAAAATATGGCGACTTGAACAGCACCGGCAGTGGTTTCACTAGTGTCAAAACCAACATGGAATCTAAGAACGCGACTCTCGAGAAGTTGACGATGCCCCGAAGTCAATCGGCGTGGAATGAGATCATCGCATTCATCTCGATCGTCTTCGCGCTTGGCGCAGTTGCCTCGGTACTGGTCTATTCGTTGAAGAGTCCGGCTTCGATACCCAGAGCCTTCAACAAGCAGTATCCCATTGGTGTCCCGAACGTCTCAAATCCATCGGGAATGGCCCCGATGGGACCTCGCGCGATGCCGGGCTATCGACGTTCCTACGTCAATGAATTCAATGGTTCGACGCTACCGAAGGGCTGGTACGTCTTTACTGGTATTCCTGGGGGATCGCCGGGAGGACAGTTCGCGGCGAACCACGTCGTGGTCCACCATGGACTCCTTCAGCTCAATACGTGGAGAGATCCGTTGTATCAACGCCGCTGGGTCACCGGAGGTCTCTGCCAGTGCGACTTCGTGCAAACCTACGGTGCGTACTTCGTGCGCTCAAGAGTTACCGGTGGAGGAGCAAGCGCCATCGAGCTGCTCTGGCCCGAGAGCAACGTCTGGCCACCGGAAATTGACTTCAATGAGAGCGGGGGAAGCACGAACTCCTCGTCATCGACAGTTCACTGGGGTCCGACCAACCAAATAGATCAGCGATCCGTCCCAATCGACTTGACCAAATGGCACACGTGGGGAGTGGTTTGGAGCCCGAACTCCATTGACTATCTTGTCGATGGTCGTGCCTGGGCGGTTATCACTAACAAGGTGGAGATCCCTCATATTCCGATGCGCCTGGACATCGAACAGCGAACAATGTGTCAATCGGGATTTCAATGCCCCAGGGTACCGGTGTCGATGTTGATCGATTGGGTCGCCGAATTTAGTCCTTCGTAAGGGTGCATTGTCTGAACCAGGTCCAAAGCCATAGGCTTGCTCTTTGCGAGTAACGCGACGGGGACCACCGATATGAAACGTAGGAACCAATGCCAACGTACATTCGAAGGGATCAACAATGGCCGCCTCGTGCACAAGACGGCGGCGTCGTGCGGGCAAAAGGACTCAGTTGCCGCATGATGAAGGCTCGGACACCCGTGTTGATTGTCTCCGCACTGATCGTGAGTCAACTGATCCTGTCCACCACTACCGCGACCGCCAACAACCGCGCCCTCATCGCACCATTGGAGATTGGTACTCTGCACGCTCGAAGCGCTACCCGGTTGTCGAGTGTGAGTTTCCCGGTTGGCACCAGCAGTAAATCGAGTCCTTCTGGACTCGCACCGCCGCCCATCAATGCCATGACGGGATTCCATTTGACCTACGTCAACAACTTCAACGGCACCAAGTTGCCTGTGGGCTGGGACGTGTTCACTGGCATTCCCGGCGGTGCTCCTGGCGGGCAGTTTGGAAGCGCTCATGTACAAGTCGGTGGAGGTCTCCTACGACTCAATACGTGGAGAGATCCGCGCTACCAGAACCGCTGGGTGACGGGCGGGCTCTGCCAATGTGGTCTAACTCGAATCTACGGCGCCTACTTCGTTCGTTCGAGGGTCACGGGTGGGGGCGCGAATGAAGTCCAACTCCTCTGGCCCGCCAACAACACGTGGCCACCGGAGATCGACTTCAATGAAAATGGTGGGAATCTGAACGCAACGAGCTCCACCGTCCACTGGGGATCGAGAAACTTCGCGGTGCGCCGCGTCCTAGCGATTGACATGACCAAATGGCATACGTGGGGCGTTGTGTGGACGCACTCCAAGATTGACTTCGTTGTTGATGGCCACGTCTGGACGAGCATCACCCAGCCAGCTGCGATCACTCGTATCCCAATGCGCCTCGACCTCGAACAGCGCACGATTTGCTCGGAGCATCGCCAGTGCCCCACGACTCCAGTCTCGATGCTGGTGGACTGGATTGCGGAGTACGCACCGGGCTGAAGCGACGTCTCGCGTTGAGATCAGAGCCCCCGCAGTCGAATTCCGGCCACGTCGCGCCACGGTCGCGATTTGACTGCGGTGACTCCACTCAAAGCCCGCGGTTGTCCTCGTGGATTTCACCCTTGGACGTCGAGTCGCCATAGGACATCGATCGAGCCTTGGACATCAACTCCTCAACGGTGTCTCGACGCAAAATCTCGTCACTTACTCGTCGGTCAAAGAGGTCACATACTGGACCAGCGACGCAGGACAACCTAGGGCACGCTACACGTCACCCGTACTGTTGTCGGTGCATGATTCGCGCGCGAAACAAACTCGTAGATGGGAGAGGTTTTGCCCCCGAACTCTGCCCAAGCCCTGAAGCCCCAACGTCGAAGAGTGCGCAGATCTGAGCAACTCACCACGCCAAATCGCGAGACTAGCCAAACCACTCCCGTCGACGGTGCCCTCTGCGAGCTCCAGCTTCGTACCACGATGGTTGGCGTCCAGTGCCGGCCGATACCGAAGTCGATCAGGGTCATTTCGTGGGGAAGACCGGTCACCCGTGGGTCGAGGAGCAACCAGTTCCCATAAGTCTGGGGCGTCGGCATGACGAACTCTCCCGTTGCACCGTGCGAACTGAGGACCTGCTGGGCGCTTCCCCATCCATCCTTCCCTGTGACGGAGAACAGTGGGCCATCCGCGAGGACCACCAGCAAGGCGAAGATCACGATGATTGCCGTCCTCCAGGAAGTTCGTCCGATGCGATCGACTGCTACGCCGAGCAGTAGCGCCACGGCGGGCGCACAGAACACGAGATATCGAAGCGTGAAGTAATGTCCAACGAGAGACGCCATAGAGAAGATCACTCCCGGGACAATCGCCCAGATGACGCCTAGGCGAACAGCCGTCCAGGACATCGTGGCGTCGCCCTCCCCCAACGCCAGTCGGAACACCCCGATCGCAATGATGCTCCAAGCGAGCACAGCGAGGATCTCGGGATAGGGAGTTGAGGTCATTCCAGGCCAGAAGGGAGTAATGAAAATGCCGAAGCCGTTATAGACCATGGCCCGCAGTCCCGATGGAATCCAAGAGATCTCGCCGTGCTCGTGCCACGAGATGACCGCCAGCGGCAGGAGTAGCAAAAGGGCTACCGATTGAACGCGTACTACCGAACGGACGCGTTTGCTCGACGACGGATGGCTGGCCACGAACAAGGCGTGCGCAGCCACGATAAGGAACGCGTACAGAAAGACGTAGCCGAGAAGGACGAGTGAAGCGCCATAGCACCACTTCCAAGTTCGCGCGTGACCTTGGTCCGAGCTGAGCCCTAAGAGCAGCCACGTTGACCAAGTCGCGACTGCGGCCGAAAGTGCATAGGAACGTGCCTCGGATCCGAAACCCTGAACCAAGGGCAGGAGAAGGAAGAAGGCGCCGGTGAGAATGGCGGCTCGTGAATTGGTCAGCTTTCGAGCTATGAGCATGATCCCCGCACAGGCGATCGCCATGAAGGCTGCGCTCGGTAAGCGCAGTATCAAGGTAGTGTGCCCGGCGAACGCCTCATAGGGCCTCATCACCAAGTCGTACGTTGCGTTCACCGCATCACGCTCGTGAAGAACGAGATGAAAGAAGTCACGGGTGCCCAATGACGACACCACCGCGGTGAAGGCCTCGTCGCCCCAAAGCGAACGGATGCTTGAGAAGATCGCGTCCACGATTCCCGTCGCCACGCTGAGCAAGACGACGCTGGGCCAGAACGCCTTCGTTGGAGTCACTTGTCGTAGTTCAGTCTCCACTACTGTTCCTTTTCCCAGGTCCCAGCACCGTGCATACACGACGCTGCTCCAATCAAACGCATTCGAGTTCCGCGAAACGCGGGGTTACCATCCTCTTCGATTCGACACAGTTCTACTCGCTGAACGCGGGCACCGCGCGCCATTACCCGCGCTGTCCGAGTTCGGCCTCGTCCATTGATGATTCGACACCGGTTGAATATGTCTCATCCACAAGAAGCGTTCTCACGTCCAATTCAACCACTTGAGGTCGACTGGTCGGACCACTAGTGCATCACTCCCTTGTCCACTGCGCTTGATGCTTCGCCACGAGCGTGTTGCTGCACCGAAACGACGCCGACCGGTGGCTCCAATCCCAATGAACATCCGGTGCGCTTGAAATGCCACAGGCGACGCTGGACGTTGCAGCGGCAACCTGTGTCAGCCCCTTTTCGAACGCCTTTGCCCCACCGCGCGCTCGTACGCCGACGTCAAAGCGAGGAGTCGAAGCACCCGAGCAGCGAGCAACTCCAACTTCCACATCCTCATTCTCCCGGCCAAGAAGGAGATCGCCATCGATACCATCGCGACGACCGGACTGAGCAGGAGCGAACCGAACATGTGGTACACCAACGTCTCGCTCGATGACAGGTGCCCGAGCGGATCTAAGTCTTCGCACAAGTCCGGGAATTCTCCGACGAGCGCTGCTCTGCCTCGTCCACTTCGACGTGCATCTCGCGCCAACTTTCGTAGGTTCGCTCTATGCCAGTGCCAAGACAACAGTGAGCGATCGAAAACCGCCTCCAGACCGGCGAGCTGACAGCGGATGCCGAATCGAAGGTCCTCGTGATAGGAAAGTACGCCGTCGGCGCGCAAACCGATTCGGAGCGCATCACTGCGCTTCATTGAGATGTTTCCAGCCCAGAGGTTCTTGTGGATGTCAGCCGGACTCATTTCATAGAGTCGGCAGGTGTTTTCGTAGTCCTCGGCGTACATAATCGTAGAAGCCTGCCCGGGTCTGCGTGGCACCGGAACATGGGTGGGCATATATCCAAGGACCAATCGATTCGATTCGTCGCTATGCCAATTGAGATGCGCCGTCACGAGACCGGGTTCGACCCTGACATCATCATCGAGCAGAAGTACAACGTCACAACGGGCCGCTTCGACGCCGCGTTGGCGAGCGACCGCGGGACCCGAATTCTCCTGGAAGACTGCTCTGATGCGATCCTGTCGAAGCGACCATTCGGTGAGAAACTCGATGGACCCGTCAGTACTGCCATCAACTACGACGATCACTTCGCCAGTCTTCGGATCAGCGAGTATCGGAGTGATGAATCCTTCGAGGTGGTCCCGCCGATTGAAGCTTGGCACCACCACGCTGACGAGACGCCCTGAAGGCTCCATTGTCACCCATTCCCGAAATACCGTTTGCCGACAGAAATCGTTCAAAGATACATCACGTGGAACTGGCGCGATTATTCGACCAAATTATCCGTGGGATTCTTCAGTGGCGAGATCATGTCGAATTATGATCGTCGGTCATGTCTAGATTTCGAACGTGGACAACACCCGAAGAGGCGTTCTGAGTGTGAGACGGTTCTCCATCGTTGTTCCGGCCTACAATGAGGAGTCGTCCATCGGTTCCCTCCTCCAGGTACTGGGTGCAAGCACCATCACCAGCGTCTGCCACGTCGTTGTTGTGTGCAACGGTTGCACCGACTCAACTTTCGCCATTTCGAGTTCCTTCGAAGACGTGACCACCGTCGAGAGCAATCCAGGGAAATTTCACGCGTTGAATGTTGGCGACCAAGTCGCTGGAGATCTCTACCCACGCCTCTACTTGGACGCTGATGTCAAGATTTCCGAGAAGTCGGTTATGGAGCTTCTCCACGCGCTCGACGTCGCACCGGTCAGGGCGGTAGGCCCGCGCCTGGTGTACGACTTGGAAGGTCGACCCTTCATGGTCCGCGCCTTCTATCGAGCACAAGAGTCGGTGCCTCGACTTCTCAGTTGGCGAAGCGAGCATCTCGCTGGACGCGGCGTGTATGGACTCAATCGAGCCGCGCGAGGTCGGTTCGACGGCTTTCCGCCGTTGAGAGCCGATGACGCGTTCGTCGATCGGCAGTTCAAGCCTTTCGAGAAGCAGACCGTACTCTCAGCTGAGATCAAGGTCTCGACGCCTCGAAGTGTTCGTCAACTTGTTCGAAATGAAATGAGAACGGTGGTGGGCAATCGAGAGCTGGCGCAGTACTTCGATCGGCCCAGCAAGGAGCCTCTCAGTGCCACCGAGGGCTGGGTGACCTCCTGGCGAGATCCGAGCAATCTCAATCTGGTGGTCTGGCTGTCAATCGAGGTGTGGGTGAGGATCAGAATCTCGCTAAAGCGCAAGGCAACGGCACGTTTGGCGTGGCGCTGAAATCGCCTTGTCCACGACAGAAGGTGACGCATGACCGAGTGCGAAACGACTCAGTCCAGTGCCCAATGATCTCCTACGTCGTGGACGTCGATGAAAAGAGTGGAATCTCTTGTCATCCTTTCCAAGATTGACCTATCGTGCTCGCGCCAATTTTCCTTCAGGCCCGTGGGTTACGTCAGCATCGCTGATCAATGAATTGTCAAGGTAGTCGCAGTTTGAACAGCGTTTCGATTCCCGGTTGGTAGATGGTCTTGAAGACCCGCCCGAAGTCCTTCTTCAACAGTGGGACCTGGGAGTGATATTGGTTAACGGCCTCGTTCTTGGCTCTGACCGCTGCATCGTCTGCAATCACCGACATCGACGATTCCACGTTCAATTCCCTCGCGGACCTGAAAGCGTCACGGCGCAGGTAGTACGGCAAATCGGCGTATAGATAGACCTCTGAGCGTCCAAGCTTCGACAAGACCCCCAATGCTGCATCACGAGTCAAGACGTGGTCACGATGTGTTCCGCTCGCCAAGGGAATCGCAATCTCGTCGAACTCCCACTTCTCCAGGAGCCGATCAATCGAGTTGGCGAACTCAGCTTCATCGTCGCCATCACTTCGATAGGGCAGGTCCAAAAGTTGGCCGCAGGATTGAACGGCCTGAAGACGATTGAGTGCCGAAAGGTCTTCTTGGCGACGCCCCAGTGTTGCAGCCCGCGCCGACGCCCACGTGATGACGTCCCATGACGTTGACGCCGCCAATCCTTCGGGTGCCACGCCCCCACAGATCGTCACGACTACAGAACCTGGGTTCATTGCCAGCAAGTGACCGCAGCTGAGCACTGCATCATCAAAGTGTGGTGAAAGGACGAGGAACGGTACTTGAATGCGCTAATTCTTGCACACGATTAGAGAAAAGTGTGACTCAACGACTCTTCGAACACGGTGGACTCACTAACGTGGTTGCGTCCAGATTCGACCATCTGACGATTCGTTAGCACCTCTATTGTACGCTGATTTCTTGAGATACCGTCGAAGTTGCCTTGACCCCCTTGAGATCGACAGTCCAACGAGCAGCGTGGTCAACTGGTCTCCTCAGGAGTCCTGATTGCCTGGTAGTCGATGGTCGACCTCAACTACCAGTCGTTCACTCCAAAAGTCAACCGCGGAAATTACCGTGACCACTCGGACATTGCCTACGCTGTCCGACCGAACGCGCTGCAAATAACCACCGCGATATCGCCGCCACGTTGGCGTCATCGCGTAAATCCATCATAAGAAATCGACTACATCGTTCGACAGCGACAACAATATGATGTGAGACTGCCATTGAATGAATTTGCGTACACAGAAGTCAGCGTTATCGGGGCCCAATGTTCACCGAGCTCACCAAGAATTCGACCGTTCACCACGACTGAAACCTCCAATTGTCCAGCTTCCTGAAATGTGCGAAGAGTGACCGATTCTCCAACAACTTCGAATCTGCGAAGTCGCCTGCAGCCGGGACGACTGGTTCAAAATGCCATTGCCCTGCTCATCTCCACAGGTGGCACTGCGGTCATTGGCGTCGTCTTCTGGGCCGTCGCGGCCCACCTGGCACCGACGGCCTCCGTCGGAAGGGCATCGGCGGAGATCGCTGCCATGCTCCTGTTAGCCAACTTGTCCCAACTCAGCTACGGTTCGCTCTTCGAACGTTTCTTGCCCGTTGCTGGCGATCTCACTCGCGACTTCGTCAAGCGGGCCTACATCACGACTACTTCACTGGGCTTCGTTCTTGCGGTCGGCTACTTGTTATTGGGATTTGGACGAAGTTTCGTCACTCCCAACTTCGAGTGGCGAGCCCTCTTCGTCATCGCGGTGATCCTGTGGACGATCTTTGCTCTCCAGGACTCAGTCTTGATTGGACTTCGCGCGTCAAAGTGGGTGGCCGTTGAGAACATCGCATTCGCCCTCGCCAAGTTGGGTCTCCTGCCGGCCTGCATACTGATCACGTCCAGGAACGGTATCTTCGTCGCTTGGACGGCCCCAGTCATCTTGACGATCATCGCCGTGACCTGGTACCTCTTCAAGAAGCGAATACCTGAGCACATGTCTGAATCTGGCTCCACGGAGGACCTCCCCTCCACGCGCGACCTCGTGATACTGGCCGGTGCGCAATACGCCTCGCTCCTGTCGGCAGTGTTCATGCCCTCATTGCTGACACTTATCGTGATCCAGAAACTCGGACCGGTCTCGGTGGCCCACTTCATTCTTCCGACGATGATCTCGAGTGGACTTGGTCTGTTTTGCTGGAGCATCGTCCGTTCGTTCTTGGTCGAAGCCTCCCACGAGCCCGAAGCCCTTCGACACCACGCTAACTCCACGATCCGTGCACTTACGGTCGTACTGGTGCCGAGCGTCGTCATCGGATACATTTTTGCCCCGCAATATCTTCGAATCTTTGGAGAGTCGTACGCGAAGGACGGCACCTCACTGATGAGAATGCTGCTCATCTCGCTTTTGGGCACAGCCGTTATGGTGTTCTACAGCACATTTGCCTGGCTGGATAAGCGCGTATGGTGGATGACCGGACGAAATCTAGCGAGTAGCGCGATTCAGTTGGCGGTGGTGTACCTGTTCATCGGGCACCACGGGATCAACGCCATTGGATACGCCGCGCTCGTCAACTCGGCGATCACGCTGGTGGTCTTCCTGCCGGTGGCAATCAGGCGATACCGCAAGACCACGTCGGGTCCCCCGCTCGACGCGACTCCGCTCGCCCCGTCTTGAGACGTCGGGACCGTCGCCAAGAGAACTTGCCACGCTGCGACGGCGGTACCCAAATATCGCCGGCCATGGGTATCTACTAGGCACCCGTTCGAATGGGAGCAGGTTTACGCGTGAATATCGAGTACGGAACCAATGGACTGAGGCGTCTCTATGTCGCACGGTCACCGTTGCGTCGTGCTAGTTTCCAGTTGGATTTCGACACGATCCGGATGATCCGACTCCACCACCACGAGGCGAATATCGATGAATGAGGAACGCATCGGACGACGACTCTCGGTGTCCGCGTTCAACGCACTTCTACGAATCCCTGGCCTCAAGCGGTCCCTTCTTCGCGCCAGCAAGCGAATCCTGCGCCGTCGCTTCATCAAAGACCTCGCCAGACTCCACGACGTGCTCGAAAGTACCGAGTTGGCTGGGCGCTATTGGGTCTTTTCGGGAATGCTGTTGGGTTGGGCCCGCGAAGGTAGGTTGCTCCCCAATGACGTCGACGCTGATTTTGGAGTCCTTCCTCAAGACGTTGCGGCCCTCATGGGGGCCGTACCGAGACTGGTGCGGGCTGGCTTTCGACCCTACCAACAGTGCCGCACCAATGACGGTCGACTCGTTGAATTCATGTTCCGGCGCAAACGGGCAATCTACGACTTCTCAGTCTTCTTTCCCGAGGCCGACGGCCTGCACTATTTCGTCTTTGGTTGGCCCCCCGACCAACTCTACGAAGTGGAGAAGGTTCTCCCGGCCCAACCCTTGGTGCCCTTTGAATTCCTAGAACGCTCTTGGCTCCGACACGAAGATTACGAACGTGAACTGGAACTCAATTACGGCGATTGGAGAACCCCGCAGGCCGGATGGAACTACCTGCGCGATGGACCCAACGCCATTCGCCTCGAGCGGTGGACGAACTGCGACACTTCGTGGATTGATTGACGCGCACAACATCTTCGATTTGACTCCGGATGATCCTCACGAGAGGGACTGAAGGTGTCGAAAATCAATGCACTGGCGCGCGATGATTACCTGACGCGTCCCGCTCTATCGCATCAAGCTCGCGCAAGTAGCCAATACCCACCTCAATATCTCGAACCGTGTCGAACTCGAACCAAGGCTCACGGGTGGCTACGCACTGCACCGTACAGAGTCCCTGCGAAACGAGAAGGTCCAGAATCTGAGTCATGCTCGCGACGTCATTCACCGAAATGAATTCGCGAATGGCCGAGAGGGCCGAAGGACGAATCACGAGCAGGCCCATGTACTGTCCGGCAATATCTGCGACATCGGACGCGCGACTTCCGATGGTGATCAATGAGCCATCTAGTGCCACTTGGAAAGTTTCCGCGTCGGCGAGCGGGTCAGAAAATCGAGCCGACCACTTCTCGTACCACTGTTGGTCATAAGCGATGACGAGTTCGCCGTCATTGGCGATCATTTGTGCGACGACATCACTCCCAAAGACAATGTCTCCGTAGGCGACACAAACCGAGTCATCGCCAATCCAGCTTGCGGCAGCCATCAAACTGTGGACCATACTCGTCGATTCCCACGCTGGATTCTCGAGCACCGGAATCGCAAGGTCCCTGAGAGAGTCGATTCGCCAACCGCCGACCACCGCGATCTGATCAATTCCTGCGCGCTTGAGTGCCGATATCTGCCGGTCGAGGAGCGTGCGCCCATCGACTTGCACCAGGCACTTGGGGCCGCTCTTCGTCAACGTCGACATCCTCGAACCGCGACCGGCGGCCAGGATCAAACCTTTCACCTCGTGCCACCGAAGTGGTCCTGGACCAGTTGGGCGGCCCGAGGATTGTCCGGCCACTCGCGCTCCGGATGCCACATCACGCCCAGCACTTGACCATTGCGCGTCGACATTGCCTCGATGACAGAATCGCTCCAACCCAGGGCAATCAGATCACTGCCCACGTTCGAAACGGCCCAGCGGTGATAACACGTCACCTCGCCAACCGCGAGCGGTCCCTCGATACGATGCACGCGAGCGACATGCCCGTCGACTTCGTGGAGTGCACAACCCAGCGTCGAGGCAATCAGTTGCATACCCCGACATACACCAAGTATCGGAAGGCCCGACTCGAAGGCCCACCTGAACAACTGCCTCTCAGTCTCATCTCGTTGTGCTGAGTCTCCTCCATAGTCAGAAAGGTCGTCACCACCTGACAGGATGACACCGTCAAGGTTCAGATGTTCTGCCACCGAGAGTGCGATATGTGGAACGTTCGCGAGTGGAACGGCCAGAATCCCCAATTCCCACAAGAAATTACTCCACCGTTGATCGAGTCCCCAGCGCAGCTCGCCGGTCGCGGTCGCGGGCAACTGACGCTGTGAGATTCCCACAGTCTTCATCGAGTTACCCTGATGAAACCCGCGGCACAGTCCAACTCAATGGAGTGAGCCATTCTGTAGGAGGCGAACCTATTGGGACCGACGCCGGTCGCGGTAGGTATCCCTAATTCCTGTGCGCGAATTGCCATGTGGGAGTTGACTCCGCCGTAAGCGGTGATCAAGCCGACGATTCCTGCAGTAAAGAGCCAGTCGAACCCCGGATCGGCACTGCTTATAAGCGCGATTGCTCCATCGACGTCATCGCCACGCTCGACGTCCGCGACGCGTGCGATGACTCGAAGTTTGGTAACGAAGTTCGGCGTGGCCCTCGGAACTAGGAAATCGTAGACGTCGTCAGCAGTTCTGATGAGTGACGGTAGGAGAATCGAACTGGTCACCTCGTACTGCGCCCGTCCCACCTCAATCAATCTCGCCAACGCGTCCCGACTGGAATCTCCGGAGCGCTGGTGCGTCAATATCGACTCAATTGGCAGGTACGACAAGTCGTCTCGGGAAATGTTCAGTTCATCGGCGAAGTCAATCAGCAGACTCAAGAGGTGACTGATCTGCCTCGAATACTCGAACTTTCCCCACTCACGGTCTCGCATAGAGCTCTGGATGAAGTTAATCAGGTCGTGCGGAGTGCCACCTATATGGTCTCGAGCCATCATCAGGGCAATTGCCCTCTCCTGGGCGTCATTCAGTTGGAATGGCTCGACGTTCGCAACAACCTTCTCGCCGAGGTGGACGCCTTCGAAGTATCGCTCAGGGTCTTCGGCGTACGATGCCGCACAGATGTCGTATGTCCCCGGTCGAAGATGTCCGTAAAGTCCTAGAAAATCCTCACGCGCCAAACGCTGCAAATCAGCAATCATCTCTTGGGTGACCGTGTGGAGACCACCCATGAGCAGTTCGACGTCACTACTAGAGAGCACGCCGGCTCGAACCAAACCCAGGGTCAACTTGCGCCCGACGAAGCCGGCCCGGGCCAGACCGGCGAAGGGAAAGGCCCCAGTGTCGCGGCACAACGTCAGAGCATCGCCTAGGTCACTCGACTGCAGGGTCTTCGATTCTTCGATTAGGCGCCGGTCACGACGCCACGTTGCATCGCCCCGGATTACCTCGTTGGTCAGATTGATGAGTGCTTGGCTGAGTTCATCAGTATCGGACTGCGTGAATCCCGCTGAACGCAGTTCAGCCAAGTCGTCATCGAGTCCGAAAGCATTGCAGGTGTAAACGACCTCGAACTCGATCTTGTCGTGAAGTTCTGGAGACTTCATCAGTTTTGCGGAATAGTACTCACTCAAGCGCCTGACGAGTCCCTCACTCACGGCACTGGGCGCGAACGAATTGATGCTGGCGAGCACGTCAATGTAATGCAGTCCGCCGAGATCCACCATCAGAGGAACGCCTCGCAAATCGCGATAACCGTACGACTGTCGCGATGCGCACCACGTCTGATCAGTGATGAGGAAGCGATACAGAGACGCCGCCAGCGGGCGTGGTTTCTCACCGATCATCTCGGCGGGATTCCAATCGGTCATGGTTGAAAACATTCTCGTACCGGCGAATTGAGTGCCGGATTGAACCCTCGTCAGCGCGTCTTCTAGCCCCTCCAGTACCTCGATGTGGCGTTGTATGGATACCTCGGGACTCGCGATGACGAGCGGGCGCGCCTGCAAGAGGATTACTTCAAAGTTCGCGTCCACTCCGAACTCGACTTCGAACCTATGCTCGCCGGTCAATGCCTCAAGCTCGTCGAGCAACTCGAGGAGCGGGCGTAGCGCTGGGGGCAAGGCGCTGGGAACACGGTGAATCACGCCAACCCAGGTCTCGACGTCCTCAGAACTTCCGGTCGTCACCTTGGTGGTGTCCGTGCCTTCGTACCATGAGATGACTCGGTACGGTGCGCCAGAATTCGGATCACAGTTGAAGGCGACTCCACTAAAACGAGCATTTTCAAGTTCGGGCTGGACAAGAACTTCGTCTTCGCGATGAGAGATACCGTAGGATTCGATGACTTGCTCCACGGCGTCAACGATGCCTCGTCGTCCTAAGACGTGCAGTACCGACGTGAATTGACCTGCCAATGACTGAGTAGCGGAGTCCTCGCCCTTGGCCGAGCTTCGAACAATGAGTGGTCCGGCACTCGACCACGGCTGATCGGCGATGGATTGGAGAACCGACTCCTGATCGTTCCTCCAATCCTCCACCGCAAACCTGAAGAGTGGTAGGACCCTTGCCGTTGAGAGTTTTGGTGACAGGGACATGAGCGTCCCCGCCTTCGATCCGAACGGTACTTTCTCGATGATGTCGGATTCATCTCTCAAGGAAATGGGCGCCTTTCGGTGTGGATACGCGTGGTCTCGGCATCACCCGGCCAATGACGTGCTCCGATAGGGTGACACCAATCATTCGGTTCACTATAACCAAACGAACCAATTTCGAGTCGATCTGATCATTCGCCAGCGCATTGCCACTAGACCGACCCTGCCCAGTTCCGCTCAACCATTCGACACTTTCCGTGATGCCTTACGACTTTTGACATACGCCCATGGGCCCATGACGTATCCGAGGACCTCGGCCAAGACCAAATTCGGTGGGATCTGGTAGGCGTCAAGTTTATCGGCGTCCATGGTGGACTTCTTGCCAAAGAGTTGAGTCCACCCCAGCTTGACCCGTCGCTTCGCCGCCGGGAGACCCTGGGAGAGAATCCCCGCCAAATGACGAGGGTCACCGATGATCAAAGAGCTCAGCATCGCGGTGTATCCGACTCCGTAGCCGTGTAGTTGCGACTTGAGGCCCTCGTAATCACGACGATGTTGATGGCGAACGAACGCCCGTGGCTCGTAAGCCATCGTTCCACCCGACCACAGGATCCGGATAATCGCGTCGAGATCCTCACCACCTTGGGCCGCAGTCCCGATACCGAGATCCGGGTCGAAGCCTCCAAGACGATCGAGTGTGGACTTTCTAAAGGCCATATTGGCTCCCGCCACATACGCGCCGATTCCATACACCGAAGACTCTCCAACTAATGAGCCGGCGACGTCGCGTATCGAAATACGACTTCCGCGAGTGAGTGCGAAACGACTGTGCACTCTCTCGAGGTGAACTGCAACATACGTACGTTCGGCTCCAAAGCCACCGTAGTAGCGTTCGAACCAGATTTGGGCGGCCGATTCGAGCTCCATCGGCAAGATCAATCCAGACACGACATCAAGATGGGGATGTTCCATCATTCGAGTTCCGATTGCCCGCAACCAATTCAGGTCCACTTGAACGTCGTCATCGGTAAAGGCGATCACTTCGCCGTCAGACTCCGCGGCACCTCGATTCCGGGCGGCTGACGCGCCAGGGCGCCCCTCTCGAACCACACGAAAACCCTGTCGCAGACCGAGAATGGATGGAAGTGGATCATCCGCCGGGACTTCACCACGATTGTCAACGATCACGACCTCATAGTTCTCATAGTCCAGGCGCTCTAGTGACGCAAGGCACTTCTCGAGCGCTTCAATGCGCTTGACGATGGTGGGTACCACCACCGTGATTCTCGGCAATTCGACTACCGGGCTCTCCGCAAGTGCTGATTCTCCTTCGAGTGCAAACTCGCAGCGATGGATAGAGCGCTCCAGACGTTCGCGGATGGCGTCTTCTCCTGAGGCGAGGTCCACTTCTACCATGGCGCATGGACTCCCCTGACGAAGGAGGATCACCCAAGCATCACGATATTTCCCAGCCGGCTGCAACATTGGTAGTGGGTCTTCGACCCGATGGGTCACGATCTGAACGGGGTTGGACCCTTCCGTGCTCTGGGACAGGTATTTCGACGATATACGTCTCATCATGAATGGGCCCGTTATCTTCGGTCGGCTCCGCGAGTCATCCCAACATCATAGGTTTCGACGATCGCTGGTCAGCAAGAGTGGTGCGATCACCTTCAATATCGATCAGGTTCGAACATGTCGGCTCAAGCTTTCAACTGTCGAGGCGTTCAACGAGTGCTACCTCGATGAGCTCGAACCCCATGCAACGTTGCAGTGGTCAAGAAGGAAGATCGACTTCTACGAACCCTTGAACTCTTGCTGAGCGCTGGACAGACGGTCTTCGAGTCAGTACGGCCGTACTTCGCTGACTCGAGTACGAGTCCATTTCAGCGCAAGTCGGCACCCTGGTCGCAGGTGACCTGCGCGGCCTCACACCGAAGACGTTGCATACGCTGGGACGAGTCGAACTCGCTCAGGGCTTCGAATATTTCAAGACTGCGGCAGTGGACCAGTGGGCGGCAATGACGTATCCCTTGCCCAAAAGTCCTTGCTGTACCTGGTTGATCCATCCCTTGGGATACCCGACGAGGATTTCGCCCCAGGCCTCTTGAGCTCGGCTGAGGATTATCCACGTCGGTCGCAGTCGGACGAACTGGGTCACAAAGTAGCTGAGGGGCGGACTATCTCCGGTGGCGCTGATCGACCCAATAGCTATGAGACCGACATCACGCTGTCCACTGGGCAGGTACGACACGATGCTGCTCACGCTCTGGCCATTGCGTGCGTGCTGATAGACGTAGTTCACTGCAGCAACTTCACCGGTCGAGAACGACTCGTACGAGTCATTGCCACCACGTACGATCGTCGTCAGCACCGCTATCAACAGCAATACCGTGGCGACGCACGATGTCAGAATCACCCTCTGGTGTTTGAGGTTGGGGAAGATCGGGACGGCCGCCTTGATGTCACCGAAGCGCAACGGCACTATCGACGAAGCCGCGAGAATTGCGGCGAACGGAAGTCCGTACAGGACGACTCGCATCAGGCCCTCTCCGCCGTAGCTCTGAGCGGCCAGCAAGAGTATTGGCGCCCCGGTCAGTACTTCCAATACTCGTGAGTCGGTCGATCGACGTAGCACGCCGATCCCCGCGAGCAGATAAATGACCAAGGTGATGAGAATTCGCAGGTTGACGATGATCCGATGACTCTGGCTCCCCACGATTCGACCGGTCACATTGGAGCCCACCGTCGAGCCGATCTGTCCGACCGATCCGAAGATCATCGAGAGATGACCGACCCAGAAGTTACTGGCACCGAGACTGAGCCAGGCTATTGCGAAGAGCGCGACGATGAAGATGAGTTCGGGTCGACCCAACTTCCTAGTCAATAGAGCGCCGAGCAACATCACCACGAGTGCGTACGGCGTGAGCTGATGACTCATTGCGAGCGCCAAACTTATCGTTGTCAAAAGGGCCATCAGTCCGAGGACCTGATTCGACTTCCTGATGTCCAGTGTGTCGTGGCCCTCCAGGCGACCGATCGTCATGATTGTCCGGGTCTGCCGTAACCGCTCGAGGACTCCATCGCGAAACGTTCGAAGGCGACTGGCCTGACGGCGTTCCCACGTTGCCGACACCAATCCATCGGCCTCGAAAGCCCGCCACACCGGAAACGTGTCGTGTCCGCCGATTCTCGCCAGAAACGATGGGGTGTCATCTCGCTCCTTCACGGCCTGGGACAGCTGAGCATTTTGTGGGATTCTCTTGAGTGATCTCGGTCTCCAACTGCTCAATACCGTCGCCAGAACGACGAGCAGGAACAAGTTCGCAAGCGCTTGGGGAGAGAAGTAGTCCTGATAGATCCAGTTGCTGGCAAAGAACAAGATGGTACCCAGCCAGGCCGTTCGTCGCCCGACACCACTCGAACGACCGATGACGAGCAGGGGTGCGAGATACATCAGTTCGATAAAGAGCGGGAACCACCGCAGCATGAAAAGCGCGTTCTGCTGGCCCGCGAAAGACACGAGGAGCGCGGCCATTGAGAATCCCCCGGGCCAGGAGAATCGCGCATCGTAGTTGTTCAGCGCACTTCCGTGCTGAAAGATGTATTGAACGAATCCTGCATGTATCCACGAATCACCAAGTGAAGCCACTGGTTCTATCGCCGATGCGGTTCCGTAGATGTAGATCACGAAGACTATGACGAAGGCGAGCAGGAACTTCGATCTCATCGGGGTGCGGAACAACTCCAGCGAAAAACCAACGACGACCATGCTCAGCCCGACAAAGTACGTCCACCCGACAATGGAAACCAATCCGTACTGTCCCATCTTGACGAAATCGGCACGGATCGTCGTCGTCAACCACAAGGCAATACCCAACAGGAGCAGGACGACTCCCCGGTCAAAGCGCCGTGAAGCTCTGAGACCTGTCCACACACCCTTGGACGACGACTTCGACAGACTAGGCAAGGTTCTTGAACCTTACGTAAACCAGAAGGATGAAGATTGCCGCGAGCACCAATATCGAAACCGTGAGGATCAACGAAACCTGGCGGGTGAGGATCGAACGGTCTACCCCGCTCCAGATTCGAAGTGCTAACAGCACCACAGTCGCAACGAGAATTGCAAATTCGAGACCGGGTGCCGCGAGTGCGCTCGAAGCACCAACCATGAACAGGCTCGTCACTTCGGGTGTACTCCTCGGACGAAGACTCTACTTCGCCACGCCAACAGCGGAAGGCAAGCCAGCTCGACAATGACCTGGATTGCCAAGAGGTGCCACACGTGAAGGGTGATAGCAATCTGTGCAATCACCATCAGTATCGCGAGGCTCGAAGCGACTGACAGAGCAAACTCCAGTGATGCACTGTCCAGTTCCAGAAATCCAACGAACGACCAGCCCGGAACGATCAGCCCGAACGAAAGTCCGAGAAGCAGTCGAAGAGGTCCGGTGACGCCAAGTGAACTGAAGACCAGTAAGACCACGTCGAGTCCCATGAGGGCGAAAGACAATCGCGAGCGCAGTTGATTCGTCGGGCGTTCTGGTCGGTCGCTTCGTGGTGCGACTTCCAGGAGTTCCCCGGAATCAATCCTTCGGGGATCTCGATCCCTCTTTCCAGCCATCTACCTCGATCAACCTCTCCCGAATCGAAAACACGCTATTACACAGTCTGGCATTGCAGGTAATCAACTATGCCCCAACCGTTCTGTGTCGTTAGCACTCACCGTGCATGAAACTGGAGTCTACGAGCGACTTCGAGACTTGAGCGAGCTGCGAGCATAAGCAATGGGCCCGTACAACATCCCCAAGATTTCGTGCCGTTGCGTAGCTTTCGGATAACTCACCACTTCACCTCGTGTTCCTGAATTACGCCGTTCCATCAGTATCTTCAGTCCCGTCGGGATCCTACGCACTATCGACACCAATTGTCCGGGGTCATTGACAATCAGAGCGGTATACATCGCGGTAAGTCCAGTTCCATATCCAAATACTTGGGTCATGAAGTCGGCTTCGGATCGGCGGTGCGAGTGCCGTACCAGGGCCTGAGGCTCGAATGCCACCTTCCCCCCCTCAAGCACGATGCGAAGGAGCATGGCGAGGTCTTCCCCGCCTTTTGTGGGGGTACCCGTGCCAAGACGCTCATCGAAGCCCCCAACCGCCTCGATCGTCGCTCTGCGAATCGCCATATTGCACCCGGCCGCAAACTTCCCGGGCGCGTAGGGAAACATGGGATCATCTGGCGGTCCGGCCTGAAGACTCCACGACTCAGCTTCGAAGATCTTGGAGAATCCGCCGAAGTACTCTTCAAACCAGTATTGGGGCTTCGTCTCAATCTCCCTTGGCCGAACCATGCCGCCGATCGCGTCAATATCCGGCTCGGTGATAAGGCGGGTTCCAAGTTCTCGTAACCACAGCCGGTCCACGACTACATCGTCATCAGTGAAGGCAACGTACTCGCCCGTTGACTCAGCGACGCCACGGTTTCTCGCGGCTGAAATCCCTGGAATAGGTTCGCTGACGACACGTACCTTCGCATCTTCGAATGCCGGTATTGGGTGGTCTGGCCCTACGGATCGGTTGTCAACTATGACGATGTCAAATGTGGGATAGTCCATGTCGAGCAGCGACTCGATGGTTTCGACAAGTTGGCTCTTACGTCGATAAATCGTTGGAACCACGACCGTAAAGCGCGGAAGCAGGTCGTCGACGACTCTAGGACCACGCGAAGTTTGAACTGAAGCGAACTGCTGCGCCAACTCGTCGAGCATCGATGCAGAAATCCCATCCTGATCGGCCCTTCGCTCGACCACTCCTACGACGTGGCCGTGGCGAAGTACCTCAATCATGACTCGCTCGCCCGCGATGAGGCCAAGATCAGTGGTACCGGGCACCTCGTCGATGCTCGCCTGCACCAACCTGACCGGGCTGGCGTCCAAGTTATCGACAACTTGATTGGCTAGGTCCTCGCGGTCGGTGCCGACTGGACGAGTTGCGCCATTTAGTAACAATTGTTCCAACGTCGAGTCCGAAGGCGCGAGGTCCAGCGAAGATTTGTCGTCGAGACCAATCGACCGAATTGGATTACGCCTGACTGACCAGGTCCCTCGAATGAGTCCCGCAACCGCACTACACGAACCGAGAATTGTCAGAGCCATGCGCGTGGTACTGGCTCCCGGACTTCGTCGAAGTCCTCTCAATGAGTCGAGCAGTTCATGAGGAATCGCCGACGAGAGATGCCGACGTTCAGAAGCAAGCCCGTTACTCGAACCGACCAATGAGCTAACCGCAGCTTTGGAGAGCCCCTCGGCCCAGCATCGGCGCAAGAAATAACTCCAAGTCAGTCGTGACTGGGGAACGCGATGAAAGACTACGGCGTCACGACACAGAAGAAACGAACTCGCGGGAAATCTGTTCGTGAATCGAATAGCGAGTTCGGTCTCCTCGCACCCCAGTGAATTCCTTCCAATTCTACCTATGCCGTCGGTGAATCCGCCGACGGCGGTGAAGACTTCTCGGCGAAACGCCATGTTGGCACCGATTGGATTACGAATTTGCGAGCCGTCGGAGGGAAGGCCCTCGTAACTGGACCCGAGGACCCAGTAGAACGTCTTGGGGAACCAATCAGGTTGGCTCGATGGCCAACTTGGTACCACCCAGCCTCCGACTCCAGCAATCAGAGGATCCTGCATCGGCGCGATGAGGTGCTCGAGCCATCTCGAGTCCGCCCACGCGTCGTCATCCAAGAACGCAATCAGATCACCCGAAGAACTGACCACGCCAGTATTACGGGCACCCGAAAGTCCTTTGGCGGCGACGTTCGAAAGGACCGTTGTTCCAGGAAGTTCGACTCGTGCCCTTTCGAGCAGTTCGTCGTTGTAGTCAATGACGACAACGATCTCGTCGGGGAGAAGCGACTGGTCACGGCACGAGTTGACCGCAGCGACGAGGTCAGCCCATCGATCCAAGGTGTACGCGCAGATAATGACCGAGGTCTTCATTCGCCATGTAGGGACGAATCGGCGAACGTCGGATCATCCTTCGCCTCGAACTTTCCGAGCAACCGGACAATGAGC
>JABEUR010000148.1 GCA_013044405.1 Acidimicrobiaceae bacterium | reverse complement strand
TCGCCCGAAGCGCTCGGCTCACGACGCACTCGAAGTGATTCGCCTTAGCGCGAACTCCGGCGCGCACTGGGTGCTCGACGCCGACATCAAAAGTTGCTTGGAGGCGCCATCACACTGCCCCCTCGACTGCTGGTTCCTGGTCGAAGAGACGCGGATCAGGTGGGTCCACCCTGATACGCAGGCCTTTTCTTCGTCCGGACCGGACGTGAACTGCGTCAAGCTCGCCGCGCTTTACACGCTGCAACACGGTCTGGCGCGATACACCGAGGGCGTGGGTCGCTTCGAGCATTGCCAGCCAGCCTGGCGGGGCGTCGTCGACGAATCGTCCGCGCAGCTCGTCGGTCAAACGAATACGCCACGGAGCGCCGGGAGTGAGCTGTTCGCCCGCGATGAACCCGTCAGCCAGCCAACGGTGCACGGTCGAGGGGACCACACCGAGGACCTTGGCAGCGTCGGCCAGCGTGACGAGCTCGCCGTCGGGTTGGTCGTCGTTGGCGACGCGACGAGGGATCTTCCAGTGGTGACGCAACCCCTGGACGATGGTCGCGGTGAAGCGCTGACCGGTAGCGCTGCGACGCCCTTGACGGTTCAAGATCCCGGCGATGGTGGCATCAGGGTAGTGCACGGCCAGACGGCGCAACAGCGCGATGGTGTCTTCGTCGGTGCGGACCGTGGGCGGATTCGCGCGAGGCAGTTCAACGCTGAGCTCGGTCGTGGCACCGCCGCGCCAGTGCACGGTGAGTTCGGCCCGCTTGTCCTCTCGGTGCACGTCGACTCGCACTTCTTCGACCAGGGTCCGCAGCAACTCCTTTCGATCACGATCGGTGGTACTCGGAGCGGACCATACTCGATCCACGTCGGCACCGAAGGAGGCGAGAGCCGCGCGTTCGTCGTTAGTGAGCGAGCGGGGTCGTGCCGCTGCTCGCCTCGTGAGCTCGGCTTGCGCGACGTTCAGAGCGCCGAGTTTGGCTTCCCAGTCAGTCTCGAGTCCGCGTGCGACGAGCCGGTTGTCCGGATCGACGGCGAGGTAGCGTCGCTCGGCCCGGTTCGCCTCGTAACGGGCTCGCTCAACTTGTCGACGCCACTGATCGAGCGCAGTATCGTGGTCGGCCTCGAGCACCTCGGCCGCGGCCACGCTGGCGGCCACCCCGGCGGGCGCCAGCGCCGCGAGGAAAGTGGTGCTGACTGCTTGGTCGATCTGCACTCCGCCCACCGACAGACACCACACGCCCCGGCCATTCACGAGCGTGCGGTTGGCGCAGTGATAACCCGGGGTCGAGTTGACCCCTTGGTAGTGCACCGCCAGACGACGCCCGCAACGCCCGCACGTAGCGAGACCCTGCAGCAGAGCCGTTCCCTCTCGCACGGCACCGGACCCGGGCGCGTGGGCTCGGGGACGGGTGTTGGCGCCGATGCGCACCTGGTTCGCCTCATAGGTGGCCCAGTCGATGTAGCCCGGGTGATGGTCCACGATCAACACCTGCCAGTCCGAACGCTCGAGGTGACGAGCCTTGGTGCGCACGCGCCCTTCGTCGTCCACGCGTCGCTCTCGGCGAGTGCGGCCATACACATAGGCTCCAGCGTAGGAAGGATGTGTAAGTACGCGGTGGATCGCCGGGTAGGCCGGGGGTATCCATACGAGATCCACCTGCCCGACCGGCAGCGTGGGCATCAAGAGTTCCTCGGCGCGCAGCCACAGCCACACGGCGCGCACCGAGCCCAGTTCGGCGAATCGCTCGAAGATCGACGCGATGACGCCACGGACGGACTCGTCGGGATGCAAGAGCACTTGACCGTCCTCCTCTCCCCAGACCAGCCCTACCGGCAGTCCGCGGCGCAACTCACCGCGCGCCGCCTTGTTGCGGATTCCGCCTTCGAGCCGGGCCCGCAGCACGTGCAGTTCGGCCTCGCTCATCGTGCCCTTCAACCCGAGCACGAGCCGGTCGTTGAAGCCCGACGGGTGATAGATGCCGTCGGCATCGGCGATGAGCGTGTCGGTGATCCCCGCCAGGTCCAAGAGCCGATACCAGTCGGCGTTGTTGCGGGCGAGACGGCTCACTTCGAGACCAAGCACGATCCCCACCCGGCCAAGGGCGACCTCGGTCGTGAGGCGGGCGAAACCGCGTCTCTCCGCGCTCCCCGAGCCCGAGATGCCGAGGTCCTCGTCGATCACCTCGACCGCTCGACGGAGCCAGCCCAGTTCGACCGCGCGCTCGACCAACGCGTACTGGCGATCGGTGGATTCGCTGTTGCGCTCGATCTGTCCGGGGGTGGACTGGCGAACGTAGACGACCGCGGCCCGCTCCAGGTGGGTGGGTCGGATCTTGGGATGCTCCGCGGTTGGATGCGTGGGATCAGTCATCAGTGTGCTCCTCTTCTACGACTACGGGTTGGACGAGTTGGGTCATCAGCCGGGCCAGCATCGCCACGGCCTCGAGTTGGTCGTTGGGAGCCACGTGCTCCCAGGCCAGTGGCGCCGGTGCCACCAAGTCGAACAGCGGAAGGGGTAGTTGCATGAGAAACCTCCTCGGTTGGTCTCTCCGCATCCTGAGTCCCTGCGGGCAGCGAGCGGTGGATCAGGCCGTCAACTACCGACCGAGCATGAAGGAGTTCGGCCAGTGACCCGAGCGTCTCGGCTCCGCTCGCTACTTCAGCACCGGTGTCGACGTCCGTCCAGGACGCCGGGATCAAGCTCTTGGAACCATCGGGCAGCACGAGGCACAACTCGAGCTGACCATGCTTGCGCATCCAGCCGAACACCGCCAGCTCTTGGCCCTCGAGCGGGTGCCGTCGCCGCAGGATCGTCGCCTTCGCTGGAAGGTCCCGGACGTGGGCAGTGTGTCGCTTACTCGTTTGACGAAATCGATCACGAGGCCCTCATGGCTCTGATCGAACGCCGGGTCTCGGACCGGGCGATGCTCAAGTTGCTACGAAGTTGGCTTCGCGCGGGA
>JABEUR010000028.1 GCA_013044405.1 Acidimicrobiaceae bacterium | reverse complement strand
TCGATCGCCCTGGCTTGGTTGGTACTTGATCTAACCCACTCGGCGGTCGACCTCGGTACGATCACCATGCTCCAATTCCTACCCATCCTCGCCTTTTCGCTCTTCGGCGGCGTGGTCGCGGATCGCTTCCCGCGGCGCCGCCTCTTGATCGCCACCCAGGTCTTCTTGACCCTGGAGGCCACCGTCTTGGGAGTGCTCGTCGCAACGCACACGATCACGCTGTGGGAGACCGGATTGATCGCGGTGGTGATCGGTACGACTAATGCCCTCAACAACCCGGTCCAGCAGGCATTCGTACCCGAGCTCGTGGGGCGCGACTTGGTCGCCAACGCCGTGGCGCTCAATAGCGTTCAGTTCAACTCTGCACGAATGCTCGGAGGTGCCGTCGGCGGACTCGCCATCACCGTCTGGGGTATCTCCGGTGCTCTCTTCCTCAATGCCGCAAGCTTCGTGCCCATCATCGTCATTTTGTCCCGGATCCGACCCGCTCACGTCCCAGCACCGAGGGCCACCGAACACGCTCCGGCGTGGACCGAGTTACGTGAGGGACTCTCCTTCGCGATGACGACGTTGTCCATTCGACGAGTCGTCTTCCTCTTCGCGGTCATTGGACTCTTCGGCTTCAACTGGCAGGTGGCGGTCCCCTTGGTCGCACGTTTCGTATTACACCGTCCAGCAGCCGGACTGGGAGAACTGATGGCGGCTCTTGGAGCAGGATCGCTGGTCGCCAGCGTCGTGATGGCCCGCAACCAACGTGCATCTGAACGACGTCTCATCATCGGCGGAGTTGCGCTGGGCGCATCACTCGTGGCACTGGGACTGTCGCATTCATATCCTTTGAGTCTGGTGGTCATGGTGTTCGCCGGCGCGGTCGGCGTCATTGCATCGATCACCGCCAACACGCGCCTACAACTGCTCACCCCGAATCGGTTTCGCGGTCGCGTGATGGGCATCTACGTCCTCTTGATGGGCGGGACCACCCCTATCGGTTCGTTCCTCCTTGGAGAGGTTGCGGGTCACTTCGGGACGGACGCCGCCATCATGACCTTCGGACTAGCCACCATTGTCGGCGTGACTCTCGTGACCGCTCTTCGCCGACGGAGCAGTGCGCCAGAAACCCAAAAACTACCGAACGATCAGCGACATTAGATTCGAGCACATGGTCAAAGGTAGTTACCACCGCGCGAGCCAGTGGAGCTCAGCGAGCGGCACTTCAATCCTCCAGGCACCTTCAAGATGAAACGAGCAATCGTCGCGTTTCAGCGCGACGGTCAACAATGGATCGCCCAACTCTCTTGTGGTCATGGACAGCACGTCCGTCACCAACCACCCCTGGAGGTTCGCGAGTGGACCATCGACCGATCGGGCCGCCGGTCGCGACTGGGTGCGCTGCTCGAATGTCCCTGGTGCGATCGAGCCGAGTTACCCGATGGACTCAGCCGCCATGACGCGCCCCTGACGTGGAGCGAACAGACGATGCCCGAGGGCTTTCGCGTCACCCAACGCTTGCAACGGGGTCACTGGGCTCGCATCATCGTTCGCGATGGTCGACTGGGCGCCACGGTGCAGGTCAAACCGGTCATCGACGTGATGCTCGAAACCGCCGACGTCCAAGCCGTTCCTCCCGACGTCGACTTCAGCCTACGACCACTGGGCTCGGTGCGATTCTCCTACGAGCTTCTCTCAGTCGCACCACTCAGCACTGACGTCCTCGGTGGTGACGAGTAGTTGCTCGCGATGGTTTCGCAACAAACGGGTTCCGGGCCAGTTCATCGGCCAAAGTGCGCCAGTCGAAAGATCGTGCTCTTGAGTTGGTCGACCACGACGAGATAGGCCAAGGACAGCCCGATCACCGCGGCCAGGGTTCCGGCCCCGATGCTCGACATCATCAGTCCGCTCAGCGCGAGCAAGACGACAACGACGAGGTCGATGACGCTCGATACGGCCAGCCAAGTACTCGGGCGCGAGTGCCAGAAGTGCTCGCGCTCGCGCACCAGATAGATGGTGGCCTGTCCGGAGCAGACCAGCCACACGAAGACCATTGTCTGCATCTGTGCGAGATCGAGATGAAGAGCCACGGTGGCGAACCACCAGAGGGCGAAGGAGAGTAGGACCAACGGACCGGCGAAGCCCAGTGAGGCGCCGATGAGTGAGCCCACCCGCCAGCGCTGGGGGTGATTCGGTGAGCGGACGTGGTCGGTCGCGAGCGACATGGTAGGAAAGTCATTGGCGAGCAACATCAGCACCACCAACGTGGGGGTCGTGACGAATCTCCCGTAGACAACGAAACCGACGCCGAGGAAGACTGAGATCTGCAGCGTCTTGATCACCTTGTTCAAGGTGTAGGTGAGCATGCGTTGGTGGATCCTTCGACTCACCTCGACCGCCGACACCATGTTGGCAAGCCCGGGGTCGATCAAGACGAGACTGGCGGCCGCTTTGGCGACGTCCGTGGCACTCGAGACGGCGACGCCGACTTCAGCCGACTTCAGTGCGGGAGCATCGTTGACTCCATCGCCGGTCATGCCCACCACGATCGACTGTGCCTGCAGGCTGGCGATGAGTCGCATCTTGTCCTCGGACAAGACCTCGGCGTAGACGTCCTTCCAGTCGGCGTGGTCCCACGGGCGCTCGTCACCCGCTCTGGCTCGATGCACCGGTTGGGCTTCAGCCGATCGCAACGCTTCGGCGGCGCCGACACGCTCGCCGATCCCGACGCGTGAGGCGATGGCGCGGGCCGTGGCGAGCGAGTCCCCGGTGAGCATCACCACGTGAATGCCCATTCGATGAAGGTTCTCCACCAACTGTGGCGCATCGTCGCGCGCCGGGTCCGACAGACCAACCAGACCAACGAACCGCAACGATTCGCCCACTGGTCCTTCGGCGACACCCAGGACCCGCGCCCCCGAGGCGGCCAGTACATCCACGTGAGCCGCGAGTTGCGAGACGTCAGCGTTCGCCAACGCCGCCACGATCTGGGGGGCTCCCTTCACGACTCGAAGTGCGCCATCGCTCGTGGTGACTACGGACTCAGAGTGCTTCGTCGCCGGATCGAATGGCGTGAAGCTCACTCTTGGACCGAGTGTTGGGAGTTGGCGCTCGGAGAACTGCTTCAAGACCGCTAGGTCGAGAGGGTCCTCGGTGGCGGCGTCGCTGGCGGCGGCGGCCACCTGCAACACGTGGTCTTCGTCAAATGGCGCCTGCGCCCACAACGACTCGACGACGAGGACGTTCTGGGTGAGCGTGCCCGTCTTGTCCGTGCAGAGCACCTCCATACTCGCTGCTTCTTCAATGGCGGCGAGGCGCGTTACCAACACGCGATGCTGGGACATCTCGCGACTGCCGAGGGCGGTGGCGAGGGTGAAGGTGGCGGGCAGCGCTACCGGCACCGAAGCGATCACCAAGATGAGTACGAAGGGAACGAGTTCGTGCAGCGGCGTCGCCCGAATGATGCCGTCGACGCCAACCAAGACCACGACCAGCAGGGCGAACCCCATCAAGGCTCGTACGACACCGAAGACCAGTCGTTCCATGTTCCCCGGTGCCTGGGCCGCACTCACCAACTGCGCCGTTCGTCCGAAGTAGGTCGCCGCCCCCACGGCCCCGACCTCCCCAGTCGCCTCGCCCTTCACGACCACCGATCCCGAGTAGCCCGGCTCCCCGGGCCCGACGCCCTTCGACTGTGACTCACCGGTCAGGGCGGACTGGTCGAGCTCGACGAGACCGTCACTCATCGTGAGATCGGCGGGTACGAGGTCCCCTTGTCGAACGTGAACCACGTCGCCCACCACGAGTTCACTCGCGCGTACCAAGGTCCATTGCCCGTCTCTCAAGACTCGGGCGTTCACGTCGAGACGGGCTCGAAGCAGATCCACCGCCACTTGGGCGCGCCCCTCTTGGGTTGCGGAGAGAACGGCGTTAAAGACCAGCAACAGCGCGAACACGCCTGCTTGGACGAGATTGCCCAAGATCAGTTCCAAGACCACGGTCACCTCGAGCAACCATGGTACGGGTGCCCAGAACTTCTGCGCGAACGCCGCGAGCCGATTCTCTCTGACCTCGGCAATGGCATTGGGTCCATTGACCGCGAGGCGCCGCGCCGCCTCAACGGCGCTGAGTCCGCGCACGTTCTCGCTCACCGATTCAATTCTCTCGTTCGTGCAAACTCACGAGCGTCGAGGTGCAGACCCCGGCCATACGAGCGAGCGTTGGCGTGCGCCGTCGACCTCTCTTTTCGAATCGGGTCGGCCAGCACGATCATCCTCTGAGACGTCATCTCTCAATGGTCTATCAGCGCTTGGGTCCTGTGACTTTGAGCAAACCCCGTGACCACTGATCCGACCACAATGCCAGTCACGTTCCGCTTCGAGGATCAAGCCCAGGTCCGAAGACCGCACCGTGTGCAGTGTTCTGCGTCCCCGACGGGCTCAAGAGATCGCACCACATGTCTTTGTCCATCGGCCGCGCGATAAAAAACACACTATTGACTTAGAAATGTACTTCGGTTAGCCTAACCGAAGTGGCAATCTCCATCATCAGTGCAGCCCACGAGGTCGAGCGACGATCTCTGGGGACCAACGGCATGGGTCGTGACCTGTGGCCAGGGATCAAAGTATGATCCCCACGTTCGTCATCTTCTTTCGCGAGGGCATCGAGGCGTCGATGGTCATCGCGATCCTGCTCTCGTACCTCAATCGGATCGGTCAGCGGCGGCACTTTCGAGACGTGTTCGTCGGTGTCGCTTTCGCTCTCGTCATCGTCATCGGGGGCGGAGTCGCCGCATTCTTGTTGATCAGCCACTACGACGGGTCCAATGTTCAGACCTACTTCGAGACCGCTACCTATCTCATCGCCGCGGCGGCGCTCACCTACATGACGTTCTGGATGCAGAGTCACGCGCGTACCATGACCAAGGACCTCGAACACCGGAGCGATTTGGCACTCTCGGGCGGTACGCGAGCCGGCCTGGGACTGCTCGCCTTCCAGGCGGTCGGCCGCGAAGGTCTCGAGACCATGGTCTTCACTTTGGCCATCGTCTTTGCCAGTACCAAACAAGCCGCGACGCCGGTGCACGGCAACTTCTTGTTGCTCGGGGCGGCGCTCGGACTGGTCGTCTCGCTGGCCATCTCCTTCGCGATCTACCGACTCGGAGCGAAGCTGAACCTGCGTCGCTTCTTCCAGGTCCTGGGAATTGTCTTGATGGTCTTCGCGGCCGGGCTGCTCGCCGACGCCGTCGAGAACCTCCAGCAGCTCAGGTGGCTGCCCCTGGGCCGACAGGTCCTGTGGAACTCCAGTCACCAGGTCGCCGAGGGCAGCAACCTCGGCGACGTCCTGCACTCGCTCTTCGGCTACGCCCAACGCCCGACACTGCTCCAAGGTGTCGTGTGGCTCGCGTACGTGACCCTGAGCACCACGGCCTTCATCAAGATGGGACGGCGCGGACGGCGCGCGCAACCATCGCGAGGTGGTCCGGGTCCGCTCGCTGGCGGGGGGCTGCCCGTGCGCGTCGAAGGCGCTGACTAGATGACCCACTCACATTCCACGACCACCGATCGATACCTCGAGACGATCTACTGCATCGCCGCCGAGGGTGAGGTCGTACGCCCGAGTCGCCTCGCGTTCTGGCTCGCCGTGAGCGCTCCCACCGTCTCTGATGCCCTCAACCGGCTGAAGCGCGATGGTTGGGTCTCGATCGCGCCGGACCGCAGCGTGACCCTCACCTCCGACGGCGAGCGAGTGGCCACCGCTCTGGTGCGCCGCCACCGGATCCTCGAACGATGGCTCACCGACGTGCTGGGCTTCGACTGGGCCAGCGCCGACGTCGAGGCCGATCGGCTCTCGTCGGCGATCTCTGAGGAGGTGGTGTCTCGTATCGACGAGTCCATGGGATCGCCATCGACGTGCCCGCACGGCAACGTCATTCCCGGCCGGTTCGCACCCTACGGCGATCTGGTGGCGTTGGCGGACCTCGAGCCCGGAAGGCCCGCCACGATTCGACGCATCTCCGAAGTCGCCGAACACGAGGCGCGAGCTCTGCTCTTGATGCTCGCCGAACACGCGATCAAGGAGGGTAGTGAGGTGATGTCCACCGACACCAATCTCGGACCGAGCGACGTCGAAATCATGATCGCCGGTGAGCCCCTGACGCTGTCGATCGAAGCCGCCCGCCTCATCTGGGTCGACACTTCGACGTACTCGCTCAGCGCACGCTGAAGAGTCGACTTCGAAGCGCTCGAAACCATTTCTTTAAGGCCCTGATCCAAGTATCAGACCACATGACGAGAACCACGCCCGTGACTGTGAACCGTACGACCCACGACGGGCGTGCTCACGCCATCGTTGGCATCATTCGCCACGGGCCAATCGCGACTGGTTACTTCCAGAATCGAGGAGACACCTCGACCGACGATGACGTGAACACTGTTGGGCGCAGCCCAGGTCGCTGCATCGACCGGTCCCTATCGAACCGTTGTACCGACCTACTCTTGATGTGCTGACCAACCGAACGCGTGGTCGATCACCTGGTACTTGGCGACGGAGTCGTCGCGCTGACTGGCGAGCCGAAGCCTCGTACTCGCCTCGAACTCGGTTGTCGAGACTTGCGAATCGTTACGATCCGAACACTGTTCAGCGCTGGGGCTCTGAGAGACCCGGATTCCGCACTGGGTGCGCTTGGCCTCGTACATTGCCTTGTCAGCGCGATGAAGCAGCTGATAGGGATCTTCGGTGTCACCATCGGCGACCGCGATGCCCATACTGGCACCAACGGTAACCATCAGTCCATCAAAGGCGTAGGGCTCGCGCGTCGTGCTGAGCAACTCCATGGCGATCGTCACTAGTTCCACCTCTGAACAGATGCAGATTGCGGCGAACTCGTCTCCGCCGAGACGAGTCAAGATGCCCCGACTACCGAGTCGAGCGGCGAACCGATGTGAAATGATCGACAACAAGCTGTCTCCCACCGCGTGGCCCAGCGTGTCGTTCACCTCCTTGAAGCCGTCGAGGTCGATCAAGATCACTCCAACATGCTCGCGCTTCTCGAGACGCAACAGTTCATCGATCCTCTCGAACAGGTTTCGGCGATTTGGCAGATTCGTCAGCGAGTCGGTACGCGCGTCCACGGTCGTCGACAGGACGAGTCGCCGTTCGACACGCAGGGCGAGCCACATTCTTCCCACGACCAAGGCGAGCGCCGCGAGTGCCAGACCACCGACTTCTGGTGGCCGGTTCCACAGCCAGCGGGCCGCAATGACGCCAATCGCTATGGCTCCAGACACGACGGGAACCGCCACGCTCAGTGAAGTGCCGGACAGGGCACTGCGTTCGACCACGTTGCGTCGATCCTGAGCAGAAGCGGCCAGACCCATCAGCCAGATGCCGATGACGAAGGTCACGTCGGCGAACGACAGCGCAGAAGTGGAATTGGCGGCCAGTTGGTTGACGTGAATGACGTCGCCCACAATGAACCACAGCACCCCTGCGATGAGCAGTCCAGTCGACAGGTTCGGTCGAAAGCGCTGGGGCGCGAGTGCCGCGACCAGCCACACGAGCATCACGAGGTCGAACATCGGATAGGCCAGGTCGACGACGATGTGGATGGTGCTGCCACCAGCGGCCTGTAGAGGGGAGAACCACGCGAATGACACGAGCGACGCGACCGCCAGCCCGGCGATGACCCCGTCCAGTCGTACGCTGAGTCGCACCCCACCGAAACTCCCCTGGGTCAACAGGGCGACGCCGATGATGAATGAGCAGTAGGAGAGTAGATAGAAGACGTCACTCGGTGCCGGGTTGGGTACCGGTTTCATCAACTGATCGTGAAGAGCGAATATGACATTGGCCACAGCGTTGAGAGCGACTCCCGCGGCCATGTACTGCCAGGGTCGTCGCAGCGTGGGGAATCGTCGACCGACGAGGACCATCGGGATGATCGGTGCGGTACTGGCGACGAGATAGAGCGCGCCGTCGAGTGAGAAGTGGTACCCGTGGTGCGGATAGATCACGAACGTGGTGACGAGACATGCCAGGACTGAGAGCGTGATCATCGACTGGAGCTTCCAGTCACGCAACTGAAGATCGAAACCAAGATGCTTTCTCTGGCGCGATCCGGTGCCCGGTCGCTCAGAGGACACGGTCACACCCTTCGATACTTCATCGTTGCTGACCACCGAGGCTGGCATCGCCCGTTCTCCGTTATCCGTGGGCGACGCTGATTGAGGCGACCGAACTGAGATTGGTCATGTGCCGAGTATGGGATCAACACCTCAACAGTGTGTCAATGGAGCATCAACTTCAAAGCAAAATCTCTTGGCGGCCAGTAGAAACCACCGAATATGGGCTGAAAGACGCTTCGGCACATCACTCCTCTTCGACCAGCGTCGTTACACCGAGACCTGCGTCAGATTTGAGTTCGAGAACTCGTGCAGCCCAGATTCGCGCTCAGTCTGCGAATTCCGGAGCGGTCCATCTGGCGAACTCACGAGACGTTGCGCGTTCGAACCCATCGGCGGCGTCGAGGAGGATGCCTTCGTCGTTCCACGGGGCGAGCAGTTGTAGTCCAATCGGTAGCCCCGTCGGGTGCAGACCGATCGGAATTGAAATCCCCGGTACTCCTGTCAAATTGGCCAGCGCGGCCTGGCGGACATTGGCCATATCGACAGTGGCGGGACCAGAGGGAAGATTGAGCCAGGTAGTACTCAATGGCGGCGCCGGAGTTGGTGTCGTGGGCCAAGCGATCACGTCCACCGATTGAAAAACCCTCGCAAGCGAATCGCGAACACCGGCGCGCACTCTCTCGCCACGAGGCACGTACGTGGCCGGCATCAGTGAACCGGCGAGCAGCAGAGCCTTGGAAGCAACGCTGAGTTGGTCGAACACCGGGTTCGGTGGTCGTCCGATTTCCGAGACGAGTCGAGAGAGGAACGACGCGCCAGCCAGTTCGAGGTGATCGACCTCGATGTCGATGGTCTGCCAACCCGTAGCTGTCAGCGCAGCCTCGAAAGCGGAGACGACGTGAGGATCGCAGTCGTTGACGTACGGATCGCGCACGATCCCGACACGCAGTGTCTCAAGAGAACGTGCGGTCAACGTTCGCTCGAGCAGTGCTTCAGCGAGCAGTCGAGCGTCGGCGCTATTGCGCGCAAGGACTCCCGGTGCGCTCAGCGATGTGGTGATACCGAAGTAGCCGTCGTAGGGCAGCGAGCCGAACGTCACCTTCATCCCCACGACCCCGCAGTAGGCCGCGGGGATCCGGGTTGAACCGCCACTGTCGCTACCGATGCTGCCCGCGACCAGGTGCGCCGAGACGGCGGCGGCCGACCCGCCCGACGAACCACCGGCGCAGTACTCGAGGTTCCAAGGATTGTGCTGGGCGCCGTAGACCGACTGCGCACCGGTCGTGCCCATGCCCATCTCGTGCTGGTTCGCGACCCCGACGATGATCGCTCCGGCGTCTCGCAGGCGCCGGTACGCTCCCGATGCACTGGCGGGCAGCAACTCACCCGAGGTGGCGCTGCGCGGTGCTCGCCACGGCAGCGAATACATGTCCTTGATCGTGAGCGGCACACCATAGAGCGTTCCTCGTGGAGCACTCGCCAGCATCTCGCGGCTGCGCTGCTCGAAGATCACCGGCGTTGAATTGATGAGGGGGTCACGCTGGGCGATTCGTTCGAGCGTCTGGGTGAGCAACTCATTGGCGTCCAACTCGCCTGACTTGATCGCCGCCGCCTGTTGGGTAAGGGTGAGGTCTTGGGCGTGCATCATTTGACGTCGGGTCCCTCACGCGGGTCAATCGCGCGAACGGGGAATCGCTCCAAATCAAGGGTGTCGAGCACCGACAACTGCTGGGCCACGCCCGAGTAGATCAACTCCGCCAGAGCGAGGACGTCGTCGTCGACTTCGATACCGGCGTACTGACTGGCGCCGTGCGCCCACGTCGCGAAGTCACCCATAGCGTTCGCCCCCGTCCTGATGGCCCGCTCATTCGGGGTCCCTATCATCACGATGCTAGCCACGAGGCAACATTCTTGGTGGCGTGAAGTCTGATATGGCGTCGAGGCGAACTACGTTGTAGCGAGTCCGACTCGACAACCTGGAGGTCGCCCGTGGGCGCAGAGGCGCGTCTGATCGAATTGGGTATCACCCTGGATCCTCCCGTGGCACCGGTAGCGAACTACGTCAGTGCCGTTCGCACCGGATCGCTGGTCTACCTCTCCGGACACGGACCCGTCGATGCCAGTGGTACCTTGCGCAGCGGCAAAGTCGGACAAGACCTCGACCTCGAGGCCGCACGCGGCGCGGCGCGGCTCACCGCGCTCGGGCTTCTTTCGACCCTGCGGACGGAGTTGGGCTCGCTCGATCGAGTCACCAGAGTCGTCAAAGTCTTCGCCATGGTGAACTGCGCGCCTGGCTTCAACCAGATGCCCGAGGTGGTCAACGGCTGCTCCGACCTTCTCGTCGAGGTGTTCGGTGATGAAATCGGTCGTCATGCGAGGTCCGCCGTCGGCATGGCGGAATTGCCGATGGACGTAGCGGTAGAGATCGAGATGATTGTCGAGTTCGATTGAGACCTTGTGTGAAAGCCCAGTGAACGAAATCATTGGCAGTCCACCGCCCTCGAAGGACGACAGGAACGGGGGTGCGGACTACGAAGACTCATCGAAGCCGTGGACGCGAAGCGCGTCGCTTCGTTGAGACGGGTCATACGATGAGCGACAGCGGATTCTCCACTAGGTGGGTCAAGGTCTGTAGGAACTGGGCTGCGAGCGCGCCATCGATGATGCGATGGTCGGCGGAGATCGTGTAGCGCAACCGGTGGCGCAAGGCGATCTCGCCGCCCCATTCAACGGGCTCGCGATGAGTGGTGCCGATGGCCAAGATTGCGCCCTCAGGTGGGTTGATGATCGCAGTGAACTCCTCGACCCCGTACATGCCCAGGTTGCTGATCGTGAAGGTACCGCCCGACATCTGTTCGAGGGAGAGTCCTTTGGTGCCGGCCAACGTCGCCAACGCACGCGCCTCACTACCGAGCTGACTGACGGTCTTGAGGTCGGCGTCGAGGATGACCGGAACGACGAGACCGTTCTTCGACGCCACCGCGATGCCGATGTTGATGTGGTGGTGCACCAGCATCGTGGCGCTGGAATCATTGACGTACGAGGCGTTCACGAGAGGGTGCTCACGCAGCGCCAGCGCGCAGGCCCTGATCAAGAGGTCGTTCAGACTGACCTTGTCCCGACCCGTAGCGAGGAGCTGTTCGTTGAGATCGGTGCGCAGTTGCACGAGGGCTTCGGCGTCGGCCACGGCGGTGACGTAGAAGTGCGGGACGGAGCGAGCACTCTCGCCCAGACGACGCGCGATCACCCGGCGCACGTTGGTGAAGGGGACTTCCTGGGATCCGCGTTTCGCGTCGAGCAGGGGTCCGCTCGAGAGCGGCATCGCTGGTCCCCTCGCCCCTTCGGTTTCGGCCGCTGCGAGAAGGTGGTCGAGGTCGGCGCGGATGATGCGCCCACCGGGTCCGCTGCCTCGCACTTGGCGCAGGTCGAGGTCGTGCTCGCGAGCGAGTTTACGAACCAGCGGCGACGCGATACGGCGTTCGGCGTCGTCCGACGTTTCCAACGGTACCGAAAGTGCCGCAACCTTATTGGTTTGAATAGCCTCTGCGGTCTCGGTCTGGGGTGTGGCGCTTGTCGGAGCAACGGCCTCAATGGGCTGAGGGGCGCTGGCAACCACGGGCGACGTGGCCATTCCGTTGTCGATCGTGGCGATCGGAGTACCGATCTGCACGGTACCGCCCTCGGGAACGATGATCTCGGCGAAAGTCCCCGCCTCGTACGCCTCGTACTCCATCACGGCCTTGTCGGTCTCGATCTCGACGAGGATGTCGCCGATCACGACCACGTCGCCGGGCTTCTTGTGCCAGGTCACGATGGTCCCCTCTTCCATCGTGTCCGACAGGCGCGGCATGGTGATCTCAATCATGGGGTCCGGCCTTGATGCGTCGGTGGCCGATGGCTTCGAGGGTCTGGTAGATCGCTTGAATGATGTCGTTCTCCGACGGCAGGGCGGCGCTCTCGAGGGTCTTTGAATAGGGCATGGGCACCTCAGCCATCGCGACGCGACGAACGGGGGCGTCCAAGAAGTCGAAAGCTCCGTCCGAGATCGTGGCGGCGACCTCTGCTCCGATGCCGTAGGTGAGCCAGTCATCCTCGACCACGACGGCCGCGTGGGTCTTTTTCACCGATTCGACGATCGTCTCGCGGTCGAGCGGGCGAAGGCTGCGCAGGTCAATGACCTCGATGTCGAGGCCCTCGTGGTCGGCGAGCTGGTCGGCGACCTTCTTCGCCACGTGGGCCATGCGCGAGTAGCCGATCAACGTGAGGTGGTGTCCCTCGCGCGTCACCGCGGCCTTGCCGATCACCGCGGGCGTGTCGTGGTCGGGCACCTCTCCCTTGGTGTTGTAGAGAGCGAGGTTCTCGAGGAACAGCACCGGATCGTCGTCACGGATCGCGGCGATGAGCAGGGCCTTGGCGTCGGCGGGGGTACTGGGAGCGACGACCTTGAGCCCCGGAACGAAGGCGTAGTAGAGCTCGATGTTCTGTGAATGCGTGGCGCCGAGTTGCTGACCGCCGCCACCGGGCGTGCGGATCACGAGCGGTACCCGCGCCTGGCCACCGAACATGCCGTAGATCTTGGCCGCGTGATTCACGATCTGGTCGAGGGCCAGCAGCGAGAAGTTGATCGTCATGATCTCGACCACCGGGCGAAGTCCCAGCATCGCCGCACCGATCGCCGCACCGGTGAATCCCTCCTCGGCGATCGGGGTGTCGCGCACGCGCTTCTCGCCGAACTCCTCGAGCAGCCCGGCCGTGATCTTGTACGAACCCTCGAAGACGCCGATCTCCTCGCCCATCAAGAGCACGTCCTTGTCTCGCAACATCTCAGAGCGCAGGGTGTCGTGCAACGCCTGGCGATAGGACATGAGGGTCATGAGTTCGCTCCACTAGTCGAGGCGGCGGCGAAGAGCGGCTCACCCGGCAGTCGTCGAGAGTCATTGGGGACGGGCGTTGCGTAGTTGTAGTCGAAGAGCGTGCTCACCTCAGGCGAGGCGCTCGCCTCGGCATAGGCGCTGATCTCTTCGATGTTGGCCATCACCTCTTGGTCCATCACCGAGAGCGTCGTCTCGTCCGAGATCCCTTCGGTGACCAGCCGAGCGGCGAGCGTGTGTACGGGATCGTGCTGCTTGAGACTCGCGACCTCGTCGGCGCTTCGATACTTCGCGGGATCGACCACCGAGTGACCGCGCAGGCGTTCGCTCACCACCTCGAGCAGGAACGGGCGACCCGCTCGAGCGACCGCGACGGCGCTCATAGCGGCGTCGGCGACCGCGACGGGGTCGAGGCCGTCCACTCGCGCCGACTCGATCCGATAGGCGGCGCCGCGCTTGTACAACTCGGGCTCTGCGGACGACTTCTCCACGGTCGTGCCCATGCCCAGGCGATTGTTGATGATGACGTAGACGATGGGGAGGTTCCAGAGGCCCGCGATGTTGAGCGATTCGTGAAAGGCGCCGATGTTCGTGGTGCCGTCGCCCATCGTGCACATGACGATCTCGTGACCATCGCGGTAGTCGATCGCGAGCGCGGCGCCCGTCGCCAGCGGGACCTGTCCTCCGACGATGCCGTAGCCCCCGAGGAGTCGATGGGTCAGATCGAACATGTGCATCGACCCGCCCCAACCCTTCGAGACGCCGTCGACCCTGCCGTAGAGTTCGGCCATGATGCGCTTGGGGTCGATGCCGCGCGCGATGGCGTAGCCGTGCTCACGGTAGTTGGTGAAGAGATAGTCCGTGGGCTGCAGAGCGGAGATGAGACCGACCACGGCCGCCTCCTCGCCTAGGTTCAGGTGGCAGTATCCGCCGATGAGGGCCTGGGTGTACCCGCGAGCGGCCCGCTCCTCGAAGCGCCGAATGAACAGCATCTCACGATAAAAATCGAGCAGACGCTCCGCGTGGGCTGGCGCTGGCACAACAACCCGAGCAGCGACACCTGCAGCGATGGCTTTGGGGGCAGTACGCTTCGTCGTCTTTCGAACAGTGCGTTTCTGGTCCGACATTGACATTTCCCTTCGCTGAACCCTGCGGGTGGTTCGTGGTCACCAGTTATACGTGACAGAGCCGCTCTGTGATTCTATTTGAAAGTCAACACGATGATTCGAGGGCGACCGTGTCGGAGTCGACGTCGCGCTACCCCTTCGAACTCACTTCACGATTGTCCGACTGGCACTCGAACTACCAGCGAGTAACCAGCAGCCATTCGAGTCGATCCAACTTCGCGGGCTGTGTTCGGTGATGCAGGACTTCGTGAAGCGTATGCGCCCAGTACCAGGGCGTAGCATTGCGCCATGGACCAGTCCATCGATGATGAGATCCACGCCACTCCTCCTTCATCGATGAGACCGGGACTCTTCGACGTGGGCGACCCCGTCTGCTGGGCCCACCTCATCTGTCCTCGTTGCGGTGACGTCGACCTCTACGATGAGCACGAGCACCTCGAGCAGGAAATTCAACCGACGAACGAGGTCGGATCGAGACCGGCCAGTCGCACGTCAAGCGACGAGGGCTTCCTCTCCTGATCCTGCGCGGCTTCCTTTCGCCGAAGAGCGGCCCGAACGACCGTTCCTCCGACGAAGCGAAACGGTTCAGCGGGCAGTCGCGTTCCCGGGGTACGGATCATCGGACTCCTCGCCCACTCGTCGTCTCGCTCGAGCGCCAAGGAGGCGAGAATCTTGCCCGCGATCAACGACGGGCCCACGCCATTTCCAGAGAATCCCACGCCGAAGTGGATCCGACGACTCTCCCCCAAGTGACCGAAGAAAGGCATCGAGTCGGCTGAGTAGTCCACTGCCCCAGACCACCTGTTCGTGATCGGGACGTCTGACATCGTCGGATAGGTCCTTCGAAGCTGCTCGATGACCTCAGGTCCTCGTAGGGCCGTCGCCCACGTCGAACGATTCATCGAACTTCGAAATCCGATGCGACCGCCGCCCTTGCCAAAGACGACGCGGCCCTCGTTGGTCGTTCGGTAGTAGTGGACGAGTCGTCGCGAATCCGAGATTGCGAGTCCCGAAGTCCAACCGATTGCGTCGAGTCGTTCGCGCGCCGGAGCGCTCGCCACGACGTCGCTACCGAGCACGAGGAGGTGTCGACGAATCTGCGCGTAGCGCGCGAGCCACGCATTGGTCGCGAGGATCAATTGACTCGTCGTGATGGTGGCGCCGGGGACTCGCACCTTCACGGCTCCGCTCGACTCCTCATATCCCAACATGGGGGTCTCTTCCCATATCGAGACCCCGGCCGCCAACGCCGCGCGACGAAGGCTCCTCACCAAGAGGGCCGGTTGCACGGTGGCGACGCCCGCCTCGAAGACGCCACCCAGGTGGCGCTCACTCGCACCCATCGAGACGACCTCCTCTCTCGTGAGGACGCGAAATGGTGACTCGCCCAGTGAAGCCAGCTTGGTGACCACGTCGTCCCAACTGGCCAGTTGACTCGTGTTCGTCGCGCTCCAGAGCCAACCGGCAGGTGCGAACTCGACGTCGTCGCCGTTGGCCCTGCAGAACTCGCCCATCTCCCTGACTGCCTCTTCAGAAGCTCGAGCGGTGCGCAGCGCATCGTCGGTGCTCATCAACTTGGTCAACGTGGCGAACTTGGGCCACCACGTCATCGCGAATCCCCCGTTGGCTCCACTCGCCCCCGCTCCACAGATGTCCGACTCCACCACGCCAACGCGTATCGATGGCTCGAGTCGAGCGATGTGTAGAGCACTCCAGAGTCCGCTCAGCCCACCACCGACCACGCAGACATCGAGCTTCTGGTCGCCACGCAGCGCCGGCGCATCGGCTTGAGGACCAGCGTCGAGCGCCTGGCGCATCCAGAGGGAGCGGGGTGCAAGAGAGACATACTTCGATTCGTTCATCAACGCCATTCTTCTAGTTGAGGGTCGTCTCGTTCAGGCTACGTGAGGGCAGGTGACGCAGATGATACCGGTGGCATTGCGATCCAGGCCCGCTTCGAGGTCCTTGGACGGTAGGCGCCGCGAGCGGCTAACAGCCACGTCTCAACGCGAGGAGCCCAATGATCTGCGAGGTCGTCCCCGATTCGGCGAGTCTCGGGAAGATCCGCTCAACACTGTTTCGATGGGCGTCGGCATCGCGATCGGTAACCGCGTCGAGCGCGATGGTGACGTTGAAACCCAGTTCGTGGGCCTGGCGCGCGGTGGACTCGACGCCAATGCTCGTCGCCACGCCCGAGAGCACCACGTGGGTAACCGCACGGTCCCTCAACAACGCTTCGAGCCCCGTGTTGGTGAAGGCACCCCACGTGCGCTTGGTCACCCGATGATCGGTCTCGTGCTGGGCGAGTCGGTCGACGAGTTGGTCGAAGTCCGCGGGGCGTTGGGCGAGGGGTCGGGGCTGGTCCGTCCTGCCGGGTGCTGCGCCCGCGACCGTTACCAGGACCACGGGAAGGTCTACCTCTCGAAACGCCTCGGCGAGTAACGCAGCGTTATCCAAGACCTGCTCGATGGGATGAACCGTCGCGGACTCGACGATCCCCTTTTGTAAGTCGATCACGACCAGAGCGGTCACAGGGTCAAGCGAGGTCAGTGGCATGTTCTGCTCCTAGTAGTACGACGGGCGAGTTGAGGACCTCGGGTGAGCCCAACGTGGCGACGTCGTCCTCGTGCACGTAGCGGCTCCCCCTCGACCACGACGCCCCAGCAGCGATGAGGAGCACGACGATCCCGAAGATGAACGCCGACGTCAGGCCAGAGTGGAAGGGACTCGAGATCAGGTGGGGGAAGAAGCGGTGTCCGACCAGATCGTGGCGATTGGCCAAAGAGAGGTGACTGAGGACCCGCGAACCCACCAGTGACTTTATGGGGTTGTAGCCGAGGAACGCGGCGAAGAGGATCGACACCGGCGGCAGGTCGCCGATGCGGTGCGCGACGCTCGTGGGAACTCCGTGGACGATCAGGCCGTGGACCAGCGTGACCGAGAGCGTCGTGGAGAGTCCGATGATCATCAAGGTGAAGAAGATGCCGATCGACAGCACCTGGGCCGAGCTCTGGAAGGTGGCGTTCATTCCGCCCCCGGCGCCGCGGTCGCGCGCGGGCAGGCTGTTCATGATCGCCGCGCGGTTCGGCGAGGCGAAGGCGCCCATCGAGACTCCAAAGGCCAACAAGATCGCGGCGAAGCCCCCGTACGAGAAGTTCACCGGCAGCGCCAAGAGCAGTACGAAGGACAGGGCCGCGCCGATCATGCCACCGGTCGCCAGGTAGCGCGCGCCAAAGCGGTCCGAGAGATAGCCCGACAACGGACCCGCGATGAGGAAACCGATCGTCAGGGGCAGCATGAGTATGCCCGCCCACAGCGGTGTACGCGCGAAGCTGTATCCGTGTAACGGCAGCCAGATGCCCTGTAACCAGATGATGAGCATGAACATCAGCCCGCCTCGTCCCACGCCGGCCAGAAAGGTCGCGAGGGTGCCGAACGTGAAGGCCTTGATCTTGAACAGGGGTAGTCGGAACATTGGTTGAGCCACTCGCGACTCGATGATCACGAAGGCGATCATCGTCGCCGCGCCCACGCCCAGTTCCAACAGGACCGCCAGACTCGTCCAACCCATGACCTGTCCGCCCGCCGGCTCTATCCCGTAGGTGATCCCGACCATGACGAGGATGAGTCCGACCGCGAAGGTCACGTTGCCCGACCAATCAATGGAGGCCCGGTGACGTTCGCCCAGTTCCTTCAAGTTGAGGTACGACCAGACGGTCCCGAGCAGACCGAAGGGGACCGAGACGAGGAACACGAGGCGCCAGTCGATTGCGCCGAGGACTCCGCCGAGGATGAGACCGATGAACGATCCGCTGATGCCGGCGACGTTGTTGATCCCGAGCGCCAGTCCTCGCTGATTCGATGGGAAGACGTCGGTCAAGATGGCCGCCGCGTTCGCGACGAGGAACGCCGCTCCGACCCCCTGGAGGAGCCGGCCGATGATCAACCACATCGCTCCGGGCTGACCAGTGAGGGGATCGAGGGTGAGGACCAGCGACGACGCCGTATAGATGACGAATCCGAGGTTGTACATCTTCACGCGTCCGTACATGTCGCCGAGTCGCCCCAGGCTCACGACGAGCACGCTGCTCACGATGAGGAATCCGAGGATCATCCACAAGAGGTAGAAGCTGTTTCCCGCAGCCAGGGGGTTCAGCTTCACCCCTCGAAAGATGTCGGGCATCGCGATCAACATGATCGAGGAATCGATGGTCGCGAGCAGCACCCCGATGGTCGTGTTGGTGAGGACCATCCACTTGTATCTCGGCGACAGTCCGAGGGTGGCGTTCAAGGAGAGCGAATCACTCACGAATCGGTGATCCTCGAGATGATCGCCGCCGCGGCGGCGAGCGTGCGACGTTCCTCGCCCGTGAGTTCGTGAAGACGTTGGTTCAACCACTCGTGACGGCGCCGACGAGACTCAGCAACGAAGTGCACGCCATGAGGAGTGGCCACGAGGATCACCTTTCTACCGTCTTGGGGATCACTCGTTCGTTCCACCAAGCCCGATTGCTCCAAGACGTTCACCGTCTCGCTCATCGACGGCGGCTTCACGTGCTCGTGGTCGCTCAATTGACTCAGGGTCCGCGGTCCCTCGCTCACCAGGAGGGTCAAGACGGACCGGTGCAGGTCGTTGAACTCGTCGCCAGCGCGTTCGGCGCGAAGGCGACGTTTGAGACGCGCGATTGACTCGATGAAGTTCGCGTTGAGCTCATCGACCGACGTGTCCAGGGGCGTGGTCTCGCGCTGGTCTAACTCCTGGCGCTCGACTGGAATCATCACGTCTCCTTATTCAATTAGGTTACCTAATTAGTTAACCTAATGGAAATCGTCGTGGTGCGGATGGTTCCGCCCGGGCAGCGCCGCGGTGATCCAATGCTCGGATGAATCGAAGTAGCCTCGCCATTGAGGCAATGATTTCGTGAAATCTGGAGGACCATGGCTCTTCGTCGCTCCGTCTACCGCTACTACGAACATCG
>JABEUR010000147.1 GCA_013044405.1 Acidimicrobiaceae bacterium | reverse complement strand
TTGTAGACAAACGAATCGTAATTGTCGACGACGAGGATGTTCAAAGGACTGGACATTTGAGAGAATCCTAACGGGATGGAATCGTTCGAATGGTGGAGTAACTAGCATTTCACCATGGAGACCATCGATCTGGCGACACTTCTCGAACTGGTTGACCAAGGCTTCAATGTGATCCCGCTGGCATCGACCCTGCAACTTGACCGCGAGACGCCGGTTTCGCTCTATCAGCGTCTTGGCGATCGGGCAATTTTCTTGCTCGAGAGCGCGGCACTGGGCGAATCGACTGGTCGATACTCGTTCATCGGACTGGATCGTCGATGGCGGGTGACCACCCACGGTGAGGAGACCATTGTCGATGGCGCCGACGTCGACGTGTCAGCTCCGTCACCCATGGCGACGCTGCGCCGTTTGCTGGGAGGCTACCGGACCTACACCCCGCGAACGTTGCCCGATTTCTTCGGAGGCGCCGTCGGATTCGTCTCCTACGACTACGTCCGTCGACTCGAGCGCCTTCCCCGAACGCGGACTCGAGACATGTGGCCCGACCTCGACTTCTCCTTCCCGGGGGCGGTGTTGATCTGTGACCACGTCCGTCATTCCACCACGGTCGTCGTATTGGCGGTCATCGACTCAAACGACGACCCCGCCCAAGTATTCATCGAAGCCTCAGCTCGGCTCGACCAGACCGTTGACCTGCTCCTCGGACCAGCTCCAACGAGTGACCCGGAAACTGAGCGTCTCATCGCGACGGCCCCGAGTCAGCGCACGAGCGTCGACGTTCGAAGATTGGCGGCGGCAATTTCGAACTTCAGTTCGACTTCCTACGGAGCGGTCGTCGAAGCGGCCAAGGAGCACATCGTCGCCGGTGACATCTTCCAGGTCGTGCCGAGCCAGCAATTCCGCCGCCCCAGTTCGGTGAATCCACTGACTCTCTATCGAGCCCTACGCTCGCTGAATCCTTCGCCGTACATGTACCTTCTCGATTCCGGCGATAGTCAGATCGTGGGGGCCTCGCCCGAGATGCTCATGCGGGTCCACGACGGGCTGGTGAGCACCAGACCCATTGCTGGAACTCGCGCGCGCGGTTCGAACGAGTCCGAGGACCTCGTACTCGAGCGCGAACTACTCAATGACGACAAGGAGATCGCTGAACACGTGATGCTCGTCGACCTCGGTCGAAACGACGTCGGTCGCGTTTCAGTCGCGGGCACCGTGACGGTCGAGCGACTTGCACACATCGAGCGATTTTCGCATCTCATGCATCTGGTCTCCCAGGTCAGTGGCAAATTACGCGACGGTCTTGACTCCTTTGACGCCTTTGACGCGCTCTTTCCAGCCGGGACCTTGACGGGTGCGCCCAAGGTGCGCGCCATGGAACTCATCGATGAGTTCGAACCGGTCTTTCGGGGCCCCTACGGTGGAGCGGTCGGATACTTTTCACTCTCGGGTAACGCCGACTTCGCCATCACCATTCGCACCGTTTCACTGCGCGGCGGCTTCGCCACGGTCCAGGCCGGTGGGGGCATCGTTGCCGACTCCCAGGCAGAGTTCGAATACCAAGAGTCCATCAACAAGGCCTCGGCTCCCCTGCTGGCCCTCGAGATCGCCGATCCCACCACCTCCTAGTCGAGCGAGGTCATCCAATCATGGACCTCGACGGCGTCCACGTCGAGGTCTGGAACCGGTCTGACTTCTTGTCGCGGGATCATCTCGTTCACGAGCATCTCGAATCGCTAGGTCGGCGCGTATCCTCCTCCACGATAGGAGCCGACGTTCGGCCAGGCGCCCCTCGTCGACGGCGCGTTCTACCGCACAGCCCTCGTCACCGTCGTGAGCACAGTCGCCGAAGCGGCACGACTGGGCCAACGTGACAATGTCGGCGAAGGCCTCTTCGAATCCAGACTGGCCAATGGTGAGGTCCAGGAGTCGGATTCCTGGGATATCGAGCAGTACGCCGCCACTCGAGAGGCGATAGAGACGCCGAGTGGAAGTTGCGTGGCGACCTTCGCCACCACGACTGACGCTTCGTGTGGCCTCCGAAGTCCCTTCGATGGCGTTGAGCAGCGACGTCTTGCCAGCGCCTGAGGCTCCGAGCATGACGGCGCTCACCCCATGGTGCAGCAGTTTGCGAAGCTCTTCTATCCCATGCCCGCTCGTGGTGCTCGTACTGAGAACTTCCACGCCCGGTACGGCATCTTTGGTCGCAATGATGCGCTCTGGCACGTCCGTGGAGCCATCAGACTTGGAGAGCACGACAACCGGTCGGGCCCCGCTGTCCCACGCCATGACCGCGAGCCGCTCAAGCATCAGCAGATTGAGGTCACGATCGATCGGCACCACTACCAACACCACGTCGACATTCGCGGCGAGCGATTGCATCGTGCCACCACGAGGACGAGGTCGACGTAGCGTGGTTCGTCGTGCACTGACTTCAACCACGTTGCCATCGCGCACGCTCACCCAGTCACCAGCGACCGGGCTCATATTGAGGTTCGAGGCAAATTGACACGTGCTCGTCTTCTCCAAGCCGAGTTCGTCGGCCCACACCACCTCCGCGCTCGTGCCGTGCACGATACTGACCCGCCCAGGTCGAGCGCTGAACTGGACTACGGGCTCCTCGAGCATTCCCAGGCTCGCCAGGACCAGGGCGGTGCGTTGCTCTGGCGAAGCGTCAGTCATTGGCGTTCTCAGGTCTCCTCGTCGTGGGGTCCACCTCAAGATACACAATCTGACTCGAGGCAGCGCGATGCGAGTATCGGTGGTCCCTCGACGACTGCGCCCAGTGCTGCCTGATGGTCCGGTGGATTTCGAAACGGCCCTCAAAGCCACTGAGGTCATAGACCACGTGCCAAGATATCTCGATGAACAGATCTGGGTGGAATTCCTTCTGGCACGAACATCCAGGAGTGAGATCGGGTGACCAATTGACGCTCGGTGAACGGGCCGCGGACAAGATGCGTTCAATCATGGGGTCGTGGCCGTTCGTCTTCGGATTTTTTGCCGTGATGATCATTTGGGCCACGCTCAACACCTATGTCCTACAACGCGTCATGCATCATCGAGCCTTCGACCCCTATCCCTACATTCTGTTGAACCTCTTCCTTTCAATGTTGGCCGGAGTCCAAGCCGCAGCCCTCCTAATCGCGGCGAAGCGTTCAGACGCCATTGCGTCCGAAATAGCCATCCACACCGTGAAGAACACTGACGACATCAAGGTACTGCTGGGTGAGAATACCGATCTGACCCGCGAGGTCAAGCGAAACACCGACCTGCTCGAGGAGATCCATCGCCACCTCAGTGCCGTGACGCCCGAAGCTGGCAAGTTTGCACCAGGCGAATCGCCGGTCTGACACGTCAGGGCATCCACGTTGCATGCCTCGACGCGGGGACTGATCCGGCACTGAGCATTCGACCGAGAACTTTTCTGAACTTCTTATATTCGAGCCTCATTCTTCGAACAATTTTTAGTTTTCGCCATCTACACTTGGCAACTGCCAGATGACAATCTGCGAGTTCTCAGTCCATCTCGGACGAACGTTCTCGCTTTGAGGAGCACGATGACCGAACCCGACCGACGTAACCGATCCCGCCTGGGAGCTCTCGGTGCGCTGTTTTCCGTCTTGGTCGTTTCCGTGCTGGGCATCCTCGGACCCTCCGCCGTGGCCGGCGCGGCGACCTCAACCACCGTCTTCTACCTCGACCTGGGTGCGTCAGTGTCGGTCGGAGTGCAACCGACTTCGAACGCTCCCCAAGGTCAACCGACCGACCGGGGTTACGCGAACCGCCTCGTTGCCCTCGAAGCGGCACGCGGTGTCACGATGCAGTTGACCGAGCTCGGCTGTCCTGGTGAGTCGACAACGACGATGATCAACGGCGGCGACAAGTGTTATCAAGCACCCAACAACCAACTGTCCAACGCCATTGCGTTCCTGAGCGCCCACTATGGCCAGACCGGACTCGTCACACTGGACCTGGGATTCAACGACGTGGCTCCGTGCCTTCGTGGAGGGTTGGTCGACTCCGCGTGCGTGAGTCAGAACCTGGCAATTCTCCAGAGACAATTGCCACAAATCATCACGTCGCTCAAGCAGGTCGCTGGGCCGAACGTCACCTTTGTCGGACTCAATCACTACAACCCCTATCTGGCGCGCTCGATCATCGGGGCCAAGGGCGCTCGGTTCGCATCGATGAGCGTGACGGTCATCCAACAACTCAACACCGTCCTCGAGCGGGCCTACGCCGCGAACTCCATACCGTTGGCCAATGTCGTCACAGCCTTCAGCCAGAATGCGCCTCGTTCCCTCGCCTTACGAAACGGTCGCCCGATACCCGCCAATGCGGTCCAAGCGTGTTCCCTCACCTGGATGTGCCGTATGGGTCGCTACGGCGCGAACCTTCATCCCAACAACGCGGGCTACGAGGCGATCACCGACGCGATCTTCGCCGTGCTACCCAAGTGGTAGGTGACCACGTCGGTCATCGATCACTCGCTCGCCACCTCCAAAGGTCCGTCACCAGTATCGCCGTGAATGGAACTTTCACTTCGATGTGAGGTCGGGCGCAGTGAGGACCACGACATCCGCCCTCGTCCGGTGACCGCCCGGGCGACGGGAGTGCGGGCCATCAACGCGGTGAAGACGAAGCCGACCATGTAGGTGATGACCAGGGCCAGCGGTGCCGCTATCACCCACGAAATGTGGGGAACGAAATTGTTGCGAAGGCGCAGCAAGATCGGAATCCAGAGCATCTGCGAGAGGTATACCCCGTACGAATTGTCCGAACCAGACTGAACCATCGCCCGGAGGCGAAGACTCCTCTTACTCGAGACGAGAAAGACACCGAACAGGTACACACAGACGATTGCGCCCACGTTGTAGGGGACGACCATCGCGGAAAAGACGTAGGGTCCGGTGCGCAGTGGTGCGGGGAGCCATGGGTAACGATCAAGGTAACTCAACCACTCTCCGACGCCGGCACTCACGAGGGTCAACACGACGATCAACGTGGCGTGTGTGATGATCCATTCGTGCACGACGTCCAGGTGCAGAGCGATGATCACCCCACCCACCAGATAGATCGGATACGAGAGGACCAAGCGCGTTTGGGCCTCTCCCGGGAGGTAGGCCGACACCGCCGAGTAACTGACCAGGATGCCGTAGACGATCTGCCACAGCACGGCCGCTACGAATATGTGCACGTGCCACTTGGCGAAGCGACGAACGAACCAGAGAAGTAGTGGGAACAAGACGTAGAACTCCATGATGACGATCAAGAAATAGAGGTGGTAGTAGCCCGTCCAGAGCAGGTGGACGAAGTGGCCGGCACCTGAACCAGTGAAGATTCCCGAACCTCGAAACGTGTAGAAGGGGAACGAGCTGGTCCCTACTGCGCGGGTGTACACGTAGTAGATGACCGTCCAGGCGAGATACGGCCAGCCAACCGCGATGAAGCGCCTCTTGAAGTAGGTCTTCAGATTCATTGTCTGAGTATCGCGGTAGCTATACGCCAGCATGCACGCCGAAACGAAGAAGAACGCATCACGAGAGAATCGTGTCACGACTAAGAGTCCGGCGACGGTCGCGCTGGTGGCCAAGGGGGCGAAGAAGACGAGGGCGTGCGTCGAGATGACCGCCGCCTGCTTCACGGGCCGCATCGCGTCGATGTGCTCGAGGCGCTTGCGAGTTCCCTTTACTGGCTCAGCGGGCACGACACTCATCGAATCGAACCGCGCTGCGGTGGACGGTCCATTTCGAGCGGTCGGCGCCCGGGCGTCACCATGTCATGGCCAGTCGCTTCAACACCACGACACTCTCGTGAGTCAGCATCCGCTTTTGGATCTTGCCGGTGGCGTGGACGGGCATCGACTCCACCACGATGATCTCGACGGGCCGCATGGGCTTCGCGAATCGTTGTTCGAGCAGTGCTCGAACTTCGAAGAGTACCGATTCGATCCGATTGCCCGGATCGTCCGCGGAGCCGGGACGCACCTGGAGATAGAGTGCCGGGACCTGTCCGAAGACGTCATCGGCGATAGCGATCACTGCAGCGTTGGCCACCCCGTTGACGACCAGGACGACGTTCTCGATTTCGCGCGGGAAGATTTTCTCACCGCCGCGATTGATCACGTCGTCAGTTCGCCCCACCAGGTACAGATACCCGTCGCCATCGAGATACCCCTGATCGCCCGTCTTCAACCAGCCCTGTTCGTCAAAACGGTCCTCGAGGCCAGCTGACTCGTAACGCTTGATGACCGAGGAACCGCGAATCTCGACTTCGCCTACGACGGATTCGGTACCGGACGGAGTTGAAGCGACCTCGAGGGGTCTGATACGTAGTTCCACGCCGACGGGTTTGCCTACCGATCCGCTCTTGCGCGGTCCCCACAGTGGATTCGCACAGATCTGACTGGCCGCCTCCGTCATTCCGTAGGTCTCGATCACCGGAACCTTCAACATCCGCTCGAACTCCACGAGCAGCGCCGGAGCGAGCGGGGCCGAGGCCGATCTGATGAAGCGCACACTCTCAGGTACGGCTTCGTTGTCACGAAGGATCATCAATCGGGCAATGATTGCGGGGACGGCATTGATCCACGTCACGCCGTAATGTTCCATCTTCGTCCAAAACCCCGTGCGATGGAAACGGTCATCGAGGACCAGCGATGAACCGGCCACGAGCGTTGCCAGTACGCCAACGACTTGGGCATTGATGTGCCACAACGGCAAGGGATTGAACCCGACGTCAGTCACCGCGAGCTCGTTGTGTCGGGCCACCAACCACGCGGTCTCCAAGAGCTGGCGACTGGCCAGCATCACCACTTTTGGAATTCCCGAGGTTCCCGAAGACGACAGGATCACACCACCAGCAACCGGGCCACCCGAATCGGCTTCCTGCACCGCGTGACGACCTTGCCCCGGTTCTACTGAACGCCACTGGATTCCAAGGTCGGACGGTGCCGGTTGATCACTGACCACGCTGGTCAAGTGAAGCGCGCCGAGGCGCTCGTTCAATTCGGGCGGCGCCAGATTCGCCAGGGTGGGATCGAGCGGGACCACCCAATGTCCGAGGGCGACGAGAGAGACAAAAGTGACGGCAAACTCAACCGGATCACTGATCAATAGCCCGATACGACTTACTCCTCGAGTGAGTGGCGGCGGCTCGACGTGCCACGCTTGCATGTGTAGTGCCAATTCGAGGTACGTCACCTCGCGACCGGACTGGACTCCAATGAGGTACCTGGCATCGCCCATCTTTCGAGCGCGATCCTCGATCAAAACTTTTAACGATGATGGGGCAGTCGACTGTCCGAACTGATACGCCACTATTCGAAGTTAGCGCACGGTCCATACCACTCCCGTCGGACAACGACCTACGCATCTGTCCAAGATGGTGGTCCAAGGTCGAGGTGCAAAAGACGATGGGTACTCGCACGTACGCCCAAACCACGACGAAAAAGGGTATTCAGTCGGTGCGCAACCAGACCGCCTTCACGTTTAAGAACTCGTCGAGCTGGTGGACGCCACCTTCGCGCCCGTAACCGCTCATCTTGTAACCCCCGAAGGGAACCGCCGGGTCCATCAAGTTGTAGCAGTTCACCCAAACCGTTCCGGCACGAATCGCTCGAGCGTACCGGTGAGCCTTCGAGACGTCTCGAGTCCAGACTCCCCCGCCCAGACCGAAGGTCGTGGCATTGGCCCGACGTACCAGGTCTTCGCCCTCGTCGAATGAAAAGGCCGACACGACCGGACCAAATACCTCTTCGCTCGCAATGCGCATCTCGTCCTCGACCTCGGTGAAGATCGTGGGCGCTACGAAGTAGCCCTTGGAGTGTTCGCCGTCAGTGAGTCGAACGCCCCCCGTGCGAAGCGCAGCCCCTTCACCTCGGGCCACCTCAAAATATCCCGTCACCCGTTCCAGTTGTGCACTCGACACCAGTGGACCGAGCTGGGTAGAGCGGTCTAGGCCATTTCCTACCTTCAGACCCTCCGCGACCTTAGCCACGCGGTCGACGAACTCGTCGAAGATTGGACGCTCGACGAAGAGCCTCGTGCCGGCGCTGCAGACTTGACCAGAATTGCCGAACGCCGCCATCGCCGCACCTTCGGCGGCCCGTTCGAGGTCGGCATCGGCAAAGACGATGTTCGGTGACTTGCCCCCCAGCTCGAGCGTGACTCGCTTCAAGTTTCCTGCCGAAGACCTCAGAATCTCCTGACCCGTCGCGGTCGAACCCGTGAAGGCGATCTTGTCGACGTCGGCATGTGCGGCAAGGGCCGCGCCAGCGACCTCACCACGGCCCGCTACGACGTTGAGCACACCGGCGGGCAGTCCCGCCTCCAGCAACATCTCGCCCAAGAGCAGCGCCGAGAGTGACGCTTCCTCAGCGGGTTTCAACACCACCGTGCATCCGGCCGCCAGCGCCGCTCCCACCTTCCAAATGAAGGCAATGTGCGGATTGTTCCACGGAATGATTGCTCCCACGACCCCGACCGGCTCTTTGAGCGAATACGTCAAGTACTCACCAGGTATCGAGTTGTCGATGGTGTCGCCGAGCAGCGCGGTCGTAAGTCCTGCGTAGAAGCGCAACATGCCAACGGCACGTCGACGGTTTCCCATGGTGCGCACGAGCGGCATACCCATGTCCAACGTGTCCAAGCACGCGATCTCATCATGACGAGCATCAACCAAGTCTGCGAAACGACTGAGAATGATCTGACGGTCGTACGGTTTCATCTTCGACCACGGCCCATCGTCAAAGGCATGTCGCGCTGCTCTCACCGCCAGATCGATATCCTCGGCGTCACCTTCGCAAATCCACGCCAGGGTCTCTCCGGTAGCCGGATTCAGGCATTCGAAGGTTGCTCCGGACCTCGAGTCGACCAGGTGCCCATCAATCAAGAGGCGCTTCAAGCCACCGTCGGCGTACGCCGGATAGGTTACTGACGGTGTTGGTTCACCTGACATGAGGACTCCTTCGTACGTAACTGCCGTTGCGGGCCAGATCCAGGGAGTCACAATCGCTGTGACAACCAGAGACAGCGCTCAGGGCACTCTTCACTCCTGTTCGACTATACGGGGCGCCAGAGATCCAACTCGAATCGAAACCTCTCCGCGTCGAGCGACGTCGAACTCATGTCCGTGCACACTGTGAATGCTGCGTTCATCACAGGGGCGCACGTAATTGCTCCGCGACCATATTCGCGATCACCAGGTAGCCGGCGTTATTGGGATGGTCGTCGGGACCCCACGGTGACTTCTTGCACATCCAGGTCAGTTGGCAGACCATAGCCACATTGGTTGGAATCACACCAACACCCTCGAGGTGCGTCAAGGTCTGGTCGGTCATCTTGTAGGCCTTCGCGATATCGGCCACCGGAATACCCACTCGCTGGAAGCCCGAACTGAGGACCTTGTTGAGCGACACCATCGTGCTCAACGTGAACGCACTGTCAGATCGACCATTGGGTCCGTTGAGGTAGTGGGCGAGGAACGGGTCATTGACCAGGAGTCCGACGAACTGAACCTTCGCACCCGCCGCCGCACGCAGGGTCGCGAGCACCCGCGCCATGGATGCGCTCACCGCATTGACTCCGCTACTCGCGCAGACGTGATCAATCGTCGGGCGCGTGAGACAGGCTCGCACGTCGTTGAACCCCAGGTCAATCGTCACCAGTCCGGAGTCGGATCTATGGGCGTGCAGAAAGTCCACCGCCTGTTTCAACTGTCCATCGGACCGCGAGAAGCAGTGGTCGATCGCGGTGAGCATCGAGGCCATGGTCTCACCCGGGCATCCAATCTGGTGCAAGTTCAGTTGCACCCCTCGTTGAGCCTCGATACGAACGAGATCATTCGTATAACTGAACTTTGTGGCGTGCTCTCGGCCGCCCGGTATACCCATTGGTTGGTAGCCGAGGGAGCCCGATGCGCCAACGGCGAGGAAGAACGCTCGATGTTGCACGACCGAGGTGGTACTCGACCCTGCTTTGGTGGCCACGGAACCTACGGCGATAGGCAACCGTGTACCTCGAGAAGTTACGACGATGAGCATCAATCCGACGGCCAGCGCCACAGCAAGAAAGAGCGCAAGGACCGTGTTCACTCTCCTCATTGCCAACCTCTCTTTCAAAACATTCGACTTCCAACACGCAAGAAGTCGGCCACGGGACCCTGAGCTTTCGAGTCGATTCGTTCGAAGCTGGGTTCGCAGACACAATCGACGTCTGCAAAAAGGCTACCAAGGCTCAGCGAACTGAACGTGCCACGAACGCCATCGAGCGAACTTCGAGGCGTCGTCAGTTTTCACGCACGGCCCTTGGCGTTCCATGGCGCTGGCCCATCAGCTGGCTCCTCGCGCCGGAAACCACGGTATCGCTGCGTGCGCCCGTACACATTCACATCGAATTCTCAAACGCCAATTAGACCCAAAACGTCGTTGGCATTACCATCTCACCATGCCCGCTCACAGAGATCGCGGTCCACGCGACCGAACTATGCTTATCGGGCCGCAGCGTAACGTAGTGCTACGAGTTCTCGCCCACGTTCGCGTGACGTACATCATTGTCCTGGGCGCTGCCCTCCTGGCATGGGAAATCCTTGCGGCATCGCACGTCTTTCCAATATTTGCCGTGCCACCCCCCATCGACGTCTACCACTCGTTCATCAGCCTGACGACCACTGGCTATCTCGGCTCCACCCTGCAACAGGATCTGCTGGTCTCGCTGATCCGCGTCAGCACCGCCTTCGTCGCCGGTGTCGTGCTCGGCGTGGCCATTGGAGTAGCCATGAGTCAAAATCGCACGATCTTCGCAATCATCGATCCATTCCTGCAGTTTCTCCGACCCATCCCCCCGTTGGCGTACGTTCCCCTCTTCGTCGTCTGGTTCGGCATCGGCGAACTACCCAAAGTCCTCTTGATCTTGGTATCCGTCGTTCCGGTCATCATCCTCAACACCACTGGGGGCATCCGCTCGATACCCAATTATCGAATCGAGGTCGCGCGAAACCTCGGCTCTTCTCGGGTACAGATACTGCGTCGAGTGATTCTGCCTTCGGCACTGCCCGAGATCATGTCCGGGATGAAGGTCGCCATCGGTGTCGCATGGAGCACCTTGGTCGCTGCGGAGCTCATCGCTGCAAGCCAAGGACTCGGTTGGCTCATCCAACAAGCGGGCACTCAGCTTCAGACTTCAATCGTCGTCACCGGGATCATCGTCATCGGCATCGTCGGCTATTTGATGGACATCGCGATACGCCTCTTAGAGCGCCTCGTCATTCCCTGGCGTGATTATGCGTGAACACTACACGGCCAGCAGTGCGACTACCGTTCGTAGTCCCCATCTCAATCGCATCATTCAATGAGGAGAGCAGCACCATGAAGAGAAGCACCATCCAACGGATCGCATCGGCCGCAACGGTACTGGCGCTAGGTTCCAGCGCGCTCTGGTTCGCGATCGGCGCCGCTACTCCGCAGCTCAGTGGAGCCTCCACGAATGCTGGCAAGATCGCGATCGGCTACGAGAACAACGGCGCCGATCCTTCGATCATCTCCGTAGCGAACCGATACTTCCAGTCGGAGATGGGTTCGGGCGTCAGTACGAAACTGTTCTCCTCTGGTCCCGCCGCGCTTTCGGCGCTCGCTTCGGGGGCACTGCCCTTCATGTGCGGGCTCGGGTTTCCCCCGGTGATCTCCGCCATCGCCCAAGGTGTCCCACTGCAGATCGTCTTCAACCAAGAGCGCTACACCACCGATGCCGGACTGGTGGTCAAGACGAGCAGCGGTATCAAATCCGTCTCGGGACTCAAGGGCAAAAGCATCGCGATCGTGATCGGTTCCCAATCCTCCTTTGAATTGGCCACCTTCGCCGCGCTGGCCAAACTAAGCCTCTCCGCGGTTCGTCAGATCAACATGACCCCGCCAGAGATGCAGAGTGCTTGGGCTCGAGGTTCCATCCAAGCGGCAATCGTCTGGGACCCGGCCTTTGACTATCTGAGCACGCACGGTGGTCGTATCCTGGCTACCGACGCGTCGCTACCCGCTACTGCAACGTCATACAACATCTGTGTCGCCAACAAGAATTACGCTGCTACTCACCCGGCCGTGGCCCGGGCCTTCATCAGAGCCCTCGGCGACGGCGTGACCTACCTGCAAAAGCACCACACCGCCGCCCTGTCGGTGATGGCCAAAGCCGCCGGCATCAGTCAGGCGACGGCCAAGAAGGAGATCGCGGGCTACCAGATCTTTACCGTCGCCAACCAGACGTTGACTTCAGTGTTGGGGGCCAACATCCCGGCCAGTGGTCACTCCGGAACCGGTCTCTCACTACTCAACAACTGGAAGGCTCTGAAGTCTGCGGGTACAGTACTGTCGGCGTCTCCGAAATCGGTCGCCACGTTCGTCAATCCCACCTACGCAAAGGCTGCCGGATAATTTGATCCTCCAAATCGAGCGGATTGCCAAGAGCTTCGAGGGCGGCGACGCTCAGCGGCGACGAAAGACCATCTTCGAGGACCTCTCGTTGAATCTCCAAGAGCGCGATTTCGTCACCATACTGGGACCCAGCGGGTGCGGAAAGACCACCCTCTTGCGCCTCATCGCAGGTTTCGAGAAACCTGATCGCGGCAAACTGGTCTTCAATGGAAATCCGATCAAGGGTCCGGGTCCGGACCGCGTCGTGGTGTTCCAACAATCGGGGCTCTACCCATGGCTCGACGTGCGCCACAACATCTCGTTCGGACTACGAAATTCAACGCGGAAGGTCGACTGGAAAGCCGTTGACGAGATGGTCGAAGCCGTGGGACTCACCGGATTCGAGACCTACGCCCCCTACGAACTCTCTGGAGGAATGCAGCAACGCGTGGCCCTGGCACGCTCACTCATCATGCATCCACAGATGCTCTTGATGGACGAACCGTTCGCGGCGCTCGACGCCCACCTGCGACGAAGCATGCAGAACTTCTTGATCGAGCTATGTGCCCGGTTTGAGACCACGGTGCTCTTCATCACCCACGACGTCGAAGAGGCCATCGTGCTCGGCCAACGGGTGTTGATCATGGGATCGTCGCCGGGACGGATACTGGGTGAACTCGACTCGCGCGAAGTCAAGCCGTTGGGCGACGACATCATTGACGACCCGACGTATCGCGAACTGCGTCGACGAGCAGTGCAGATGCTCGATTCGCAAGTCACCTGAGAATCTGCGCGAACCTGCGCCGTGAGTGACGATAGTTCGAGCCCGGTGAAGACCGAGACCGCCTGAAAGGGATTGCGATCGTTGAAGACAACACTAGTTGAATCAACTCAACTGCTCGAGGCGTTCAGCCAACTCCATCCATTGGACTTCAGCGGCATCAAGGTCACGACGGACGACGGAGAGATCGGCCCCGAGCGTCATCAGCGCTGCTCGGTCCGTCGTCGCGATCAGCGCTTCGTTAAGGTCCACTTGTCGTTGGCTGAGCCGCGTCACTTCCTTTTCGATCTCACGCAGTCGGCGTCCGAGCGTGACGTGCTCACCACGTTTCGATACGGTCTTGACGACTCCAACGCTCTTTGAGCGGGGCTTGCGAGCTCGATCGACCTGGCTCGCCACCCAACCGTCGACGCCTCCGGGCACTTTGTCCAACGTGGCGTCCTCCCCTATTGCCAGAACGCTGTCGATCGTGCGCTCGAGAAAGGCCCGATCATGGCTGACGACGATCAACGTTCCGCGCCAGTCCTCAAGAAAATCTTCAAGCGCGCGCAGTGTATCGAGGTCGAGGTCGTTGGTCGGTTCATCGAGCAACAAGACGTTCGGTTGACGGGCTAAGACAGCGAGGAGTTGCAGTCGACGCCGTTCGCCGCCCGAGAGCTCGGCGACCTTGGTGTAGGGAAGGTTGCCAGTAAACCAGAAGCGCTTCATCAAGGCCACGTCTTCTGGCGAACCCGCAGAGCGCATCGGACCGGCTACGACATCTTGCACTCGGGCATCGAGATCGGTGATTGCTCCATGCTGGTCGTAGTAGCCGATGACGACAGTCTTGCCAATGGTGATCTGGCCACTTCGGGCGTGCTGGCGTCCCGCAATCAAATTGAGCATCGTCGACTTGCCCGTGCCATTGCTACCCAAGATTCCCAATCGGTCTCCAGGACCGATCAACAGGTTCACGTTGTTCAAGATCGCCGGCTGATCGGCGAAACCATGACTCACTTCGATGAACTCGATTACCGTGTCGCCCAGACGGGGCATCGAAATTTCTAGCTGGAGTTCACCCGCACGTGCCGGTTCGGAACTGGTCTGGGAAATCAGTCTCCGAGCCGCTTCGATACGGGCTCGCGGTTTACGAGATCTCGCTTTGGCCCCTCGTTGGAGCCAAGCCAGTTCACGCCGTGCGAGATTGCTACGGGTCGCCTCGGCGGAGAGCGCCGATTCCTCGCGGTCGAAACGAGCCTGTAGATACGAGCCGTATCCACCGTCGTGGACGAATCCACTCCCCCTGTCGAGTTCGAGCATTCGGCTCGTCAAGCGGTCGAGCAGGTGGCGGTCGTGACTCACGATCACGAGTCCCCCGGCGTAGGCCGTCAGCCATCGCTCGAGCCAAGCGACTCCGGCCAAGTCCAGATGATTGGTGGGTTCATCCAAGATAAGCAGGTCGCTCGGATTCGTCAAAGCCAGTGCTAGAGCGATCCGTTTGGCTTGACCCCCCGACAGCGAGTCCACGTCACGCTCCAGCAACGAACTCACCCCGAGCCGATCGAGTATCGATGCCGACTCCCAACTGTCGCCAACGATCGACCGGACGTTTCCGGAGCCCAATCGGGGGCGTTGTTCGAGGAATTCGACCCGTGCTCCTCTCGATCGGTGAACGGTCCCGACGTCGGGTTCCAATCTCCCGGCGATGACTCGAAGCAGCGTCGACTTCCCAGTTCCGTTGATGCCGACGACTCCGAGACAATCGCCGTCGCTGACCGTGAGAGAAAGGTCCCTGATCAAGTGGCGTTGCGGCTCTTTAACGCCCACTCGTTGAAGATCTACGAGCACGCCCACGGCACTACGCTACCGTGCCAACACCGTTTTCTAGCTCTGTGCGACGTTGCGCCCTTGCATGGTGAACTCAATTGGTAAGTTCCGCCGTTGGAAACTGATGCGAAAAGGGTCAACAGTTGCGCCAATCGGGGCACGCTTGGTCTACTTGATTCGACCCCCAAGGGCCATTGGACACTTCACAATCCTCCATTTTCGCTGGTCCGATGGGTAGAGTTTTATGGTGAGTTCTAGCGAGGATACAGAATCCTTCGAGTCGGCCCAAGACGTCCTGGATTATTTGCAGTTTGCCGGCTTCGACATGACCCGCGACCAACTCGCCCGTTTGCATCGAAGGCGATTGATTGAACAACCTATTTCGCCACCGAGTCTCGGTCGAGGTTCGGTCACCAACTATCCGCTCGGTACCGCCAAGAGGATGCTTCGTATCGCGCAGCTGCGAAATAAGACCAAGCAACTCGACGAACTGGCCTGGCGACTCTGGTGGGAGGGGTTCAACATTGAACCGGGTCTCATCCGGACCTATCTCATGCGCAAAGCCAGCCGGTGGGATGAGCAGACCTCCGAAGATGACGCCGCGACGGATCAAGAGAGCATCGCACCCAAGGGAGACCGCGATGTTCTCGAAGAGGTTTTCTTCCAGCACCTCAAGGCTGGACCATCGTCCAATGCGGCACGAAAGCAGTTGGAGCGCGGTTCGGAGCTCTTTGTCGAGTTCGCCAGTTTGTTCATCCACCTCCTCGGCGGCGACGTCGCCGGCTTGAACCATTCGCCCGCCCCTCTCTTCGCTGGTTCGGAACACTTTGGCCAGACCGTCCCAGCCCCGACGAGCTCACCAGGAGACCTGGCACTCGTAGCCATGCGTCAAGAACTCGACACCCCCTATAGCGAGATCATTGAGTCGCTCGACGACGCCGGTTTGCTGCGGTCTCGAGCGGTCACGCGTCAGTTCCTCGGAATGATCGCGAACGTCGGTGACATCGTTCACGAAGTCTTTGGTTCAAGTCGCGGACGCGACAATATCGGAAGAAGCTTGGTCGCACTCTCGGAGAGTCCCGATGAGCAGATTCTTTCGCTGCTCCTGGCCTCGGCGTTGCTCGGCGACGAGCGGATCCTTGACGGGATCGAACTCCTTGAACCACCGCCGCCCCACGCACCGGCAATTTCGTATAGGGACTTCTTGCGCCTTCGATATCTGGCCAGGGAGATACCAGGGCTCGCGAACCTGTTAACGCCAGTACGTATCAAAAAGGTCTTCGATTCTGAGCAGGGAGCCGCGGAGTGGCGTACGGGCTTCGAGGCGTTTCGACTCGAGTTTGCAATTGAGTTCGAGATGGCCATGGACTTGGAATCCTCGCTCTTCGACGAAGGACCGCCGGGCGAGGCCACCCAAGAAGAGCAAATACGAGTCAAGTCAAAAAAAAAAATCCCTAAAACCCTTCACCGGCATAGGGGGTAGTCACGATTTGGTTCATATCAAGGGACGTTGAAATCCCTAACGTAT
>JABEUR010000027.1 GCA_013044405.1 Acidimicrobiaceae bacterium | reverse complement strand
CAGCAGTTGCAACTGCTGTTCGTAGAGGCCCACGGGACAGCCCAAGTGGGTGCAGAGCTTGGAGTAGGCGATGTAGCCCATCGGCCCCCAGGTCTCTCGCCCCTTTTGCGTGGTGAAGTCCTGATTGGAGATCCGGATCAGCACCGTCTGGTCAACGGCCTGACCGCGATCGCTGTTCTCGGTGCCCTCGGGAAAGACCGTCACGATCGAACCAATGGCGAGGTCGCCGACCTGGATGCGACGTCCCGACTGGTCAACGGCGAACGAACCCGTTCGCCAGTCCGTGTGGAACAGGGTGGACTTGGGCAGCGGTCCCAGACTGCGCACCAGAGGGAACATGGCGACCACCCCGAAGACGCCCAGTCCCCCGCCCAGTAGTCCACCGAGCAACTTGCGCCGCTTGACCACGCCGCCGCCACGTTCGACGATCGCTGCGGCGAAGGCGTCGCGGTCCTCGCTGGTGTTGGCCAACGAATGGCGCTGTTCGACGAAGGGTCCCTTGGGCATGAGGTACTTCGCCCACGCGATGAGTCCGATACCGTAGAAGAAGAGTCCCCCGCCCATGGTCGCGCCGAGTTTCCAGGGCAGGGCGTTGATCCAGTAGGCCCAACCAAAGGCCAGCATCAACAGCGTGCCCACCACGAAGGTGAGCGCGATCACGCGCTCGACGAGGCGCGGATTTCGCGCCGAGGGTGCCAGGTGCGGGTCGTCGGGTGAGAGACCCTTCAAGGTGACCGGCGTGCGATGTTCTTGGATGTCGCTCACTGGCGCTCTCCTACCCAGAATCCAACGAGGGCGAGCAGGCCCACGCCGAGTGCCAAACCAACGAATCCCTCAGCGACCGGTCCCAGTCCGCCCAGGCCGAAGCCGCCGGGGTTCTGGGGGTGCTGGATGTAGGCCGTCACGTACTTCACGATGTCGTTGACCTGGTAGTCGCTGAGGTTGCCCGTGAAGCGCGGCATGTTGCCCGGGCCGGTGCGGATCGCCTCGACGACCTGGAACGCGGGGATGTTGCGCAACGACGGGGCGAAGGTGCTGTGGGCCAGGGCGTCGCCGTCGCCTTCGATCGTGTGACAGGCCGCACAGTTCAGCGCGAACAGCGCGGCGCCATCGGCGACGTTGGCGATCTTCAAGTTGGGGGTGGGGATCCCCGGGTAGCTCGGCGAGAGCGAGTTGACCCACGCGGCGACCGCGAGGGCCTGTTGGTGGTTGAGCCGAGCGACGCGCCGCGACGCCTGCACCGAGCGCGGGTCCGCGGCGGGCATGCGACCCGACTCGATCCAGAAGTCGATCGTCGCCGGCCCCAGTCCCACCAGGTTCGGGTAGGCCCCCGACGTGCCGTTGGCCGGCACGCCGTTCGCCTCGGTACCGTGACACGATGCGCAGTTCTGCTCGAAGAGCGCCTGGCCGAGCGTCGCCAGGGCCGGTGAGGGCGCGTTGTAGGTGATCGCGGAGTTGCCGTAGCTGATGACGACGCCGTTCGAGTTGGTCTTGACCACGCTCGAGTTCGGCGTGCCCGCGTTCTTGCGGGTCGTCTGGTACGGCGTTGATTTGTAGGGAGACGTTCCGCTCGCGTGGGCGCTTCCCACGAAGAGCAGCAGCGGACCGGTCGAGAACAGGGCCACGAAGATGAGTGCTGAGGAGCGCTTGATGAGAGTCGAGTTCACGCCAATGCCTACTTGAGCAGGAACAGGGCGGAGTAGAGCCCGATCCACACGACGTCCACGAAGTGCCAGTAGTAGCTCACGCCCTGGAACGTCGAGAGCTCGCCGGGGTCGCCCTCGCTGCCGCGCATGCGAAAGAGCAGGAAGCCCATGGCCACGAGTCCTAAGAACACGTGGAGCCCGTGCAGTCCGGTGGTGATGTAGAAGACCGACCCGTAGGAGTTCGTATACCAGCGAGTGGCCAGGTGGGTCCACTCGTAGGCCTGGTTGGCGACGAAGAGCGTGCCCATGATGATCGTGACGATGACCCATCGACGGGCCTCGGCGCGCCGGCGACGCTCGATCAGGTAGACCGCCCACTGCATGGTGAACGAGGACGCGACGAGGATAATCGTGAAGATGCCCGACTGGAGGACGTCGAGGTGGGTGCCCACGGGGGGCCACGCCGGCAGGTGCGCTCGGATGGTAAACAGTGCGGCGAAGAGTCCCGAGAAGAACATCAGCTCGCTGCCGAGCCAGATCATCACGCCGATGGCCAGCATCGGTGGACGATCGTGGACGATCTTCTCCGGCTTCGCCAGGCTATTGAGGGGAATCGCCTGACTCACGGATACATTTCTAGCGGATTTGCGACACCCTATGTGACAACCCCTGTGAAGGAACTCAGCACAACGTCTTGGGCAGTTCGTCGCACGCGATGATCGCGAGACGTCGGGTGGGACGGGTCATGGCCACGTAGAGCGTCCGCAGACCCCTCGGGGTCAGGACTGATGGGTCGCTCGAACCGCGACTCGCTATCTGTCCCGGCTCGATGACGACGACCGCGTCGAATTCGAGTCCGTTGGCGCCGTCAGCGCCCAGCACCACCAGGTCGGCGCCCAGACCGCGCGATTCCGGGTCGCGCGGATCGACGGCGCTGAGCCCGCCGCGCTCGAGTACCGCGACGATCTCCTCCACGCGCTGGGAAATCACGATGAGCGCTACGCGACCCGGCGAAACCGAGTCGACCACTTCCTTGACCATCTCGACGAGCGACGGCTCGAACGCATCGCGCGCGACTTCGCGCACCAGTGGCGCGAAACCGGCACGGCGAACGGGCCGCGGTGCTTCGAGGTCGGGAGCCGCCGCGAGCAGTGTCGCAGCGGCGAAGTCGAGGACCTCTTCTGGGGTGCGGTAACTGACCGTCAGGTCGACGCGGGTCGGGGCCCGGCGAGGCTCGAGCACCTCGAGCACCGCGTCCCACGATGAGGCCGACGAGGCGGTGGTGGCCTGGCCCATGTCGCCCACGATGGTCATCGATCCAGTCAGGTCGCGACGCTTGAGCACGCGAAGCTCCAGCGGCGAGAGGTCCTGGGCCTCGTCGACCACGATGTGGCCGTAGGTCACGAACTCCGCCTCGTCGAGTTCGGTGCTCGCCACGGGAGCGAGGCGCTGGGCCTCGCGAAGCGCCGCCGCTCGCACGTCGAGCCGGTACGAATCGAGGTCGACCCCGTCGAGGATCGTGGTGTCGCCCGCTCGCGGGACCGGGCGCGGTCGCCGGCGCGGTCCGAGCAGCACGCGAGCCTCGTCGATCAGCGCGGCATCGGCCTTGGTCCAGCGGATCTCCTCGAGCGACTCCGAGCGCGCTCGATAGAGCAGTTCGATCTCCTCGTCACTTAAGAGGTCCTGGGCCGCGGCGCGAAGCAGCGCCCGTGCGCCGAACAGGTCGTGCAACAGCTCTTGACCCGAGAGGCGCGGCCAGATGCGCTGAACGATCTCCTTGAACTGACTGGTCGAACGGATCTGGTCCGCCAGCTCGTTGAGCGCACCACCCTCTTCGAGGGTGTCGCGCGAGAAGCGCTCGTGGTACTCGTTGGCGACCCTCAAGGCGAGCTCTCGCCCGACCGCCGAGCGGCGCTGATTGTGGTTGCCCGGGCGACGTCGGGCCCGCTCGACGACCTCGCGCGTGTATTTGGCCTTCACCACGACGATCGCGCGGCCGATCGGGATCTCCACGTCCTCACGCAGGGCGCGTTGACGCGTGCGCAGTGCCCGGGTGAGTACCTGGACCATGCGCAGGTCCCCCTTCAACTGGTCGACCTCTTCGCAGTCGCGTCCGCGAACCTCGACGTTGGTCACCAGTCCCGAGATCGTCGAGAGGGTCACGCCCGACTCGCCCAGCGACGGCAGAACGTTCTCGATGTAGTTCAAGAAGAGCGGATTGGGTCCCACCACGAGCACCCCTTGGCGCTCGAGGGTCGAACGGAAGGTGAACAGCAGGTAGGCCGCACGATGCAGTGCGACCGCGGTCTTGCCCGTCCCCGGTCCTCCCTGGACGAGCAGCACCCCGGGCAGGGGGCTTCGGATGATGCGGTCCTGCTCACCCTGGATGGTGGCGACGATGTCGCCCATGCGACCGGTTCGCGCGCGCCCGAGTGCGGCGAGCAACGCTCCGGGCCCGCCCAGGGCGAGCCCGCCGTCGACCAGTCCCTCGGCCGTGGCGGCGCGTCGTTCGTCTTCGGGCAGGGCAATGTCGCCGTTCTCGTCCACGAAGTACTCGTCTTCGACGCCGTTGACCTCGTGACCGCGAATCGCCACGTGACGGCGACGAGCGAGGCCGAGCGGTTCGACGCCCGTGGCGCGGTAGAAGGCTTCGGCGACCGGGGCCCGCCAGTCGATCACGAGTGGATTGAGCTCGTGGTCCGAGACCGCGAGGCGTCCCACGTGGTAGTGGTCGCCGACGCTGCCCTCGGCCGTGGCGTAGTCGATGCGACCGAAGAACAGGGGCTGGTCGCCAATCGCGAGCTGGTCGAGCCGATTGAGCGCCGTGCCCATGACGACGTCTCGCTCGACGAGGTCGCCCGCCCCGCGCATGTTCGCCACCGCCGCACTGTCGCGCAGCGAGCGGGCCTCGTCGCGCATGTGGTCAAGAGCCCTGAGGGCGAGGTCGAGGAAACGCTGCTCCTCGACGATCTCTCGCTCGTGCGCCATCGACAACCTCTTTTCGCCTCTCACATTCGAGGATTGACCAGTCTAGAAGAAGTGCGGCACCGCCCCCTCGGCCCGGGACCGGGTGAACGCACCTAGATTGTGTGGGTTAAAGGAGACAATTGAGCGAGCCAGTATTCCTGCGGGCCTGCCGTGGCGAGACGGTCGAACACCTGCCGGTGTGGTTCATGCGCCAGGCCGGTCGTTCGCTGCCCGAATACCGCGCCCTGCGCGGAAGCGGATCAATCCTCGAAGCGATCGCGGACCCCGCGCTCGCCTGTGAGATCACCATGCAGCCGGTACGTCGTTACGGCGTGGACGCCGCGATCCTCTTCTCGGACATCGTCGTACCCGTGCACGCCATCGGCTTCGGCGTCGACGTGGTGCCCGGGCGCGGACCGGTGATCGAACGCCCCTTCACGAACGAAGGCGACCTCGAGCGCCTGCGCGATCTCGAAGAGTCCGACATTGCCCACGTGACCTCGACCGTGGACCTGGTGATCAAGGAACTCGAGTCGACCAACACGCCACTCATCGGCTTCGCGGGCGCCCCCTTCACCGTCGCCAGTTACCTCGTCGAGGGCGCGCCCACGAGGGACTTCGCGGTCATCAAGACCCTCATGCATCGCGACCCGGCGCTCTTCGAGCGCCTCGTGGAGCGCCTGGTGGCGATCACGATCACCTTCCTTCGAGCCCAGGTGGCGCACGGCGCACGAGCCATCCAGCTCTTCGACTCCTGGGCGGGATCGCTCACGCGTGACGAGTACCAGCGATTCGCCCTGGGCGCGACCCAGCGCGTTCTCGAAGGGGTGGCCGACCTCAACGTACCCACGATCCTCTTCGGCGTGGGTACCGGCGAGCTGCTCGAACTCATGAGCGGCGCGGGTAGTTCGGTCGTGGGCATTGACTGGCGCGTCGACCTCGACGACGCTCGACGACGCGTTGGCCACAAACCCGTACAGGGTAACCTCGACCCGGCACGCTGCCTGGGCGGCGCGCAGCTCGCCACCGAAGCGGCCCGCGAGGTCCTCGCGCGGGCGGGCCGAGAGGCCGGACACATCTTCAACCTCGGCCACGGCGTGTTGCCCTCGACCGACCCCACGGCCCTCGAAGCCGTCGTGAAGGTCGTGCACGACGAGGGAAGGGCGGGCGTGCGATGAAGTGCGGCGTTCTGGTCATGGCCTACGGGACCCCGAGAACACCCGAGGACGTCGAGGCGTACTACACGCGCATCCGCCACGGGCGCGCACCGACCCCCGAGCTCCTCTCGGACCTGAAGCGGCGCTACGACGCCATTGGCGGGACGTCCCCACTCGCCCAACGAACCGCCGCCCAGGTCGCGGGTATCTCGAGCGCCTTAGAGAAGGGCTCGCCGTCACAGTTCGACGTGCGCTTCGGCTCTAAGTACGAGGCGCCGCTGCTCGAAGAGACCGCCGCGTCGTTTCGCGACGAAGGTTTCACCAAGGTGATCGGACTGGTCCTCGCCCCGCACTCCTCGTCGATGTCGACCGACCAGTACATGTCTCGCGCACGCGAAGCGCTCGGCGACGACGTCGAGTTCATCGAGATCGGGGCGTGGTGGGAGGCGCCCGGCTTCCTCGAGCTCATCGCGCGACGGGTGAACGACGCGCTGGCAACGATCGCGAGCGAGCGCCGCGCGACGACGATGGTCCTGTTCTCGGCGCACTCCCTGCCCGAGAAGATCCTCGAGGTCGGCGACACCTACCCCGCCCAACTGCACGAGAGCGCCCGGCGCTGTGCGCAGATCGCCGGTGTCGAACACTGGGACGTCGCCTGGCAGTCCGCGGGGCGAACGGCCGACCCCTGGATTGGCCCGGACATCCTCCTGGTGCTGCGCGAGCTGAGCGCATCGCGATTCAGTGACGTCGTCTCGTGCCCGATCGGCTTCGTGGCGGACCATCTCGAAGTGCTCTTCGACATCGACGTCGAGGCCCAGGCCCTCGCGCGCGAGCTCGGACTCAACCTCGTTCGCACCACCTCGCTCAATGACGACCCCGAGTTCGTCGAGATCCTCGCCAACGTCGTGCGAACGGCGAACACCTAGATGGCGCGAGGTTCGGTGGTGATCGTGGGCGGGGGGATCAGCGGGCTCAGCGCCGCCTGGGAGCTCTCGGGGGCTCGAGACGGCCCCAACGACGACACGCCGCGCATCGAGCTGATCGAATCGAGCGAGCACTTCGGCGGCGCCTTGTCGACCGCGCCGTTCGCGCGAAGGACCATCGACCTCGGCGCGGACGGCTTCCTCGCTCGACGCCCCGAGGCGCTCGAGTTGGTGGACGAGCTCGGCTGGAACGACCGTCTCGAACCCATCGACGCCAGCGGGGCGTCGATCTACTTGAACGGGTCACTCTACGACCTGCCCACGGGACTGGTCATGGGCCTACCGGTCTCGCACCATCAGATCGACCAGGTGAAGGGGCTCTCCTGGCGCGCGCGTCTGGCGGCACGGCGCGACGAGATCATGCCCGCGCGCCTCGAGGTGAAAGACGACATGTCGATCGGCGAGATCGTGCGCACCAAACTCGGCGCCGAGATCAGCTACCGCTTCATCGAGCCCATGATCGGCGGCATCCAGGCCGGACGGATCGACCAGCTCTCGGCCAAGTCGGTCTTCGCACCCCTGCTCGACGCGGCGCGCAGCGGCGGCTCGCTCATGAAGGCGCTGCGCCCCAAAGCAGGCGCACCAAGTGCGAACTCGAAGCCGGGCCCGATGTTCTACTCGCTCACGAGCGGGATCGGTTCCCTACCCGAGGAGCTGGTTCGTCGCCTGACCGAGCGCGGGGTGGTGCTGCGCGCCAACGTCGCGGTCAGCGCGCTTCGACGCACGAGCTCGGGTGAGTACGCCTGGGAGGTCGACACGCGAGACACCACCACGCGCGCCAACGTCGTCGTGCTCGCCGCGCCGGCGCCGGTCGCCGGCCAACTCATCGGATCGTTCGACCCGGCGCTTCGCGCGTTGGCGGGCGTGCAACGAGCGGGCGCGGCGATGATCACCTTCGCTCTGGCCAAGGACCAGGTGACCCTCACCAAGAGCGGCACCGGCGTGCTCGTCCCGCTCTCGACGCCCTTCTCGTCAGGGGGTTCACTGATGGTCACCGCGCTCACCCTGCTCGATCGCAAGTGGCCGCGACTTCGCCAGGAGCACGACGTGGTGCTGCGCGCGCACGTGGGGCGCATCGACGACGAGCGCTGGAGCGATATGGACGACGACGAGCTGATCGCGAGGGTGGCGCGCGAGTTGTCCGAGATACTCTCGCGCTTCGAGGCGCCCTACGAGGCTCGCGTGCAGCGCTGGCCGGCCGGCCTGCCCCAGTACCTGGTGGGCCACGACCAGATGATCGCCGCGGCCAAGGTCGCGGGCCAGTCGCTCGGGGTCGCACTGTGCGGCATGGCCTACGACGGTGTGGGGGTGCCGGCGAGCATCGGCTCGGGGCGGCGCGGCGCGCGCGAGGCGCTCGCCCTGCTCGCGACCTAGAGGTAGTACCCCGAGTGGATATAGATGCAGGGCACGCCCTCGCTCACGTACATCGCGTGGTTCTTCGGATCGTCGTCGAGCGCGAGGCGGATGTCGAAGCCCTGGGCGACGAGGTCGCGTAGCACGCCGCGCTTGAACTCGTCCACCCCCGAGTAGTCGCCGTATTCGCGCATGATCAAGACGTCCCAGCGCAGTCCGTAGCGCTCGAGCCAGCCCAGGGTGTGGGGCTCGACGCGGCGCGGACGTCCGGTGAGCAAGATGACCGCGAGTGACTGATCGAGCAGCTCGAGGAGCCGCTCGATCTCCTCGATGATCGGATCGTCGCCACAGGCGTCGAAGAAGCTCTTCCAGTCGCCCCAGTCGAGGTAGTGCTGGCGACCCGCCGCGTCGGCGAGGACCCCGTCGATGTCGAAGATGACCGCGCGTGCGGGCGTCGCCGGTCCCTCGCGCCATCGCCAGTTCTCGCTCAGGTCGTCACCAGTCATCAGAGAACAAGGCTAGGGCACGCCCCATCACGATGTCTGCGAGACTGGTCGGGTGGGAGCGACCGATCGACAAACGCTTCCGATCCCCTACGGGCATCGGGTGTACGTCTTGAGCGATCTCTCCCTCTCGCCCACCACCAAGCGCGACTGTCGAGCGGTCGCTGAACTGGTGAACCTCCTGGGTGACATCGACGACGCCGCGGTGGTGATCGTGGCGGGAAACCTCCTACACCCCGACCCCACCGCCGACCTCGTCAAGTTCATCGACGCCACCTTCGCGGCCCTGCCCGAGTTGCGCGAGGCCATCGTCAACTTCAGTGCCGCACCGCGCCACCAGCTCTTCGTCCTGCCCGGCGACGACGACGCCGGGCTGAAGCTGAACCGCGGCGCCCAAGAACGCCTGGAGGCGCTCGGGGTCAGCCTGGCGAGCGACCTCGTCATCCAGGTCGCCACCGCCAACGGCGTTCGCGACCTGGCCGTGGCGGTGGGCACGTGCCCGATCGACACCGCGCTCGCCGACACGAACGACCGCGCCGACGCCGACCGGCTGGAGGACCCGCCGTCGCTGGCGCGCTTCGTCAAGTCTCGCGTCCTCTATCGCCGCTTCGGCCCCTGGATGTGGCTGCCGGTGTTCGTGCTCGCGCTGGTCGACCTCTCGAGCACGCTCACCACCCTCGTAGGCCACTTCACGCACCGGCCCTTTCGTGTCCACCCACTGCACGCCCTGCACCACCAAGGATTCTGGGGCAACCTCATCTTCAGCCTGCTGGTGATCGCCCTGATCGAGGCGGTGCTGATCGGCATCGCGGGGCTCATCGTTCGACGGCGCTTCGAGCGCGCGGCGCACCGCGGCGAGTCACCCGAGCTGTCCGAACCCCTCTCGCTCACCCACGTCGACGACGTCGACGCACTCGAGTTCGCCCGGCGCATCGGCGAACGCGGCGGGGCGGGTGCCGTCGTGGGCGGCGCACCGCGCCCCGCCCTCGCCTTCCTCGACCGCGGCGTGTGCGCCACCCCGGGGCCATCGCGCACCGTGGTGGTGGAACGGCGCGGACGCTTCGGACTACCCCCGGTCTTCACCTCGGTCGAGCGCATCGGGATCGTCGAGATCGAGGCGGCGAGCACGGTCCAGGTGCGTCTCTACGCCGGCGAGTCCGTACGGGTGCGCGGCACGCTCTTCGAGCGCCTCGTCGCGGGTGTGCACGTCCAACCCGCCCCCTCAGACGTCACCACCACGGTCGGATCGTGGCCGAGCGGCGACCCCTTCCCGGTCACCTTCGAGCGCTTGAGCGACCAGCGCCACCAGCGAGCGGTTCGGCGCTGGGCGAGCGGTCTGCTCTTCCTCGACGGGCTCATCAACGTCGTGGTGACCGCCTCACCGCCGTTGCGTAGTCGTCTGCACGTCGTACTGAACGTCTTGCCGCTGGGCGTGGCCCAGTCGGCCGCCGCGCTCACCGCGGTCGCGGGCATCGCGATGATCATGATGGCGCGCGGCGTGCGCCGCGGGCAACGACGGGCCTGGTTCCTCGCCACGGGCGTGCTCGCGATCACGATCGTCGCGCACCTCGCTCGCGGCGGGTCGATCGTCTCGTCGGTGTTGGCGGCGGGGATCCTGGCGCTGCTGGTGGGACAGCGCCGCTACTTCCAGGCCAGCGCCGACCGCTCGAGCGTGCGTTCGGCCCTGCCCCGTCTGGGCCTCATTGGCCTGGTCACGCTGGGTGCGGCGATGATCGGCATCGAGGCCTCTCCGGCGCGCCACCACATGCCCTCGGTGGGCGTGGTGTTCATGGCCTGCGTCGAGCGCCTGGTGGGTCAGAACAACATCGCCCTACCCGACCGGGTCGGCGACTTCGTCGATCCCTCGCTCTTGGCGGTGGGGGTGTCGCTGATCATCTCGGTCTTCTACGTGCTCACGCGCCCCGTCGTGGACCGGCGTCTCTCGACCGCGGCGCGCAGCTCCGAACGGCGCCTCGCCGAACTGCGCGCGAGAGAGATCGTGCGACGCCACGGACGCGGGACCCTCGACTACTTCGCACTGCGCGACGACAAGCAGTTCTACTTCTTTCGCGACTCGCTCGTCGCCTACGCCGTCTACGGCGGCGTCGCGCTGATCTCGCCCGACCCCATTGGTCCCGAGGCCGAGCGCACCGAGGCCTTCAGCGCCTTTCGCGCCTACGCCGAGGGCCGGGGATGGACCATCGGGGTCATGGGCGCGAGCGAGGAGTGGCTACCCATCTACAGCACCGCCGGTCTGCACTACCTCTACCTCGGCGACGAGGCGATCGTGGACTGCTCGAGCTTCACCCTCGAGGGCGGCAAGATGAAGGGACTGCGCCAGGCCTGCACGCGCCTGGCGCGCCACGGTTACAGCGTGGAGTTCATCGACCCGAGCAACATCGACCCCAGCCGCGTGACCGACATCTTGGATCTCATCTCGATGCTGCGCCGCGGCGAGGCCGAGCGGGGGTTCTCGATGATGCTCGGACGCCTCTTCAACCCCAAGGACAAGGGCCTGTTGCTCACCGTCGTGCACGGTCCCGACGCCAAGCCCGCCGCCGTCTGTCAGTTCGTGCCCTCGCCCGCGATCAACGGCTACTCGCTCGACCTCATGCGCCGCGACCCGGGCGAGCACCCCAACGGACTGATCGACTTCGCGCTGTGCTCGACGATCGAGCACCTGCGCGACCAGGGCGCCAAGGGGTTGAGCCTCAACTTCGCGGCCTTTCGCTCGGTGCTCGAGGTCGACTCGAGTGACGGCACCTTCACCCGCGTCGAACGCTGGGCCCTCAAGCGCCTCTCGGGGATCTTGCCGATCGAGTCGCTCTGGTCCTTCAACTCCAAGTACTACCCCACCTGGCTGCCGCGCCACCTGGTCTACCCCGCCGCCGAGAGCTTCGTGCCGGTCGTGGCGGCGGTGCTGCGCGCCGAGTCGATCACCGAGTTGCCGGTGCTCGGACGATTCCTCGCGAGCGACCCCTCGAACCGACCGGGTACCGTCGTGCCCGACGAGGTGCTCGAGGCGGCCAAGCAGGTCGAAAACGTCCCCAGGGCCAGCTGAGCAACGGCGCGAAGGCTACGCGGCGCGTCGTGCGATGGCCCTCGCGAGTTCTCGCGCGCCGTCGGGGCGATAGGCGAGGAACAGCGAGGGTTCCACGAGCTCGAGCTCCATCAGGGCCCAGCCGCCCTCCACGCGCACGAGGTCGACTCGCGCGTAGAGCAGGTCGGCGAAGCGCGCCTCGCCCAGCAGGTCCCTCGCGCAGCGTTCGGCGTCGGGTTCGGCCTTCGCGAGCGACATCTGCTCACGTCGATAGAGCGCGTCGCGACTGCTCGCGGCGACGTTGAGCATGGCGCCCTTGGTCATGGCGTGGCTGAGACGTCCGTCGATGAAGATGAGGGCGCGCTCGCCGAGTTCGTCCACCGAGGCAACGTAGGGCTGGATGAGCACGTCGCGACGCGCCTCGTGCAGCGCGGCGACGTGGCGGCGCGCTTGCTCGTGGTGGCGCTCGTCGTAGCGCTCGGCGTCGATCGAGCCCGCTCCCACGCAGGGCTTGACGACGAAGGGGCCCGGCGGGAAGACCGGCTCGTCTCCCACGTCACAGAACCTCGAGGGCACGACCTGGTGACCCGCTCGTCGTAGGTCTTCGAGGTAGTGCTTGTCACTGGAGTACTCGATGAGCTCGTAGGGGTTGAAGAGGTGCTCGATCGAGCGGGCCCAGTCGAGGAAGTGCGACCGGCGCGTCGCGTAGTCCCACGTCGAGCGCACGACGCACAGGTCGAACGCCCCCCAGTCGACTTGCGGGTCGTCCCACACGCACAGTTCGCCCTCGAGGCCCTCGCCCGCGAGGGCTTCGAGCAGCCGCGGCGAATCGGGGTCGACGTCCTCACCCCGACAGGTCGCGACGGCGACGCGGGTCACGGGTTGAACAGGATCGTCGCGTGTTGGGCCAGGGTGGCCAGTGGTCCGGGCCAGACACCGAAGACCAGGGTCACCACCACACCCAGCGCGATGACCAAGCCGGTGGCGGCGGGCACCTCAATGCGCGCCGCGTCGAGGTCGTCCTCGGCGTAGAGGGTGAGCGTCCAGCGCAGGTAGAAGAAGGCCGCGATGGCGGCGCTGATCAAGGCGATCAGCGCCAGCGATCCGCCCCCGGCATCCACGACCGAGGCGAGCACGGCGTACTTGGCGTAGAAGCCCGTGGTGAGCGGGGCGCCCAGCTGACTGAGCAACAGCACCGCCAGCGCGGCGCCCAGCCACGGCTGGCGACGCGCCAGTCCGCGGTAGCGCTCGATGGCGTGGTGGTCGTCACCGACCCCGCCGACCAGCGTGAGCACCGCGAAGCTCGCCACCACCACCGGCGCGTAGGTCATGACGTAGAAGAGCAGGGCCGCGGTGCCGCGGATGCTGCCCGCCCACACGCCGAGCAGGATGAAGCCGGCGTGGTTGATCGAGGAGTAGGCCAGCATGCGCTTGACGTTTCGCTGGAGGATCGCGAGACTCGCCCCCACGACGGTCGTGAGCACGATGAGCACCCACAGGATCGGTCGCCACGTGTCGAGCTGGGTGCCGAGCGCCGAGATCAGCACGCGCACCAGCGCCGCGAAGGCGCCGACCTTGACGATCGAGGCCATGAAGCCGGTGACCGGTGTGGGGGCGCCCTCGTAGACGTCGGGCGACCAGAGGTGGAAGGGCACCGCGGCGACCTTGAAGGCGAAGCCCACGAGCAACAACGCGCCACCGGCGTAGAGCAGTCCCGGACGCAACTGGACGTTGTTGGCCAAGAAGTACGAGATGCTCGTCAGGTTCGTCGAGCCCGTCGCGCCGTAGACGAGGGCGGCACCGTAGATGAAGATCGCCGAGGCGAAGCCGCCCAGCATGAAGTACTTGAGGGCCGCCTCGGAGGACGTGGCGCGGTGGCGGTCGAAGGCCACGAGCACGTAGAGCCCGATCGAGAGGATCTCGAGGCCCAAGAAGACCACGATCAGGTCGTTGGCCTGGGTCATGAGGATCGCCCCGGCGCTCGCGGCGAGGGCCAGGATGTGGAACTCCACGCCCGAAACGCGTTCTCGACGCGCCCAGTCGTGCGCGACCAGGGCCGACATCAAGACGCTCAGCGCGATCACGCCGGTGGCGATGACCGAGAAGTCGTCGAGGACGATGGCGTGCGCGATGGTGGTCGAGGCGCCGTGGTTGGCGACGTCCCTCCACTGCAGAACGTTCATCACGAGCACGGCCAGCGAGGCGATGACGGTGATAGCGGTGGCGAACCAGAGGTGGACCTTGGTGCGCACGAGCGAGGAGACGATCATCAACGCCAGGGCCGCGGCGAAGAACGTCAGGACCGGCAGCACGGCGAGGTAGTGGACGTTGGGGATCTGGGGGCTCACTTGCTCACTCCACTCGGCGCGACGTGGACGATCAACTGCTGGACCGAGGGACCGATCCGCTCGAGCACGGGCTTGGGAAAGACACCGAGCACCACGATCAGCACCACCACGGGCACCATCACCCAGCGCTCGGCGGTCGTAACGTCGGCCAGGGTGGCGTTGACCCCCTCGGCGCGGCCGTGAAAGACCCGTTGGTAGGCCCAGAGCAGGTAGAGGGCCGCGGCCACGACCCCGAAGGTCGCCACCACCGCCCACCAGGCGTGGGTCGCGAAGGTGCCGATGAGGATCAGGTACTCGCTCACGAAGCCGTTGAGGCCCGGCAGGCCGATGCTCGCGAGCATCACCACGGTGAAGAGCGCGGCCATCACCGGGGCCGGTCCCTGCAGGCCGGTGAAGTCACGGATCGCGATCGACCCGCGCCGACGCTCGATGAAGCCGATGATCAAGAAGAGCCCCACGGTGATGATGCCGTGGTTGAACATCAAGAGCACCGCACCGACCGTGGCGATCTGCGAGCCCGACATCACACCCAGGGTGACGAAACCCATCTGGGCGAGCGAGGAGTACGCGACGAGGCGCTTGAGGTCGGGCGTCACGCACGCCACCGCCGAGCCGTAGAGGATGCCGATCACGGCCAGGGTGAGCACGACGGGGCGCATGCTCGACAGCGCCAACGGGAAGAGTCCGACCGCAAAGCGCAACAGTCCGTACGTGCCCAGCTTGGCGAGCAGCGCGGAGAACTCGATCGATCCCGCCGTGGGCGCCTCGGCGTAGGTGATCGGCGACCACGTGTGCAGCGGCCAGATCGGCGCCTTCACCGCGAAGGCGATCGCGAAGGCGATGAAGAGCCAGACCGCGGTGCCGTGGGTCATGGGCGTCGAGGAGAGCACGCCGTAGGCGAAGCTCAACGGGCCGCCCAGTTGGTGCTGGTGGTCAAAGCCCAGGTACAAGATGCCGATCAGCAAAAAGGCCGAACCGGTGAAGGTGTAGATGAAGAACTTGAGTGCGGCCTTGGCGCGCTGGGCGCCACCCCACTGGGCGATGATGAAGTAACTCGGGACCAGGGTCAGTTCGAAGAAGATGAAGAACAGCAAGAGGTCGTGGGCGACGAAGCTGCCCATGGTGAACGACGTCAACAGCAACAGCCACGCGACGAAGGCGGGCTCACGACGCTGGTCGCGCGCGCCCAGCAGCGCGAGGAACACGACGATCGAGGTCAGCAGCACCATGAACAACGAGATGCCGTCGAGCGCCACGTCGTAGGCGAGACCGAGGGGCGCCGAGAGCACGTGGCGCGTCGCGAAGTCGAAGGTCGCGGCGTGCGCGACGTGGTTGTTGTAGAGCACGGTCACGACGATCGTGATCGCGAGCTCGACGCTCGAGGTCACCACCGCCACGACGTAGGAGCGGCCCTCGGTCTTTCGAACGAGCGCCGCGAGGAGCGCCCCCGCGACGGGCACCAGGATCAAGAGGTCGAGCCAGATGGATGAATGCATGACTAACCGACCCTCGCAACCAGGTAGACAACGATGACGGCGAGTCCGAGCACGGTCGCCAGGGCGTAGTGGCGCACGAAGCCCGACTGGACCTTGCGCACCCCTTCGGCACTGCGCTGGACCCCCAGGGCGAGGCCCGTGACGGCTCCGTCGATGACCTTGGGTTCGATGACGTCGTCGCTGAACTGGGCGGCGCGCGTCAAGGGGCGCCCGATGGTGGCGTCATAGAAGTCGTCCCAGTGCCAGACGTGCTCGAGGAAGGACGACTCGTAGCGCGTCGACGAGGAGATCCCGCGCCAGATCGAGAAGGCGGCGGCGAGCCCGATGGCGGCGGCGATGATGTCCACCGCGGCCAGGGCGAACTGCACGCCGCTCGAGGGCGCGGCGCCCGGTTGGGCGGCGTAGGAGGTGATGAACGGGCCGAGGAATCCCGACAGGGAGAACCGGTGGACCCACGGCAGGTCGAGCGCGCCACCGAGCACCGAGAAGACCGCCAGGATCACCAGCGGGGTGGTCATCACCCAGGGCGACTCGTGGGGGTCGTGACCGTGGGTCTCTTCACGGAAACGCTCGTTGCCGCGAAAGGTCAGCACGAACAGACGGCTCATGTAGTAGGCGGTGAGCACGGCCGTGACCAGTCCGAGCGCCCAGAGGGCCTTGTTGTGCGAGAAGACGTTGGTGAGCACGTCGCCCTTGGCCCAGAAGCCCGCGAAGGGCGGGATGCCCGAGATGGTGAGCCAGCCCACCAGGAAGGTCGGATAGGTGAGCGGCAGGTACTTGGCGAGCCCGCCCATCTTTCGCAGGTCCTGCTCCCCGTTGAGCGAGTGGATCACCGAGCCCGATCCGAGGAAGAGCAGGGCCTTGAAGAAGGCGTGACTGATCATCAAGAAGATCGCGGCGGAGTAGGCCCCGACCCCCACGGCGAGCACCATGTAGCCGATCTGGGAGACGGTCGAGAAGGCGAGCACCTTCTTGATGTCCTTTTGCGAGGTCGCGATCGTCGCCGCGACGAAGGCCGTCACCCCGCCGATCACGGCGATGGTCATGCGACCCGAGGAGGAGAAGGCGAGCACCGGACCCATGCGCACCAACAGGTACACGCCGGCGGTGACCATGGTGGCGGCGTGGATCAACGCCGACACCGGTGTCGGGCCCTCCATCGCGTCGGGCAACCAGTTGAAGAGCGGTATCTGGGCGCTCTTGCCGGTGGCGGCGAGCAGGAGGGCGAGCACCGTGAGGGTCACGACGGTCGGCGACATGTAGGAGGGCACCAGCTTGAAGACCGTGAGGTAGTCCAGGGTGTGGGTGTGCGAGAAGATGAGGAACATCGCCACCAGCAGTCCGACGTCGCCGACGCGATTGTAGATGAAGGCCTTTTTCCCCGCCGAGGCGGCCGAGTCCTTGTCGAAGTAGTAGCTCACCAGCCAGTACGAGCAGACCCCCACGCCCTCCCAGCCCACGAAGGTGAACACGAGGTTGTTGGCGAGCACCAGCACCAGCATCGAGAAGACGAAGAGGTTGAGGTACAAGAAGAACTTGCGGTAGTCGCGCTCGGCGTGCATGTAGCCCGTCGAGTACAGGTGGATGAGCGTCGAGATCCCCGTGACGAAGAGGCTCATGGTGACCGAGAGCGGATCGACCAGCAGTGCGGCCGAGACGTGCAGGGAGCCCACGCTGATCCAGTCGAACAGGTGGACGGTGACCTCGCGGTTGCTCTGGTGCAACAACAACACGAAGGCGACCACGCTCGAGACGAAGCTCAGACCGACGGCGCCGGTGGCGACCGCGCCGATCTGTCCTTCGCTCATGTGGCGTCCGTTGATGAGGACGATGAGGAATCCGGCCAGGGGCAGCAGGATGATCAGTGTTGCGACTTGTGCCATCTCAGCCCTTCATCTCCGAGAGTTCGTCGACCGAGGTCGAGGAGCGACGCCGAAAGACCGCGACGACGATTCCCAGCCCGACGGTCACCTCGGCCGCGGCCACCACCATGACGAAAAAGACGATGGCCTGGCCGCTGATGTCGCTCAGGGTCCGCGAGAACGTGACGAAGGTGAGGTTGACGGCGTTGAGCATCAGCTCTAAACACATGAACATGATCAGCGCGCTGCGTCGGGTGAGCAGACCGAAGGCCCCGACCCCGAACAACAGGGCGGCGAGCACGAGGTACCAGGCGGCGGGAACGTTCACGACGACACCTCCTCGGGCTGGGTGGTGCGCTCGCGTCGAGCGAGCAGGACCGCACCCACCACGGCGATGATCAACAGCGCCGCGGTCGCCTCGAAGGCGAACAGGTACGTGGTGAAGACCGCGGTGCCCAGTTCCTTCACGTTGCCCTGACCGGTCGAGATGGGCTGACCCGCGCTCGAGACGGACATGACCCCGCTGACCCAGTGCGAACGCGCCATGAGCGCAATGAGACCCGCGACCGTCACGAGCACGCCGAGCGCGGCGAAGGCGCGTTGACCCACCAGGGGCTCGACGCTGATCCCCTCGCGTCGGTCGACGCCGAGGAACATGATGACGAAGAGGAAGAGCACCACGATCGCCCCGGCGTAGACGATGATCTGCACCGCGGCGAGGAAGTCAGCGGACTGGGCGACGAAGGCCACCGCGACGCCAAAGAGAGTCATGATCAGACTCAGCGCCGCGTGCACGGGGTGGCGTAGCGAGATCACGCCGATCGCTCCCACGAGGATCAGCAGCGCTGCGGTCACGAAGATGACGATGCTCGGCACCGAATAGGCGGTGGCGATCATGCGCGCTCCTTTCGCGACTTTCGACGCGTCATCTTGGAGCGCGCGGTGTTGATCGCACCCTGGAGGCCGCGCAGTTCGAGGGGCACGTCCTGGGCCTCTAAGTGCTTGGGGAAGATGTTGCGAAGCTGCTTGGACCCCGTGGCGGCGTCGTCACGGTGAGCGGACTGGCCCGCCTCGGGTGCGCGAACCCCCGCGCCCAGGTCGCCGGTCCACTGCACGATCCCTTCGAAGGAGGCGTCGCCCGCGGGCGAGGTCGCGCGCATCCAGCCGCCGGTCATCGCCGCCTCGCCCTCGCGCCAGTCCTCCCAGGGCAGTCGCTGGGGGTAGCCCTCGTCGTCCACGAGCAGTTCGGCCTTGGTGTAGATCGCGTCGGCGCGGTTGGTGAAGGAGAACTCGAACATCTTGGACTCGGTGATCGCCTGGGTCGGGCAGGCCTCGACGCAGAGGTCGCAGTGGATGCAGCGCAGGTAGTTGATCTCATAGACGTAGCCGTAGCGCTCGCCGGGGCTCACGGGGTGGTCGGGGGGGTTGTCGAGGCCGCGCACGTGGATGCAGTTGACCGGACACACCCCGGCGCACAGCTCACAGCCAATGCACTTCTCCATCCCGTCCTCGTAGCGGTTCAAGACGTGACGACCGTGCTGGCGCGGCTGCTTGGGCCGCTTGGCCTGGGGATAGCTGGTGGTGACCGTCGGGCGCGCCAGGTGCTGGAAGGTGAGCTTGAAGCCACCGAAGAAACTCAACGGACTCGCCATCAGCTCTCCTCTCCTTCGCTCGCGTCGCGCAACTTGCGTTCGGGCAGCGGTCGCTCTCCGACCATCGGCAGCACCGATTCGACCCCGCTCTCGCGGCCCTGGCCGATCTCGAAGGCCCGGGTCAGCACGGTCCAGGCGATCAGCACGAGCGCGGCCATCAAGAAGCCCCAGCCGCGCGCGACCAAGAAGCCCGCGACGATCAGCATCCACCCGAGGCTGAGCGGGATGAGCCGTTTCCAGCCCAGGTCCATCAACTGGTCGTAGCGCAGTCGCGGCAACGACGCGCGAAACCAGATGTAGCAGAAGGCGAAGCCCACGGTCTTGGCGAGGAACCACAGGATCGGAAAGACCCAGCGCAGGTGCGAGATGTTGGGCACCCAACCGGCCGGGCCACCGAGGAAGAGGGTCACGATGATCGCCGACATGGTGATGGTGTTCATGTACTCGGCGAGAAAGAAGATGGCGAAGCGGATCGAGGAGTACTCGGTGTGAAATCCACCGACGAGCTCGCTCTCGGCCTCGACGACGTCGAAGGGCGGGCGGTTGAGCTCGGCGGTGATGGCGATCAGAAAGACGACGAAGGGCACGACGCCCAGGCGGATCAGGTTCCAGTGCCAGATCCCGTGGCCCTGGGCGGCGACGATGTCGTGGGTGGAGAGCGAGCCGGTGGCGAGCACGATCGTCACGATCGTCATGCCCAGAGCGGCCTCGTAGCTGATCATCTGGGCGCTCGCTCGAACCGACGAGAGCAGTGGGTACTTAGAACCCGAGGACCAACCGGCGAGCATCACGCCATAGACCGAGATCCCCGACATCACGAGCATCAAGAGGATCCCCATGGGCGGATTGGCGACCTGGAGCATGATCGGGTGTCCGGCCACGTGGATGGTGCCCCCGAGGGGCACGATGGCAAAGGTGATCAACGCCGGCACGAGCACGAGGTACGGGGCCAGTTTGAAGACGAACCGGTCCGCCTCGGCGGGCACCAGGTCCTCTTTGAACATCAGCTTCATGCCGTCGGCCAGGGTCTGGAGCAAGCCGAAGGGACCCCAGCGCTGGGGTCCGATGCGGCTCTGCATGTCCGAGATGGCCTTGCGCTCGAACCAGATCATCAAGATGACCGAGCCCATCAGCACCCCGAAACCGACCAGGACCTTGATCAGGACGATCAACAGCACCACGCCGGTGACGCCGTGGGCGTAGAGCGGATCGACGCTCGCGAGCCAGTTCATCGCGACTCCAGTCGAACCGACGTGACGACCGCGCCGGCGTCGAGCACGGGACGAACGACGTCGACGCCACTTTCGTCGAGCGAGCCAAAGGGGACCTCCACGCAACCGCGCGGTACCGAGTCATCGAGCTCGACGGGTAGGCGCACCGCGCCGCGCGCGGCGTTCATCGTCACCAGGTCGCCGGTCACGACCCCGAGGCGGTCCAGGTCGAAGTGGTTGAGGTGCAACACGGCCCGGGCCGTGAGATTGGCGAGCGCCGCCGAGCCCTGGACCGCGATGCCCTGGTCGTAGAGGCGCCGACTGAGGTTCAGTCGCAGCGAGTACGCGTCCACGAGCGGCACCTCGACGCCGCGACCGGCGCCGACGAGCTCGAGCGTGGCGCTGGCGGGCGAAGGAGCACTCGAGGCGTGCGTGGTCGTGGTCGCGCCAGAGAGCGCACCGAGTCCGGCGCTCTCGACCGAACGGATCCCCGGATTGGCCATCGGGTCGAGGGGTCGAGGGGTCGTGCTCGGGCTGTGGCGTCCCACGACGACGCCGTCGGTGGCGTCGTTCAACACGCTCAGTGCGGGGTAGCCCGTCGACTCCTCGATCGCCTTGGCCGCCATTTCGATCGAGTCGAGTCCGAGACTCTGACCGAGCAGTTCGGCCAGTTCCGCGGCGATGGCGACGTCGGGCCAGGCCGATCCCGGCGCGACGATCTTGGGCACGACGCTCGTGACGCGCCCCTCGATGTTGGTCACAGTGCCGGTGCGCTCGTGCTGGACCGCAGCGGGCAGCACGACGTCGGCGTAGGCGAGGGTCGCACCGCCGTGTCCGGTGACCACCACGACGTCGGCGCGCTCGAGGGCCGCGCTCGCCTGGACGACGTCGAGCACGTTGCCGAGCAGACATCCACCGAGCAAGAGCAGCGCCCGTTGGGAACCGTCGCTCAAGGCCGCGAGCTGTTGGGCACAGTCACGACCCGTCGATCCGGGGTCGAAGCCGCGCCCCGGACGCAACTGGGGACTGAGGCCCATGTCCAGAGCACCGACGACGTTGGAACGTCGAAGCGCGGGCAGGAACTTGGCGTCGGGGAAGCGCTCGGCGAGGTAACGCACCGCGCTCTCGATGACCGGCGCACGCTCGGCGAGGTTGGCACGACCCACGACGAACACGACGCCCTCGCCGCTCTCGCCGATGAGCCGGCGCGCGGCCAACAGGTCGTCTTCGCTGAAGGCGGCTCCCTGGGGGACACCGCCCCCGCTTCGTCCGAGTGCCTGGGCGACGACGTGGGCCTCGCCCGCGCGCACCGCCAGGCTCACCGTGGCGACCGAGCGCAGAGCGCTCGCGCCAAAGGAGAGTTCGACGATGGAGTTGTGCTGGCGCACCACGTTCTCGCGCAGGCGCAAGAAGAGCACCGGCAACTCCTCGCGCAGGTCGCCACAGAGCGTGACGAGCGTGCGCGCGTTCGCGGCTTCGTCGATGGTGGCTCGAGGCAGGGCCTGGATCAGGGCGGCGTCGAGCCCGTCGCCGTACTGCGCGTCGATGTTCTCGCTGTGCAGCACGTCGCGAACCAGGCGTTGCCAGGCGAAGGCGCCCTCGTTGGTCAGCGCCGCACCACCAATGGCTCCGACACCGCCGGGCTGGTGGCTAGCGCGCTCCAAGAGCCGCGCGGCCTCGGCCAGAGCGACGCCCCAGCTCACGGGGCTCAAGACGCCGTCGCGGCGAACGAGGGGCTCCTTGATGCGCGTGGCGGCCGAGAGCGGGTCGCTCGAGGACTCGTTGCCGTCGATGGAGTCGAGCGTGAAACGTCCCTTGTCACAGAGCCAGCCGTGGTTGACCGGGTCGGAGTCGACACCGAGCACGCGCGTGAGCCGGTTGCCCGAGGACTGCACGGCGACGCGACATCCCACGGCGCAGGTCGTGCAGGTGCTCTCGACCTGGTCGAGGTCCCAGGGTCGTGCGCTGAAGCGATAGGGCTTGGCGGTCAGGGCGCCGACCGGGCAGATCTGCACGGTGTTGCCCGAGAAGACCGAGTCGAAGGGCTGGGTCGGCGATGGCGCGACCTCGATGAGGTCACCGCGTCCCGAGAAGGCGATCTGGGCCTCGCCGGCGACCTCGCTGGCGAAACGGGTGCAGCGCGAGCACTGGATGCAGCGCTCGCGGTCGAGCAGGACCAGCTCACCGATCGAGATGGGCTTGACGAAGTGGCGCTTCTCCTCGACGAAGCGGGTCTCGCCCGAGCCGTGCGCCAGGGTCTGGTCCTGGAGCGGGCACTCGCCACCCTTGTCACAGATCGGGCAGTCGAGCGGGTGATTGGCGAGGAGGAACTCGAGCACGCCGTCTTGGGCCTTCTTCACCTTCTCAGAGTCGGTGACGACCGACATGCCCTCAGCGACCTTGATGTAGCAGGCCGGCTGGAGCGTGGCGCCTCGCGGACCCTCCACCTCGACCAGGCACATTCGACAGACCCCCACCGGCTCCATGCGAGGGTGGTAGCAGAAGCGCGGGATGTAGGTCCCCGATCGCTCGGCCGCCTCGATCAACAGCTCGCCCGCTTTGGCGTCGAAGCTGCGCCCATTGACGCTGATCGAGACCGAAGTGCGCGCGACGTCAGTCATGGGGGCATCCTCCGTGCTCGACGTGCTCGACGAAGTCGTCGCGGAACATCTGGATCGCCGAGTGCACCGACGAGGGGATCGACGGGCCGAGCACGCAGATCGTCGTCTGCTGGGGCGGCCAGGTGAGACCCGGGGCGATGTTGTCGCACAGGTCGAGCAGCAGGTCGATGTCCTCCATGCGTCCCCCGCCGTGCTCGATGCGGTACATCGCTCGCTCGATCCAGCCCGAACCCTCTCGACACGGTGTGCACTGTCCACAGGACTCTCGCGAGAAGAACTTGGTGATGCGCCACGCCGCTCGCACGACGCACGTCGTCTCGTCCATCACGACGATCGAACCCGAACCGAGCATCGAACCCTTCTCGGCCACCTCGTCCTGGCCGAGGGGCAGGTCGAGCAGTTCGGGACCGAACCACGGCGCCGAGACCCCGCCGGGGATGATGGCGCGGATGGACTTGTCGTCGATGACGCCCCCGCCGAAGGCGGGGTCGTAGATGAGGTCACGAAAGGTGTTCTTCACCATCTCGACCTCGTAGACCCCGGGCCGATTCACCCGACCGGCCAGGGCGAAGAGGCGCGTGCCGGTCGAACGCCCGGCGCCGAGCGCGGCGAAGGCCGCTCCCCCGTTGTTCACGATCCACGGCAGGTTCGACATCGTCTCGACGTTGTTCACCACGGTGGGCTCGCCGTAGAGGCCGGTGACGGCGGGAAAGAACGGCGGCTTGATGCGCGGGAAGCCACGCTTGCCCTCGAGGGCCTCGATGAGCGAGGTCTCCTCGCCACAGATGTAGGCGCCCGCGCCCGGGTGCACCACGATGTCCAGCGAGAAGTTCGACCCGAAGATCTTGGGTCCGAGCGCGCCGTGTTCGTAGGCGTCGTTGACGGCCTGCTGGACGCGCTCGAGTCCCAGGGCGAACTCGCCGCGCATGAAGATGAATGCCTGACTCACCTGGAGCGCGTAGGCCGCGATGATCACGCCCTCGACGAGCTGGTGGGGATCGCGCTCGACGAGGTAGTGGTCCTTGAAGGTCGCGGGCTCGGACTCGTCACCGTTGACCACGAGGTACGAGACGGGAGACTTTCGCAACATCGACCACTTGCGTCCGGCCGGGAAACCCGCGCCGCCGCGGCCCAGGAGCGAGGCCTGGTCGACCTCGGAGGCGACGTCCTCGGGGAACATGGTGAGCGCCTTGCGCAACGCCACGTAGCCCCCGGTCGCGAGGTAGCGCGAGAGAGTGAAGGAGTCCGCGAACTCAGAACGTGACGAGACAATTCGTGGGGCGCTCAACGTGGCCACTACTTCGTCTCCTTGGGCGTGCGGGCCTCTCGCGCCTCTCGAGCTTCGAGGCGCTCCGCGGCGATCTCGGCGCGCGAGGCGTGCAGGCCGCCGCTTCGACGAACGCGGATCAGGGTGCCGTGGCTGGGCACGTCGTGCTCGAGCTTGCCGGCGCGCAGGTCGTCGATCAACTGGTCGAAGGCCTCGGGCGTGGTGGTTCGCACGTAGCGATGGTTCACCTGGACGACCGGAGCGATGTTGCAGTCGGCGAGGCACTCGGTCTCTTCGAGGGTGAACAGACCGTCGGGTGAGGTCGAGCCCACCGCACAGCCCAGCGTCGAGCTGGCGTGCTCCAGCATCTCCTCGCCCCCCGCGAGCAGGCAGGCGATGTTCGTGCAGACCCCCACGACGTACTTGCCCACGGGCTCGAGGTGGAACATGTCGTAGAAGGCGGCGGTGCCGCGCACGTCGGCCGCGGTGGTACCGGTCAACTGGGCGACCTCGGCGATGCCCTCGTCGCTCAGGTAGCCGTCCTGCTCTTGGGCGAGGTGCAACAGGGGCAGCATGGCCGAGCGCGAGCGCGGATAGAGCGCGAGCAGCTCCTCGGCGCGCTGGCGGATGTCGATGCGAAAGTGAGTCAACGGTCCACTTCTCCCATGATCGGGTCGATCGTCGAGATGACGGTGATGGTGTCGGACATCGAACCACCGCGCATGAGCAACGAGACCGCCTGGAGGTTCACGAAACTCGGTGCGCGCACGTGGATCCGGTAGGGCTTGGGACCACCATCGGAGACGAGGTAGCAGCCCAGTTCACCGCGCGGCGACTCCACGGCCGAGTAGACCTCGCCCTGGGGCACGTGGAAGCCTTCGGTGAAGAGTTTGAAGTGGTGGATGAGCGCCTCCATGGACTCACCGATGCGCGCGCGCGGTGGCGGGGTCACCTTGGGGTCCTGGCTGCGATAGTCACCCGCGGGCATCATGTCAATGCACTGGCGAACGATGCGGATCGACTCGCGGATCTCGTTGAGGCGGATCGCGTAACGGTCGAAGTTGTCACCGTAGGTACCCACGATGACGTCGAACTCGACCCGGTCGTAGGCCAGGTAGGGCATGGTGCGGCGAAGGTCCCAGGGCACGCCCGTCGAGCGCAGCAGCGGTCCGGTGACCCCCAGGGCGAGCGCCTCCTCGGCCGCCAAGGGCGCGACGCCGACCATGCGGCCGCGAAAGATCGGCTGGCCCGTCAAGAGCTCGTCGTACTCGAAGGTGCGCGCGTAGATCGTGTCGCAGATCACCAGCACGTCGTCTTGCCATCCGTCGGGCAGGTCGGCCGCGACCCCGCCGGGTCGCACGTAGTTCAGATTGAGGCGAAGCCCCGCGGTCTTCTCGAAGAACGCGAGGATGAGCTCGCGTTCGCGCAGCCCGTAGATCATCATCGACGAGGCGCCCAGGTCCATGCCGTTGGTGGCCATCCACACGAGGTGTGACGAGATGCGGTTGAGCTCGCTCATCATCATGCGGATCCACGTCGCTCGCTCGGGCACTTCGATGTCGAGCAACTTCTCCACGGCCATCGAGTAGCCCAGTTCGTTGATCACCGGGCTCAGGTAGTCCATGCGCGTCACGTTGGTGGCGCCTTGGACGTAGCTGAGCTGTTCGCCGGTCTTCTCCATGCCGGTGTGCAGGTAGCCGATCACCGGCTTGGTGCGCAGCACGTACTCCCCGTCGAGTTCGAGCATGAGGCGCAGCACCCCGTGGGTCGAGGGGTGCGACGGGCCCATGTTGATGATCATGGTCTCGTCGTCCTTGCGGTCGAAGTCGACCGACTCGGGGTCGAGGGTCAGACCGGGCAGGCGCAGCACGGCGCCGACTTCGCGGCCCAGCTCGTTCGAAGCCGTCTCGCTACGACGCTGGAGCTCCTGGGCCCCTTCGGAGGTCTCGGCCGTCAACAGCTCGATGCGCTCGGCGCTACGGATCGTGGGTTCGCTCATCGCGGCCCCGGCGCTTCCTTGAACTGCACCGGCACGTTGCCCACGCCGTAGTCCTTGCGTAGCGGGTGGCCCTCCCACTCCTCGGGCATCAAGATGCGCGTGAGGTCGGGGTGGTTCGTAAAGAGGATGCCGAACATGTCGAAGGCCTCGCGCTCCATGGCCTCGGTGCCCGGATAGAGGCTGAAGAGCGACTCGACCTCGGGGGCGTCGTCGCCGGCCTGGACCCGGATGCGCACCCGCCGGCGCTTCGAGAGGCTGAGCAGGTTGGTCACGACCTCGAAGCGCGTGGCGACTACATCTTCGGGCAGGCTTCGCTCGCGGTGTTCGAGGTAGTCGACCCCGCAGACGTCCACGCACATCTCGAAGTCGTCGTCCTTGAAGGACTTGACCAGCGCGAAGTACTGCTCGCGCGTGGGAAAGCACATCACGTCCGTGGCGAGTCCTTCGCTGACGATCACGCCCGGGGGGGCCGTAGGGGAAAGGGAGATCACTTCGGTGTTCCCACCCTCACCGCGACCGGGACCTCGGGGGTCCAGGGGCTGGGTTCGTGATCGAGGTGGACCGGCTCGCCCGTGGCACGACGCTTCATGATCTCGCCGGTGCGGATCTGCTCGTGCAGGGTGAGGATGGCGTGCATCAGCGTCTCGGGGCTCGGCGGACAGCCCGGCGCGTAGACGTCGACCGGGACGATCTGGTCGACGCCCTGGACGATCGCGTAGTTGTTGAAGAGTCCACCGGTCGAGGCGCACACGCCCATCGAGATGACCCACTTGGGCTCCATCATCTGGTCGTAGACCTGGCGAAGCACGGGCGCCATCTTCTGTGAGACCCGTCCCGCGACGATCATGAGGTCGGCCTGGCGCGGGGAGTTGCGAAAGACCTCCATACCAAAGCGCGCGAGGTCGAAGTCGGCACCGCCGGTCGCCATCATCTCGATGGCGCAGCACGCCAGTCCGAACGACGCGGGCCACACCGAGGCCCGGCGCGCCCAGCGAACGACGTCCTCGAGGCGACCAGTCAGGAAGTTGTGCTGGATGTCCTCGAGCGCCATTGACTAGGCCGCCACGTCGGTGTCGGCGCCGATGCGCACGATCGTCGAAGAACTGGTTCGCCCGGGCATCGCCGGGACCAGGCGCTTGACCGGACCCCACGAGAGCGCGCCCTCGCTCACGAGAAAGAGCAGCGCGCCAAAGACGGTGAGCGAGAAGACGAGCACTTCGACCAGGCCGAACGAGCCGAGTTGGCGAAAGACGACGGCGAAGGGGTACATGAAGACGACTTCGATGTCGAAGATCACGAAGATCATGGCCACCAGATAGAAGCGCACCGGGAACCGCTGAGGCGGCTCGACTTCGGGGACTATCCCGCACTCGTACGGTGCGAGCTTGGCATCCGAGGGACGCTTGTGCGGGGCCAGCAAGGCCGACGCGACAAACGATCCCGATGCGAAGAGCACCCCGAGAATCAGGAGTCCCAGTATTGGTAGGTACTGGTCCACGGACATCATTTCTACCAGACACCAGGGGGCTACCCGTACGGCTTCGCCTAGGGACCAACGACCTAGGCTGAGTTCGTGAGCACCCTCAGTGAAGTCGTTTCGAGACCCGACGTCTTTGACGTCGTGATCGTCGGAGGCGGGCCCAGTGGCTCGGCGTGCGCCTACTGGTTGGCCCAGGCGGGCTGGTCGGTGTGCCTGATCGAGAAGAAGGAGTTCCCCCGCGAGAAGACCTGCGGGGACGGCCTGACCCCGCGTTCGGTGCACCAGATCATCCAGATGGGTCTCGAACCGGTGGTGGCGGCGAACGCGCATCGCTACAACGGCCTGCGGTCCTTCGGCTTCGGTGCCTCCCTCGAGATGAAATGGCCTGATCACCCGGTCTTTCCCAACTACGGCTACACCATCACGCGCTTCAACCTCGACGGCCTCGTCGCCCAGCACGCCCAGTCCCACGGCGCCACGTTGTTGAACGGCGTCGAGGCGGTCTCCCTGCTCGAGGCGAGCGAGTCCACGAGCGCCCAACTGCGCGGGGCGGCGGGCGTGGTCGTCAAGGAGAAGTCGAGCGGCGTCGTCGCGGAGATCCGCGGCCGCTACCTCGTGGTGGGTGACGGCCAGAACTCGCGTCTGGGTCGCGAACTCGGCACGGCGCGTAACCGCTCCTGGCCCATGGGCATGGCGCTTCGCGGGTACTACACGAGCGATCGACACGACGAAGCGTGGATCGACTCACACCTCGACATCCGCGATCCCCACGGCGCGGTCGTGCCCGGTTACGGGTGGATCTTCCCACTCGGTGATGGACGGGTCAACGTCGGAGTCGGCCTCTTGTCAACCGGCGGAGCCTGGAAGGGCGTCAACACGACCAAACTCCAGGAGTACTTCGTCGCCCAGACCGCCGACGCCTGGGGGCTCAACGACTCGACCTCGTGCGGCCCCCCTACCGGCGGTCGCCTGCCGATGGGACTGGCCATCGGGCCGCGCGTGGGCACCAACACGATGACCATCGGCGACGCCGCGGGCACGGTGAACCCCTTCAACGGCGAGGGCATCGCCTACGGATACGAGACCGGACGCCTGGCGGCCGGCGTGCTCTCCGAAGCGCTGCTCGCCAACGACCAGCGCGCGCTCGTCATGTACGACGAGCTGCTCGAGCAGGCCTACGGCGACTACTTCCAGGTGGCGCGGGCCTTCGTGCGCATCATCTCCGAGCCCAAGATCCTCACGGCCTGCGTGAGCGTGGGCATGCGCGTCGAACCGCTCATGAAAGAGCTGCTCAAGATCATGGCGAACCTGATGAGCAACGACCACCAAGGCCCGGCCGAGCTCGGATACCGGGCGTTGACCCGACTCGCCGACGTCATCCCCGAACGGGCCTACGACCTCCTGCTCGGCCAATCGACCGGCGACGACTGAGCAGCGCTCTCGAGGTTGCGCAGATCTCTGGACGATGTTGAGTTACAGCGTGTGTCCTAATTGGACCCACCGGTTCGCCTTGACCAACTGAACTAAGTGGCTCAGCGGTGCTTGCTCACCGTCCGACTTCCCAGACAATAATT
>JABEUR010000026.1 GCA_013044405.1 Acidimicrobiaceae bacterium | reverse complement strand
TGTTCAATGCGTCGATGCTGTTCTGGCACATTCCGTCGATGTTCGATCTCGCCGAACGTAACGGCTTCGTACATATATGGCTGATGCACACGAGTTTCATCGCGACAGGCCTCCTGTTCTGGCTGCAGATCATCCCTTCGTACCCGATCAAACCCTCGGTGGGCCCCGTCGTGAAAGTAAGCGCAATCGTGGTGACGAATCTGGTCATGACGTTGCTGGCCATCTCGATGAGCATCCTGAGCTCGGCGAGTTGGTACTCGGTGTACAACCACGTCCCTGGGGTCACGTTGTCCCCATTTGCCGATCAGCAGATAGGGGCGGCCATTCTCTGGGTCTGCGGAGACTTCTGGGCGCTGCCGGCGAGCTTGTTGATTATCCGCTTCACTCTGGAATCTGGAGGATCCTTCGCCGTCAACTTCGACCGAATCATGGGTCGTGGAGCGGCGCCGAGCGTTGAGTCATTTCGTCCTCCGCTGGTTCACCAAGATTCTGAGGTGCCCGAATAGCGTGATTTCGCACGGAGCGGGCGACGTCGCCGGTCTGCTAATTTGGAGTCAGTCGTGAAGCGAGTCCAGCGAGGCTCGTACGATGGGAGACAGCGTGAGTGAGGATCGTGAGCGTCCAACGCCAGAACGGGTTCTGACGTTCGCGGCGAGGAGTCAACTGCTCAGTGCGGACGACGTGATGCGCGCGCTGCGTCGAATGGGCCACGAGATCGTCGAGCGAAATCACGACCCGGAATCGATATCCGTCGTGGGCTTGCAAACCGGCGGTGTCGGGTTCGCGAACCGGATCGCCCAGATCCTCTTCGAGATCACCGGATCGCAGATCTCGCTCGGGGTCCTCGATGTCTCGTTCTATCGCGATGACCTGTCGAGCAATCCAGCTCCGCCATCGGCGTTGACGAGGATCGATCATGATTTAACGGACCGGACCGTCATTGTGGTGGACGATGTCCTCTTTACGGGTCGGACGGTTCGCGCCGCACTCAACGCTCTCTCGGACTGGGGGCGACCAGCGGCGGTAGAACTAGCCGTGATGGTCGACCGTGGCCATCGCGAGTTTCCAATTCGCCCGGACTTCGTCGGAAAGAACCTGCCAACCGCTCGAGACGAGGCGATCGTGGCGAACCTCGACGGGGTGTGGATCGGCTCGAAGGAGGCACGGTGATCGATTCGATCCGTGGCTGCAGTCTCTTGACGCTCAACGATATGTCGTGCGCGGCGATTACCGAGGTCCTCGACACCGCCGAGTCCTTCGTCGAAGTCAATCGTCGCGCCATCAAGAAGGTACCGGCGCTCAAGGGACGAGTCGTGGCGTCTCTCTTCTTTGAGGAATCGACGAGGACTCGTCTGAGCTTTGAGGCGGCGGCCAAACGTTTAAGCGCCGACGTCTTGTCACTCGCGGTTGCCTCATCGAGCATGAAGAAGGGCGAGTCGCTACGAGATACGATCGCGACCATCGAAGCCCTGGGCATCGACGCCGTGGTGATGCGCCACAAGTCGAGTGGTGCGGCCGCCCAAGTCGAGGGCTTCGTTCCCAACGTGCGGGTGATCAATGCCGGAGACGGTCAACACCAGCATCCGACCCAGGGCTTGCTCGACGCGTTCACCGTCCGCCAAGTGCTCGCCGAGCGACTCGGCGTGATCGGCTCCGAGACGGGGAGTTCCCTCTTCGAAGGACTCAACGTGTTGATCGTCGGCGACATCCGCCATTCGAGAGTCGCGCGCAGTGATGTGGCCGCCTACGTAGCTCTGGGTGCGAGTGTGCGTGTCGCCGCTCCGGGTACGCTCCTGCCCGTCGACATCGACGCCTGGCCGGTCTCGGTGGTCGAGGATTTCGACGAAGCGATTGAGTGGGCCGACGTCGTTGGTCTGCTGCGCCTCCAGCATGAGCGCGGTACGGGATCGTTCGTGCCGTCACTGGGCGAATTCACCTTCACCCATGGACTGACGTGGGAGCGCGCACGTCGTTTGAAGTCGGGGGCGCTGATCATGCACCCCGGTCCGATGAATCGCGGCGTCGAGGTTGACTCGCGGGTCGCCGACTTGGACGCGGCGATCATCAACCGTCAGGTAGAAAATGGCGTGCCGATTCGTATGGCGGTCCTGTACCTGTGCATCGTGGGAGCCGCAAAGGGTGAGGTTCAATGAGCGCCATCGTGCTACGTCACGGTCTGATCGTCGCGCGCGCCGGTTCGAGGCTGGGCGACGTCCTCATTCGTGATGGCGTCATCGAGCAGGTCGCTGACCAGGTCGAAGCTCCGCCAGGCGCCCAGGAAGTCGACGCTGAAGGTTGTTGGATCGGTCCGGGACTGGTGGATCTACACACCCATCTGCGCGAACCGGGTCGCGAGCAGGCCGAAGATATCGAGAGTGGAGCCCGGGCCGGGGCCATCGGAGGCTATACGGCTCTCGTGGCCATGCCGAACACGGAACCCGCCCTCGACAACGTTGCGCTCGTGGCCTACGTGCTCGAACGCGGATCACGAACCCCACTGGACGTTGCCGTAGCCGGCGCGATCACCCGTGGCCGAGAGGGGCAGTTCTTGGCTCCGATGGCCGAGATGGCGGCGCTCGGGGTGCGCTTGTTCACCGATGACGGTCTCGGTGTACAAGACCCCCTCGTGATGCGTCGGGCCCTCGAATACGCGAAGCCCCTCGGGGTGACACTGGCCCAGCACTGCGAGGACGAGAAGCTGGCCAATGGTGGTTCGATGAACGAGGGAGCGGTGAGCGGAAGGCTCGGTCTCATTGGACGACCGGCTGTGGCCGAGGAGGTCATGGTGATGCGCGACCTCGAATTGGTGCGCTTGACCGGTGCGAGAATGCACTTCTTGCATCTATCAACCGCACGATCGGTGGCGATGGTGGTAGCGGCTCGGCGCATGGGACTGCCGGTGACCTGTGAAGTCACCCCCCACCACATCACACTCGACGAAGTCTCGTGCTCGAACTTCGACCCCCGGTTCAAGGTTCACCCCCCACTGCGGGTCTTGAGCGACGTCGCCGCACTTCGCCAGGGGCTACGCGACGGCACCATCGATGCCGTGGCTACGGACCACGCCCCCCACGCTCCTGAATTGAAGGATCTGCCCTTCGATGAGGCTCCCGCGGGAATGTTGGGCCTCGAGCACGCCGCCGCATTGGCCTACGAGGCCCTGGGATCAGAGGAATGTTCACCCATCACGTTCTTCGACGTGTTGAGCAGGAATCCCGCACGAATCGCGCAACTTCGTCAGGGTGACCGTCGCTTTGGAATGAGTGGCCAAGGTGGGGACGTGGTCGAGGGCGAGAGTGCCAACGTCGTGGTCTTCGATCCCGATTCGCGCTGGCGCGTCGACCGGACGGCACTGCAAAGTCGTTCCATCAACACTCCCTACCACGGGCGAGAGCTCTTGGGTCGAGTTCGCTCGACCATCGCGAAGGGTCGACTGGTCGTTGACGAATCGGTCTTGGTGTGAACATGATCGCCTCGACCCTCGTGCTCCAAGACGGCGCCACCTTCGAGGGATTCGCGGCGGGACATCTACCCGCCGAGGGATTCACCACCGGCGAGTTCGTCTTCAATACTGCACTCAGTGGTTATCAAGAAGTGATCACCGATCCGAGTTACGCCGGCCAGGTGATCGCCTTCACCTATCCCCACGTTGGTAATTATGGGGTGACTGCGCTCGATGACGAAGCGGCGCGCCCTTGGTGCAGCGGTGTGGTCATTCGTGACTTATCGAGTGTCGCATCGAACTGGCGTTCGACGGACACCCTCGAGGGGTTTCTGCGAGATCATCAGCTGCCGGCCCTGGTGGGGATCGACACCCGCCGCCTGACACGACACCTGAGGACATATGGGGCGTTGCCGGGGGCGTTTGGCCACGCCGGCTCCGACGTCGTGGCGCAGGCAGCACTGCGCGCACGTGGCACCGACGGACTTGACTTGGTCGATATGGTCTCGACCGACGTCGTCTTTACGCGTGGTGTTGGTGACCTGCACGTGGTCGCGTTCGACTTCGGCATCAAGTCGACCATGGTCGAACAGTTGGCACGGCGATTCAGACTCACCGTCGTGCCCGCCTCGACTTCGGCCGACGAAGTACGTGCATTGAAACCAGATGGAGTGTTCCTCTCCAACGGCCCCGGCGACCCGGGCGCGCTCGCGGGTCCCGTGGGGGTGCTCAAAGAATTGATTGGAACCGTACCGATATTCGGGATCTGTCTTGGACATCAGCTGCTGGCCATCGCCCTCGGCGCCTCGACCTACAAGTTGCCGTTCGGACATCACGGCAGCAACCACCCGGTTCATGACTTGAGTACCGGGAGGATCGAGATCACTGCACAGAATCACAATTACGCCGTCGATGGCTCGACGCTGGCGAATGCGGTAGTCAGTCACGTGAATTTGAATGACGGGGTCGTCGAAGGGATCATCTCGAAGGCGCAACGCTGCTTTTCGGTGCAGTACCACCCCGAAGCCGGGCCGGGGCCCCACGACGCCCGCTACCTCTTTGACCGCTTTGAGGGTCTTTTACGTCACGGAAATCTGGAACCCAACTGATGCCACGGCGCAACGACATCCACTCGATCATGGTCATCGGCTCAGGTCCCATCGTGATCGGTCAAGCTTGCGAGTTCGACTACTCGGGCACCCAGGCCTGTCAGGTTTTGCGCGAGGAGGGCTATCGGGTAGTGCTGGTCAACTCCAACCCGGCCACCATCATGACCGACCCGAAGATGGCCGACGTGACCTACGTCGAGCCCCTGGACGCCGACGTCTTGACCGACATCCTCGAGCGCGAGCGCCCCGATGCCCTGTTGCCGACGCTGGGAGGTCAGACCGCGCTCAATCTCACCATGGAACTCGTCGCTCGAGGCGTGACCGAGCGATTGGGCATTGAGGTGATCGGGGCGCGTCCCGAGGCGATATCCACCGCCGAGGACCGCGAGCTGTTCAAGGCTGCCATGTCCGATATCGGATTGGCTGTCCCGGAGTCGGGCTTTGCACATGATGTGGAAAGTGCGGTAAGGATCGCACTGACCATCGGCTGGCCGATCATCATTCGACCGAGTTTCATCCTCGGGGGAGCCGGCACCGGGATCGCCCACAACGAACAGGACTTTCGTCAACTCGCGCACGAGGGAATCGCGGCGTCGCCGATCGGCGAGATCTTGGTGGAGAAGTCGATCGCGGGATGGAAGGAGTACGAGCTCGAGGTGATGCGCGACGTCGCCGACAACTGCGTGGTCGTCTGCAGCATCGAGAACTTCGACCCGATGGGCGTACACACCGGCGATTCGATCACCGTCGCCCCAGCCCAGACCCTGTCCGACGTTGAGTTCCAGGCGATGCGCGATGACGCCTTTGCGGTGCTGCGCAGGGTCGGCGTCGAAACCGGGGGATCGAACGTGCAGTTCGCGGTGAATCCGCTGAACGGCGAGCGCCTCGTCATTGAGATGAACCCGCGGGTGAGTCGCTCCAGCGCACTCGCCTCGAAGGCCACCGGCTTCCCTATTGCCAAGATCGCGGCTCGTTTGGCGGTGGGCTACACCTTGGACGAAATTCGAAACGACATCACCAAAGTCACACCGGCGAGCTTTGAACCGGTGATTGATTACGTGGTCACCAAGATACCGCGCTGGGCCTTCGAGAAGCTCCCCGGCGCGACGGCCGAACTGGGAACTCGAATGCAGTCGGTGGGTGAGGTCATGGCCATCGGACGCAACTTTGCCGAGTCGCTGCAAAAGGCGGCTCGTTCACTCGAACAGGGCCGCGCGGGATTCGCCCTAGGTGCGAACTCGGAGTTTGCCCACTTCGACACGACGTCCCTATGGCACGTGTGCGAGATGGCCACGCCCGACCGGCTCTTCGCGCTCCATGAGGTCCTGCTACGCGGTGCCAGCGTCGACGAGGTGAGCGAGCGAACTGGTATCGACCCATGGTTCGTCAACCAATTGGCATTGATCGTCGAACGTGAGCTCGAACTCATCAATGGAGCCGACCCGCGCGCCTTCGACGCTCGAAGATGGCGACGATATAAGCAGTGGGGCTTCTCTGATCCACAGATCGCATCGCTGACCGGGCTGGACCAAGAACTGGTGACCCGACTTCGCCGCGAGTGCGGCGTTGTCACGACCTTTAAGACTGTCGACACCTGCGCCGCGGAATTCGAGGCCACCACGCCCTATCACTACAGCACCTACGAAGACACCACGGAGGTCGCCGCGTCAGCGCGCGATCGGGTGATCATCCTCGGCTCGGGGCCCAATCGTATTGGTCAAGGAATCGAGTTCGACTACTGCTGTGTGCACGCCGCCATGGTCCTTCGCGATATGGGATTCGAGTCGGTGATGGTCAATTGCAACCCCGAGACGGTCTCCACGGACTACTCGACGTCGGATCGTCTCTACTTCGAACCACTCACCCCTGAAGACGTGGCCGAGGTCATCGCCGCCGAGAAGGCCGCTTGCACCGACGGCGCGCGAGTGCTCGGCGTCATTGTCTCCTTGGGGGGTCAGACGCCACTGAAGCTCTCGCACTCCATTGATGACTCACTGATTCTGGGAACCTCGGTCGCCTCGATCGACGCCGCTGAGGACCGTGAGTTGTGGTCGAGTATCTGCACGTCGTTGGGCCTGCGCCAGCCTCCCGGAGGCGTGGTCGTGAGTCTCGTTCAAGCCCGTTCGGTCGTGAAGAGAATCGGTTTCCCGGTTCTGGTGCGTCCGAGTTACGTCCTTGGCGGGCGGGCAATGGAGATCGTCTACGACGACGCCTCCTTGAGCCGGGTCATGGAGGACCTGACCAGCGAGCACGG
>JABEUR010000146.1 GCA_013044405.1 Acidimicrobiaceae bacterium | reverse complement strand
TCCGATGTTGCCCGTGAAGTTCGTCGTCACTTCGAAGAGGAGGTATGTCGAACCGTAATTCCAAGGACCGTGCGACTTGCGGAGGCTCCGTCGTTCGGCCAACCGATCACAGTCTTTGACCCGTCGTCAAAAGGTGCCAAGGCATACCGTGCACTAGCAGAGGAGATCATCAATGGTTAGAAAACCAGGATTGGGAAAAGGACTTGGTGCCTTGATACCCGAGGGAGCCGAAGATGTTGAGTCCGTAGAAGTGACAGTTTCTAGTGGCCCGCTTCGGCGGGTGCCGGTCACAGCCATACGTCCCAACCCCTTCCAACCCCGCAAAGCCTTCAACGATGAGAGCCTTCAGGCACTCGCTTCGTCAGTTCGGGAGTTGGGAGTACTACAACCAATTATCGTCCGTCCGGTCGAAGGTGAAGTTGACCAGTACGAACTGATTGCGGGGGAGCGACGGTGGAGAGCAGCCGGAATTGCTGGATTGGAGTTGGTTCCCGTCCTCGTACAGGACGATGTCAATGACCGACTTTCGCTCGAGCAAGCGGTGGTTGAAAACCTGCATCGAGTGGATCTTCATGCCTTGGAAGAAGCGGCGGCATATCAGCAATTGATCGATGAATTTGACTTGACCCACGAGCAAGTTGCCCAGCGGGTTGGTAAGAGCCGAGCAAATATTACAAATACATTACGACTCCTCCAGCTTGGGGAGGCGGGCCAGGCAGCCCTCGTCTCTTCACAGATCACACCGGGTCATGCGAGGTCGTTACTGGCCATTACTGATGCGGACGCCCAAGCCACCATGGTTGCGAGAATCATCAAGAATGAGATGTCCGTTCGTGCCACCGAAGAAGCGGTCAAGGTCTTTCTAGAACCAAAGCCGGTAATGGACATTGGCCATCCCGCACGACCCATGACGGATGGACCTCGCCTACGACCAGTTCCAGATGCGAGCGTCGCGGAACTTGAACATCTGCTTGAGGACTATCTCGACACCAGAGTTCACGTTGATCTAAAGGGAAGAAACGGGAGAATCATCGTTGATTTCGCTGACCTTGATGACCTAGAGCGGATTTACATTGCCATTGCGAAGCCGAAGCCGCACTAACCTTCAACTTCAACCTCTAGTTGAAGTTATCCCCAAGTTGTGGATGAAGTTGTGGGTTACTCAGGATTTCCTTGATTCTAAAGGCAATTCACCACTGAATCACCCACCATATTGCGTCAAAAAGTGCGTCTACCTGTGGATAACTTGCAAGATGGTGTCGCAGATCACCTTTGCAATGGAGTGAAGCTCCTCATCCCCACGAGATTCATGCTCGATGCGCAGCGTAATCATGCGCGTCTCTCGAAGAAGTGGCAGAGCCATTCCGGTGACCTCAACGCGAGGTGACTCGTTCTGGTGACTGAACGCCGAAGCGACGAGGCTTGCTAGGCGCTCGCCTTGACGTGAGTGTGAACGATAACTCGCCCAGTAGTGAAGGTGTATCCCTGACACGCCTGGCATCTGTTCGACTGACAGAACGAGCGCGGCGTCGCTGGCGTTAGCGATAGCAGCTACCTCCTCAGGAGTCTTGTCCAGGAGGACGTCAACGCTGTACATCGCGGACAAGGCGCTGACCAGCGGTTGCAGAAGCGGACTTTTGCCACAGACCACGACAGGACCACTTGCCGTTGGGTTGAAACCGGCAGCGTCACGGGCTTCGGTGACGAGACTTCGATCTCGGAACGTTGCGGTGACCCGCTCGAGTTCTAAGAGCGTGGACCGGTTCAGCTCGCCAGTCGCGTCCAGTGCGCAATTGCGCTGAAAATCCCTCAGTGCTTCGTCGAGAACTGGACCGAAGATGCCGTCGATCCTGCCTGGGTTGAAGCCCAATTGAGCGAGGCGAACCTGCAGCTCCGCCACGTCATCACCCCGAAGCAATGGCTGGGCGAGGTAGAGCAGTCGACTGCCCAACTCCCATCCGGCCTCGACCAGCCTTGACCATGTCGTCGTGTCTACCTCGCCGGTTATTGGCAGTCCTCGCGACCGCTGGAAAGCCTGGACCATTGCAAGCGTCCCATCGGTGAAGAGTTCGCTATCAGTACCGAGCGCTAGCCCGATTGCGTTGAGGCGGTCGTGGAGTTCGCGTATACGCGCACCCGTCGCGCCGCGGCGGAGTGTGGAGGCGTCCAGAAGCTTGTACTACAGGTTCTTGGTGATTTCCTGGAGCAGCGCACCCTTTGGCTTCGCGCCGACCAGGCGAGCAATGACCTCACCGTCTTTGAATAAGAGCAGTGTTGGAATGCTCATGACCGAGAACTTCGTAGCAGTGGCCACGTTGACGTCGACGTCAAGTTTGCCAATGGTGAACTTGTCGGACTGTTCCTGGGCGAAGTCCTCAAGGATGGGAGCGATCATCTTGCACGGGCCGCACCACTCTGCCCAGAAGTCGACCAGGATGGGCTTCTCGGCAGAACCGATGACCTCGTCGAAGGTGGCGTCAGTCAAGGTTTTTATGGGTGAACTCATTGTGACCTCCGTGATCGACGTCAACTCGTCCGTCGCGCAACCACTTTAGCGACGAACCCGCGTTTAATGACCCTGGGCTTCAAGCCAACGCTCGGCGTCGATCGCCGCGATGCAGCCTGAGCCGGCCGATGTGATTGCCTGGCGATAGACATGGTCCTGTACGTCACCGGCCGCGAAGAGGCCATCTATGTTCGTGAATGACCCCGGACCGGTGCGTACGTACCCGTTCTGCGCCATCTCTACTTGGCCAGATACGAGCGTCGTATTGGGAATGTGGCCAATGGCAACAAAAACGCCCGTGACCTCGAGTACGCGAGACTCCCCGGTAAGCGTGTCGCGCACGGCAAGTCCGCTGACCTTCTCGTCGCCCAGGACTTCAGTCACCTGAGTGTTCCAGGCGAAGCGAATCTTGTCGGAGGCGAAGGCGCGCTCCTGCATGATTTTCGAGGCGCGCAATGAATCGCGACGATGCACAATCGTGACACTGGATGCGAAACGAGTCAGGAAGGTGGCTTCCTCGATCGCCGAGTCACCTCCTCCGATCACCGCTATATCGTGACCCCGAAAGAAGAAGCCGTCGCAGGTCGCACACGTTGAAAGTCCGTGGCTCAGTAGTCGATCCTCACCTGGCACCCCCATCATCAGGGACTGTGCACCAGTAGCTAGGATCACTGCATCGGCGGTAATGCTCGGCTCTAAATCATCGGTGAGCCAAGCGCGGAACGGTCTCACCGAACAGTCGAGCCGTTGAACTTTGTTTACACGAAGGTCGGCCCCGAAACGTTGCGCCTGCGCGCGCATGTTGAGCATCAATTCGGGTCCACTGATGGCTTCAGGAAAACCCGGGAAGTTCTCGATGTCAGTAGTGAGCATTAACTGGCCACCAGGCTGGTCGGTAGTCGAAGAGGGCTCGCCCTCGATAACAATGGGATTCAACTGTGCACGTGCACAGTAGATGGCCGCAGTCAATCCGGCTGGACCTGACCCCACGATCAGTACCCGGGTGTGTTCAGTCATGGTTTCCTTGTCGCGACAGGTCGACGTCGTCGCCAGATAGTCAGCCCGAGAGCCACGAAGACCGCGCCGAGTGTGAGGTAGCTGATCCAGACGTGGCCTACGAAGACGTAGACGTTGAGCAAGCGCAGAACGCCGATCAGCAAGGCAATGGCGAGCACCAGACTGGTGAGCAGAATGATGAAGCCGTAGGCAATGAATCGTCCGGCCAACAAGATTGGTCGCAGGACCTTGTCGTGCACGACATCGAGGACGTGATCGAGGTACTCCAAGCCCTTGTCGATGAAGTCTGGTTCGTGTTGTTCTCGTGCATCACTCACAACAAGAACTTAGCGGCGTTCGAAGGTCCTACGCCTTGATCCAACAGAGTCCGATGATCCCCGGCCCTCCGTGGGTGCCCACGGTCGGGCCCATGTCGGCCACGACGAGGGGATATTGCACCGCAACGTCAGCGATCAGTGACTCGAGCGCATGCACCTCGCTAGACGCGCCCTGGATGAGGGCGAGCCGACGTAATGGTGCGTGCGATTTAGCGACATCGGCTATGGCGCTGAGTGCCTTGGCCTTGGTGCGCTGGCGACCGGCCTCGGCCACCAGTCCATCCTTCAATTCGAGGAGTGGCTTGATCGAGAGAACTTGGCCGAGAAGTGCCTTGGCTCCGCCGACCCTCCCGCCCTTGATCAAGTGTTCGAGGGTGTCGAGCATGGCGACAACACCGACCTTGTCCAACAACCCGTCGGCACGTGCGACGAGTTCATCGAGTGTTGCTCCGGTGGTGGCCTCCTCGGCGATATCCATGGCCAGCAGACCCTGGGCCATCGAAACGGCCTTCGTGTCAATGACGCGAACGTCAATCCGGTCGGCGACCGCTTCGCCCGCGAGCACCGCGGATTGATGAGTCGCCGAGAGCAGCGCAGACAAGGTCAGCACGATGACGCCATCACAGCCGTCGGCGTGGGCCCGCTCGTACGACTCCTGGAATGCACCCACTGAAGGTGCCGAGGTGGCGGGAAGTGTCTTGGAGGCTTTGCACCTGGCCCAGAACTCGGCGGGCTTGAGATCAACTCGGTCGGTGAACTCCTGTTCCCCGAAGCGAATTTTCAATGAGACAATATCGATTTCGAGTCTCTGGGCGATCTCCTCTGGGAGGTCACACGCACTGTCGGTGATCACTCGTACATGAGCCACGTCCCCTCCTTAGAACTGCCCGAGTCTGCCACCTTTTGAACGTCGGCGTGAAACGCTTCGTTGTTGGAGCATTACTGCGCCAATGTATGCGGTAACTCCGAGAACGACCGCGAAGGAGAATCGCAGGAGGAGGCCCAAACCGTGCTCCCAGGTAGGGGTAGCGTAGGCGACCGCCGTAACCAGCGCGGCGGAGAGTGATGCCCAGAAGCTTCGACGCACGTGGCGTGACCACACGACTGAGGTGATCCGCACTTGGTAGCGAGCGAGGACTAAGAGCGTGAGCGCGGCACTCACGGAGTACGCAATCGAGACGCTCGCCGTGAGTCCACTGAGGGAGTGGCGCCCGATGGCCACCAAGAGCACGATAGTGAGGGCGTTCTCGAAGGCGTAGAGGTAGAAGGCGACTCGGGCGTGTTGCATTGCCTGGAGTCCGCGAACGCAGAGTTGGAATACGGCGAATCCCGGCAGTCCGGCTGCGAGCACCGCTAAGACGGTGCCCGCTGAATAGTTGTGCGATGCGTTGGCGTGCTTGACGAGAATGGCGATGATTGGTTGAGACAAGACGATGAGAACCAAGGTGCTCGGGATGATGACAACCAATGACTGACGCAGTCCGAAGCCCAAACGTTCCGATAGTGCTGCGTAGTCCCTGGAGGTGGCCAAGCTGGCGATCTGTGGGATGAGGGCGTTCAAGACCGAGACAACAACGACGGAGTAGGGCATGAGCATGAACGACCAACCGTAGGAATATGCACTGACCGGCCCACTCCCACCGATGCCGAAGGCAAAGGCCAGCACCACATAGAGCGAGATTTGATTGGCGATGACAATCATGAGGGTCCAGCTACCTAAGCGACCGACGGCCCGAACGGCCGGGTCTTTCAGGTTGAGTCGCGGAGTGAGTCGCGACAAGTCACTGCGCGCGAGCGACGGCAACAACAAGAGGAACTGAACGCACACTCCGAGCGTGGTACCAAGTCCCAGCCACATGAGGTGACTGGATCCGTTGAGCGAGGAGAGAGTGGGAGAGGGGTCGACGAGGTGGAACCAGACCAGTACCGCAATGCAGACGAAGTTGTTCGCGATCGGAACCCAGGTGGATACGCCGAATCGGTTGCGAATGTTGAGCAGGGCGGTCGCGACCCCGATGACCCCGTAGAAGAAGATCTGCGGTACAAACCAGCGAAGCAACTGAGTGGTCACTGCTCGCTGGGCGATGAGTTCCTTGAGTGCGACTGAATTAGCGGGATGATTGAAGACCGTGAATCCATCGATGATCCATGGTGCGAGGACCCAGGCCAGGGCCGAGGCGAGCACGAGCAGCAGCGTTGCAGCGGTAATCACACTGGAAATGGACTTCCATGCTTTTCGTTCTCCGTCGAGGGCGAGGCGCTCGACGAAGACCGGGATGAATGCAGCTCCGGCGACGCCTCCGAGAACAAGGTCGAAGAGCATGTTGGGAATGGTGTTGGCCAGGTTGTAAGAGTCAGCGACCGGAGTCAGTCCTAGTACCCAGGCGAGAACCATTAGGCGAAGGAGCCCGGTCAAGCGCGACACGAGGGTGCCACTTGCCATCGAGAAGACCCGAGAACCGTGCGACGAGGCGCTCATCGTGCGTGGCGACCCTTCGAGCTTCGACGATACGTGCGCCACCACCAAAGGCCCAGGACCAAAAGTGAAGCGATGCTCAGCAGGTACCCCACGATCGAGGTACCGGCAATTCGAACCTGTATCGCCGCGCGGGCCAGAATGACTTGATCGTCGGGAGTGGTCACCACGACTTGGAGGATGAGGCTGCTGCCTTGGTGGTTGGAGGTCGGCACGCGCAACGATTTGGTCGGTGAGTCCATGGTGATCACGATGTTGCGGCCCTTGGGAAACGAGATCCGATCAGTGATGAGATGAACGACAGCAGTCACCGTGTAGCCGGCCCTGCTGATCAGCGTGATCGGCAACGCGGTACCCGGTCCCGCGAGCGTGATTGCGCTGGGATCGACCGAAAAGTTGCCCAGCTGCACATTCAATGTGGCGCTGGCGGCATTGATCGCCACTTGGCGAGCATCGGATTTGGCAGCGATCTCACTTCGAGCTAGCGCCACGCGAAGGGCGTCGGCGATCGACGGCGAGCTGACCGCCTGGCTGTACGACGTGACCTGGTCGATCAGCGTTCGAAGGGTGCTCACATTGTGTCGCGTCCAGCGTGGACCCGCCGCATTAGCCGTAGGGCTCAATGCCCGGGTTCCCGGCGCTCCGTTGGTTGCGATGAGCGCCGAATCAAACGATGGCGAGAGTGACGCCAGTCTCGCGAACGGATTGTGTTCGAGTCCGCCGATGAATGGATCGGAAAAGCTGGGCGAGAGCGACTGGATCGGAGCGTTCAGCACCACCGTTCGAACGGCCGCCGCGTTTGGGGCTTCGAAATGGAGAAAGGCCAGAGTGCCCAAGGCGAGCGCCGCGCGCAGCCCGGGTTCAATGGCGGAGTCCGCGATGAGCTGTGAAATCTCCTGATCGGGACTGACTGCAGTGATCGACTCTACTCCGGTGACGCGAAAGGGAGCCCCCCAGTTGAGGGTGGAGGAAGGCGCAATGGCGAGAGCACTCTCGGGGATGATCACATCACTCACCTTGGCGCGCGCGAGTGCGACCAGAGTATCGAGTGTGGGGCGGCCACTGAGCAGTAGGGGACCGTCGACGTACTTGCCCGTTACGGACTTGACGAGTCCCGCGGAGAGCGCGAGTTGCTGGGTAACTTGTGACGCGAGACCGTTGGCATCGAGTCCCGCAAAGTCAATAGTTTGACTAGGTGCGCTCACGATTTGGTGGAGTGGGCTCGCCAAAGCGCGACCAATGGCAGATCGCATCTGCAGGTTCGACTCGCCACTTTGTTCGATGGCGCTGAGTTCGAGGTAGTCGCTGGCCAGGGTGATGGGGTCCGATGGGTGGTGACTCACGTCGTTGAGTCCAGCAACGGTCGCGTGGGGGTGCAGGAGTGATCCAGTGCCCACCTGCTCGACCACGACAACCCGGAGGGGCTGGTACACCTGCGTGGTCTGCACTGAAATCAGCGACCACTTTGTGGTGGCACCCGATTTCGATGAGACGGTGATGCGAAGTGGGTAGACACCGTCGCAGCTCGCGCCTTGACACTTGAGGTGCAGCTGGGGGACGGATGTGGTGCAGGGCACGTGGAGGTGCGCTTGCCTCGTTGTAAAGATGCCCACGCTGATCACGGCGCGCAGGCGCTTTGGACAGTGCAGGACCACCGTGGCTGACGTGCTCATCGGAGCTCCGCCAGGTCCAACGCCATCGACGATCGGGGTGATTTGGGAGCGCTCGACAATTCTTGGATACAGGGCCAGACGTAGCGAATCGCTGGCTCGCCCCGGGGCGAGCGCCAACGTGAAGTTGATGTGCGAGGTCCCGCGTCCGTTCAGCGTCGCGACTGGATCTTGTCGCAGAAGCGTGAAGGACGACGTGGACCCAGCGTGCGCGGCCGAGGGCCACGTCACCGTTGCGAGGCTGAGGAGTACGACGCTGAGCGCCCGCCACCAGGTCGAAAATCGGTGGAACATGCTTTCACAGGCTACCTTCGTGAGACTGTGGGAGCTGGCGACCACTACCCTTCATTCGCAGTGAATTCATTCGACCAAATCCAAGATCGACTCACCGAGCTGGCTCGGCTGTCGCTATCGCTCGCGCGCGCTTTCGCCGACGATGGTTTCTCGCTCTACGCCGTCGGAGGTTCGGTGCGCGACGCCATTTTGGGGCTGGCGCGCAGCGATGACTTCGAGATCGACTTCACCACGAATGCCCGTCCGGACGACATTCACCGTCTCATGAAGCCGTTGTGCAGTGTTTTGTGGGAGCAGGGACGGTCCTTCGGGACCATTGGGGGACTGCTACGAGAAAGCGGCGTGAAGGCTGAAGTCACCACTTTCCGCTCTGAGGCCTACGTGGACCATTCGCGTAAGCCTGCCGTTGAGTGGGGTGACTCCCTTGAAGCCGATCTCAGCCGACGAGACTTCACCATCAACGCTCTAGCGCTGGACGTCGTCGCCCTGGGTGAGGGTCAAGCCGGTGTACAGACCCTTTTCGACTTCCACAATGGATTCGGTGATTTGCACGACCTGGTCTTGCGTACACCGATCGATCCGGAGATCTTGTTCCGCGATGATCCGCTTCGAATGATGCGCGCTGCGCGATTCGCTGCGCGATTCTCGCTCTCGATCGATCCGGCAATTGAACGAGCCGCAACGATGATGGCGGATCAACTTGCGAAGGTGTCCGTGGAGCGTGTCCATGGCGAACTCGATCTCTTGTTGATGACCACAAGGCCATCAGTGGGACTCGACTTCATCGTGCGCACTGGTCTCGCCGATCACTTCTTCCCTGAGCTTCCCAGACTTCGCCTAGAGCAAGACCCGATTCACCGCCACAAGGACGTGCTGCTGCATACTTGGGCGGTCGTCGACAAAACGTCGGCGAAACTGGTGCTTCGATTGGCGGCGCTGTTTCACGACATTGGAAAGCCCAACACTCGAGCCATTAGCGAAGAGGGTGTGACTTTTCGGTTCCACGAAGTAGTGGGCGCCAAGATGACACGAAAGCGCATGACCGCGTTGAAGTACTCCCAGGAAGTGATCAACGATGTGAGCACCCTGGTGGAATTGCACTTGCGCTTTCACACCTACAAGATGGGTTGGAGTGACAAGGCGGTGCGCCGCTACGTTCGTGACGCTGGCCACCTCTTGGACGAGCTCAACGAATTAACCCGATGCGACGCCACCACCCGCAATGTTCGTAAGGCAAACGTTCTTGCACAACGTATGGACGAGTTCGAACTTCGAATCGCCGAATTGGCGGAACTCGAAGACCTCAGTCGGTTGCGACCGGCCCTTGACGGCGTTGAGGTCATGGAACTGCTGGGTGTCGCGCCCGGTCCATTGGTGGGTCGAGCCCTCGACTTTCTCATGGACATTCGCCTTGACGAAGGGGAGATCACCCGTGCGGAAGCTGCAGTAAGGCTTCGTGAGTGGTGGTCCGATATGGGTGAAGTCTGAACCGCTTTGGTGATTGACCACCCCTGATCGAAGATGCAGAACTCGCGTTGAATCAGTTCAACGCGAGTTCTGCATCTGTTGAGGAGCGCAGTGAGATTATGGCCAAACCTGGTTCGCTGCGCCTCCGTCGGCGAACTGTTCAACCATGTCATGAGCGACGTCATCGTGGTACTGGATCGGCGGGGATTTCATGAAATAGGCCGATGGTCCGATGACGGGACCACCGATACCACGGTCGAGAGCAACCTTCGCGCATCGTACGGCGTCGATGATGACGCCTGCGGAGTTGGGCGAGTCCCACACTTCGAGTTTGAGCTCGATGTTTAAAGGAACGTCGCCGAAGTTTCTGCCCTCCATGCGAATGTAAGCCCACTTACGGTCCTGAAGCCACGGGACGTGGTCACTCGGTCCGATGTGGACGTCGTCGGGGTCCATGTTGGTGAAGTCCAATTGCGACGTCACCGCTTGGGTCTTGGAGATCTTCTTGGACTCGAGACGTTCACGGTCCAGCATGTTCTTGAAGTCCATGTTGCCGCCAACGTTCAGTTGATACGTGTGATCGAGGGTGAGTCCTCGATCCTCGAACAGACGAGTGAGCACCCGGTGGACGATGGTCGCCCCAACCTGACTCTTGATGTCGTCTCCGATGATGGGAACCTTTGCATCGGCGAACTTCTTGGCCCAGACGGGGTCCGAGGCGATGAACACCGGAATCGCGTTGACGAAAGCGACGCCCGCGTCGATGGCGGCCTGGGCGTAGAAGCGCTGGGCCGCCTCAGATCCCACGGGGAGGTACGACACGAGAACCTGGGCACGGGTGTCTCGCAGTACTTGAACCACGTCAACCGGCTCGGCCGGTGACTCTTCGATCACGGCACGGTAGTACTTGTTGAGTCCGTCCATGGTTGGTCCTCGTTGGACGGTGACGCCAATGGAAGCGACGTCGGCGAACTTTATGGTGTTGTTCTGACCACCGTCGATGGCCTTGCCCAAGTCGCTGCCGACCTTGGATGCGTCGACGTCAAAGGCCGCGACGAACTCGAGGTCACTGACGTGATAGCCGCCGAGTTCGACGTGCATGAGGCCAGGAACATGGTCCCCGGCCTTGGCGTCGCGATAGTACGTGACGCCCTGGACGAGCGAACTGGCGCAGTTACCGACGCCCGCTATGGCCACGCGAATCTTCTCCATGGCTCTCCTTTCTTACTTCGTCTCTCGGACGAAGGGCTGTTGGCTGTTTCGTTCGGTGGTCAACAAACTGTCAATCCACGCGAGGTCCAACTCCACGCCTTGAGCGGCGTGTTCCATCACTCCGCGAGCGTAGGAGTCGAGTTGATCGTTGTTGGCACCGGCTCGAACTTCGGCGAGGCGCTTGACCAGGTCTGCGCGCCGACGCTCCATCAGTCCAACCCGGTGGTGGGGGGTCAAGTATTTTGCTAGGGCCATGCGCAGTGAGAAGTTCTTGCTGTCGTCCAGGGTGGCCGGATCGCTCAGCAAGTTGATGAACTCTTGGCGGCCACGCTCGGTGATCGTGTACGCCTTGCGGCCTCGCCGACCAAGGCCTGAGGCGGTTCGCAGTGAACGTAAAGATGCCCGCTCGCCCGACAGGGACCCCGTGGACAGCGCACTCAATCTCGACTCGGCCGTCGTGACCGCTTCGACCAGACCATGGCGTTCGAGACGAGCAAGGGCCGGGTAGATCGAGCCGAACGACACGTTCGCCCACACTCCAAGGCGATCGCGCAGCTGAGAACGAATCTCGTAGCCGTGGTGGTCCCGCTCCATCAGCAGCCCTAGGATGGCGATGTCAAGCACGCGAAACATAGTATCACTTCGATATATCGAACGTGACGCTCGGTTACCCACCTGGCATTGAAGAGCGGTAGTGTCACGCCTAATGGATAAGAGATTCCGCACCACCACTGCCGATGGCGCAGTCGTTGAGTTTGGCCTGGTGCGCCACGCACTGCTCGCCAAGGTTGCCGCGGGGCTCTTACGTAATGAAGAGATTTGCGATGCCCATCCGGAATTATTGCGGGCTGCGAAGAACCTGGGACGAAAGACCGGCGAGACCTGTCCGGTCTGCGGTGACCTTGAACTGGTGGAGGTGACGTACGTCTTCGGTGCGCGCCTGCCTGCGGGCGGTACCTGTCCATCCACGCGCGCGGACCTGTTGAAGTTGGAGCGGCGCGAAGACCCGGTCCAGTGTTACGCCGTCGAGGTCTGCGTTGGCTGTTCGTTCCATCATCTGGTCCGCAAGTGGTCTGCGGGTGGCCGTCGAGTCCGTCGCACGCAAGTCGCGCAGCGCAAGGAAGTGGGCGAGTGAAACTGAGTGCTCCAGCGATTCGAGCTCGTAAGCGACGCAACGGCGACGCGCCGATCGTCATGGTCACGGCGTACGACGAACCCGGAGCACGTTATGCAGGCGCGGCTGGCGTCGACATGATCCTCGTTGGCGACTCCATGGCCAATGTCGTCTTAGGCTTGGACAACACCCTCGGCGTCACCATTGCGGATATGTGCCACCACGTGCGTGCGGTCAGCAATGCCAAATCCAATGTCCACATCGTTGCTGACATGCCGTGGCTCAGCTATCACGTCGAGATCGGCGAGAGCGTGCGTAACGCCGGTCTACTGGTGCGTAGTGGGGCGGACAGCGTGAAGCTCGAAGGTGGTCGAAATCGCTTGGGCGTGATTCGTGCTCTGATCGACGCCGAAATTCCAGTCATGGGCCACCTTGGGCTGACCCCCCAGAGCGTTATGTCATTCGGAGGTTTCAAGGTTCAGGCGAAGAGTCTCGAAGCGGCCAAACAGCTGACCGAGGACGCGCTACTACTTCAAGAAGCCGGGGTCTACGCCTGCGTCATCGAGGGCGTGCCCGGGATCGTAGGTACCAGGGTGACCGAGGCACTCGACATGCCGACCATCGGCATTGGTGCAGGTCCCGAAACGGATGGCCAGGTTCTCGTATTTCACGACTTGTTGGGAATGACGAATCGACCACCGGCAAAGTTCGTTCGCCAGTACGCCGACGTCGGTTCGGTGATCACCGAAGCGCTCGGACGATACGCCCAGGACGTGAGAAATGGTTCTTTCCCCAATGATTCAGAGGCGTACGCCAACCCAGAGGCCCTGCTCGACTAGCCGGATCGGCCCGTCTGGAGTAGCATTGACTTTCCCACAAGCGTGGGGAAGTACCCAATGACCCTGCTCTGTTTTCCGCAGAGCCCGGCTAGTCCGGACCAGAGGGAAAGGAAACCGGCCATGAGGCCATACGAGACCATGATCGTGTTCGACACCGCTGTCGACGCGCAGACCATCCAGATCGCTCTCGACCGAGCACTGGAAACAATTCGTTCCAATGAGGGAACTCCCGGAACCATCGACCGTTGGGGGAAGCGTCCCTTAGCGTACGAAATCAACAAGCGCAAAGAGGGCTACTACGTCTTGGTGGAGTTCAGTGGTGAGTCGACGACCGTTGTCGAACTTGACCGTATCTTGACCTTGTCTGATGAAGTCCTGCGTTTCAAGATCCTTCGTCGCAATGGGCGAGCGAGCGCCGGCCGTGTCACGGCCCAAGCGTAAGTTCAAGCACCGAGCGATTTAAGGAGACATTATGGCTGACAACACCATCACCGTCGTAGGTAACGTGACGCGTGAACCAGAGCTGAAGTTCTTGAACTCCGGTCAGGCCGCACTTCGACTATCCCTAGCGGTGAGTCGTCGCTGGCAGAACCGCCAGAGCCAGGAGTGGGAGGAGAAGACCTCCTTCTTCGACATCCAGTGCTATGGCCCGATGGCCGAGAACGCTGCCAATTCGCTGGACAAGGGCTCTCGAGTCGTTGTGACCGGCCGCATGGAGCAGCGTTCGTGGGACACCCCCGAAGGCGAGAAGCGATATGCCTGGGAACTCGTGGCCGACGAGATTGCCCCGTCACTGCGCTGGGCGACTGCGGTCGTCACCAAGACCCCACGCGCCGAAGGCGGCAACTTCCAGTCCAACGACCGGCCGGCGCCCGTCCGCACTGTCGAACCAACAACCTACGCATTTGATGAGGAGCCCTTCTAATGCCACGTATCAATAATCCCAAACCACCAAAGCGTGCACCGAAGATCGATACCCGCCGTGGCGCCAAGAAGAAGCCGTGCTCGTTCTGTCAGCACGGTGTCGGCACGGTCGACTACAAGGACTTGGCACAGCTTCGTAAGTACATTTCAGACCGCGGCAAGATCCGAGGTCGCAAGGTATCGGGTAACTGCCAGCAACACCAGCGCGACGTAACCGACGCCATCAAGACCGCTCGAGAATTGGCCCTCCTGCCCTACACGCAGCGCACGGTGACCGAGCGACGTGGTGGGCGAGGTAACCGTGATGACCGCGGTCCTCGTGGGCCGCGCCCCGAGCGAGATAGTTCGGCTGGAAGTTCCGAGGTCGAGCCCAGTGGCGTGCTCGAAGACGCGCCGGTCGGTGCCCCAGCATCCGAGAACGAGTTTGCCGAGGAGGTCAGCGAATGAAGGTATTGCTACGTAACGACATCAGCGGCGTTGGTCGGCGCGGCGACATCGTTGAGGTCAAGTCGGGCTATGCACGGAACTTCTTGCTGCCATCTGGTTCCGCGCTCAAGGCTGGCGACACGATCGAGCTTCAGGCCGCCTCGATGCGTAAGGCGCGCGACATCCGCGACGCCAAGAGCCGTGAAGCCGCCGAGACCCAGCGATCACTGATTGAGAGCAAGTCCTTGAGCATCGCGGCTCGAGCCGGTACGAACGGCCGACTTTTCGGATCGGTGACCGAATCTGACATTGTCAACGCCATTCGTAGTGCGACCGGTATCTCGCTGGACCGCCACTCAATCCACATGGACGAGCACCTCAAGGAGATCGGTAGTTCTACGGTCAGGGCCACCCTCTATGACGGTGTTGTCGCCACGGTGAACGTGGAAGTGGTCGCTAAGTAATCAAGTTCAACTGGCAGTGTGAGTGTCGAAGCCGGGGCCCAGAGCCCCGGCTTCGTCCTTTCAGTGTGCCCAGGATGTCACAGGGTTCTGTCACGCTGGAGAGGGGACGTTTAGGCACAGGCTTATCCCCACGTTGTTGTTCTTGTGTCCCACAAGCAGTATCGACAACCGTTGAGGTCTTATGACGCAACTTGAATCAGATCGGAATCGACAGGCACCCGGTGGCGGGCGGATACCGCCGAGCGCCATCGAGGCGGAAGAGTCACTCATCGGCGCAATGTTGTTGTCGGCGGAAGCGGTGAGTATCGCCTATGAGACGGTCCAGCCTGAAGACTTCTATCGCCCACTCCTCGGACAGATCTTCGGCGCGATCATCGCCTTGACCAACGCTGGCGAGCCAGTTGACTACGTCACGGTTCAGGCGAAGCTGCAAGAACGCGGCGCAGTGGCGGTTGAGCTGGCGGTGTTGTCGGCACTGCAGATGAACACCCCTTCGGCCGCCAACGCTCAGCACTACGCCGAACTCGTACGCGAGAAATCCCAGCAGCGTCGACTCATATCGGTGGCTGGGGAGATTGTCGATGACGCCTACGTCGCCACCGAAGACGTTGTCGGACTTATCGATGAAGCTGAAAGAAAGATCAATGCGATTGGCGACGCGCGCAAGATGGACTCGGTGTCACCGTTGCAGCGCCTGTTGCTCAGTGAGGCGGACATCCTCGAGGAACGAGGCGAGACGCGTGGGCGTATCAATGGACTCGAGACCGGTTACAAGTCTCTCGACCTTATTCTGCAGGGCCTCCAGCCGAGCAGCATGACTATCGTCGGTGCCCGTCCGGGGACCGGAAAGACAGCGTTCGCCTTGGGAATCTTGATCCATGTGGGTGCCGTGGTGAAGCGGCCCGCTCTGTTCTTCTCACTCGAGATGAGCCGCCAGGAACTCGCCGAGAGGATTCTTGCCTCGACCGCACGCATTGACTCTTCAAAATTGCGCACGGGTGACCTCAGTGACGCCGACTGGAACCGGGCCCACGACGCGTTCGGCTTCTTGCAGTCGGCCAAGGTCTTTATTGACGACAATCCTTCACTCACCGTTATGGACGTGCGCGCCCGAGCCCGACGAATCAAGCAGCAGAACGGTGACCTCGGCGTCGTGATCGTTGACTATTTGCAGCTGATGAGTTCTCGAGGGCGCGCCGAGAATCGCCAGGTCGAGGTCTCGGACATGAGCCGATCGTTGAAGATCTTGGCGCGCGAACTGCAGTGTCCGGTGATCGCGTTGTCTCAGCTCTCGCGAAAGCTCGAGGATCGAGCTGACAAGCGACCAATGATGTCGGACCTGCGTGAATCAGGTTCGTTGGAGCAGGACGCTGACGTCGTACTCTTCCTCTTTCGACCCGAGCAGTACGGTGAGGTGCCCAACGACAAGAAGTCCGACGCCGAAATCATCGTCGGAAAGAACAGAAATGGCCCGACTCGAACCGCCCACCTCACGTGGCGCGGAGAGTTCGCCCGCTTTGACAATGTTGCCGATACCCGAGAGTTCTAGAGCGGGGATCAGAACATTGGCTGAGCGTCGAGCCACTTTGAACGATTGACCCACTCGAGCAACGGAATCGTTTCCGACACCTCGGGTTCGACACTGATCCCGGTTCGCGCCGGGATTGGGGACGCTCAACTCAGCGGTCCACCGAACGAGACCATCAGCGCCGACCTTGGCCGATTCGTGTTCTTGCGAACAGTTTGTACCCTGCGCGAGTTGAAGCCCCACACCGGCGCGCAGCGCCGATGGACCGATTGCAGCGCGCGAACCGAGCCAGAGGGGGTCTAACGCGCGACTCTTCGCACTCTTCGCACTC
>JABEUR010000145.1 GCA_013044405.1 Acidimicrobiaceae bacterium | reverse complement strand
CGTGGTCGATGCGATCGAGGACGCCGACGGACAGCGATTGACCTTCGAAGGGGTCGAGGGTCTTCCGCCATCGGTCGACTTCGAAGACCTCACGCCCAAATCCTAGACGTCACAGCGAGGCCCTAACCTCACGAAGGTGAAGAGCCACACCGTGCACGTCTGTCGCGTCTGTGGCACCACGACGCCTCGTTGGGTGGGGCGCTGTCCGGGCTGTGGCGAGTGGAACACGCTCGACGAAGAGCGCTCCGATACGCGTTCTCAGTCGCGCTCGCGACGCTCCCTCGTGACGACGTCCCTGCGCGATCTGGGCGATGACGTCGAACGTGCTCAGTCGAGCGGCGTCTCTGAGTTGGATCGGGTGCTGGGAGGTGGATTTGTCGCTGGTTCGACCACCCTGTTGTTCGGAGAGCCCGGAGTCGGCAAGTCGACGCTGGCCCTGATGTCACTGCGCGCCCTGGCACTGCGCTCCATCCCCGTTCTGCTGATCGCGGCCGAGGAGTCGGCCGGCCAGGTTGCCAAACGAGCTCGCCGACTCGGAGAGGTTCCTGACGGGCTCGACGTGGCCGTGACCACCGATGTGGACGCAGCCGAGCAACTACTCCGCGATCGGCGCCCAGCCCTGTGCGTCGTCGACTCGGTTTCAGCGATGAGCGACGAGTCTCTGTCGTCGGTCACCGGCTCGGTGCCCCAAGTGCGCCGCGCGGCCGAGCGCTTGTGTTCGGTGGCCAAGGACACGGGATCGGCACTGTTGCTCGTAGGTCACGTCACCAAAGACGGCGAGTTGGCTGGACCACGCGCCCTCGAACACTTGGTGGACACGGTGGTGCGTATCGAGGGAGATCGCCAGGGTTCCCTGCGGTTCATCCGGGCGATCAAGCATCGTTTTGGACCCACCGGTGAGGTCGGTGTGCTCGAGATGGTCCCCGAAGGACTTCGTGAACTCCCTGATCCGGCTCTGTCGGTGCGCGGTCCGCGACTGGAGGTTCCCGGCGTTGTCTACAGCGTGACCAATGACGGCTCGCGCTCGTTCCTGGTGGAGATCCAGGCTCTGGTGGCGACGAGCTCGAGCTCGCCGCGCCGGGTGGCGCATCAGGTCTCGTCGCAGCGGTTGGCGCTGTTGCTCGCAGTACTCGAGGCGCGCTGTGACATCGACACCAGCGGGGCGGACGTCTTCGCCGCCACTGCGGGTGGTTTGGCGGCGACCGAGCCCGGCGTGGACCTCGCGCTGGCGATGGCGGTCGCCTCGGCAGTTGTCGGATTCGCGGTGCCGCGCACGCTCACGGTCGTGGGCGAAGTTGGTCTGGCGGGAGAACTGCGAAGTGTCAGCGGGCTGACTCGCCGGGTTCGCGAAGCCCAGCGATTGGGGGCGAAACGGGTCATTGTCCCGAGCGAGGGCGATCTGGACGCCACTCCCGGTATGGACGTGGAACGTTGTAGTTCACTGGCGCAGGCCCTCGAATCGGCACGCACTGTCACAAAGTGACCAAAGTGCGGTAGAATTATTAATCCCCCTATCGCCCTTCGGGCTGATTTCCTCTGAGGAGAACCTGATTTATGACTGCACGCAAGTACAAAAAAGGTGATCGTCTCGTCTACCCCCACCACGGAGCCTGCACGGTGGAGAAAATCGAGAAGATGACGGCTTTTGACGTGAAGCAGGACTACCTCAAATTGAAGGTCGCGTACACCGACCTCGTGCTCATGGTTCCGGTGGCGAATGCCGAGTCGGTCGGACTCCGTGATGTCATCAACGACGAAGAGGTGGAAGAGGTGTTCGCAGTCTTGCGAAAGAAGGAAGCGAGAATGCCGACCAACTGGTCGCGCCGGTTCAAGAACCACTCTGAGAAGTTGCGTTCCGGGGACATCTACCAAGTGGCTGAGGTCGTTCGTAACCTTTCGATCCGTGACAAGGACAAGGGACTGTCGGCGGGCGAGAAGCGAATGCTGACTCGCGCACGTCAGATCCTCGTGTCCGAGCTGACGTTCGCTTTGAACGTTGACACGGAGGCGGCTGAGGAGAAGCTCGCCTCGGTCCTGCCCTAGCCATGTCGGTTGCGGCCGTGGTGGTGGCCGCCGGACGGGGCCTGCGCTTCGGCGGAGCCAAGCAGTTCGCGACTCTCGATGATCTGACGGTGACCGCACACAGTGTGCGCGCCGCACGTTCGGTTGCGCAACGGGTCATTCTCGTGGTTCCCGACGATTACCGCGGCGACGGAGAGGGTGCCGATGTCCTCGTGGTAGGCGGAGCGAGCCGTGCGGCTTCGGTTCGCTCGGGACTTCGAGAGTGTGCCGACGTAGACATCATCGTGGTACACGACGCGGCGCGCCCCTTGGCGACGCCCGCCCTCTTCTCCGCCGTGGTCCAGGCCGTATCGGACGGTGCCGATGCCGCCGTGCCGGGACTGGCGATCACCGACACGGTAAAGCGCATCGAACGGTTGGGGGAGGTGACGGTCGTTCGAGAGACTATTTCGCGAGATGAGCTGGTCACGGTGCAGACACCTCAGGCCTTTCGGCGCGATACCTTGTTGCGTGCACATCAGTTGGGCGACGATGCAACCGACGACGCGGCACTCGTCGAAGCCATTGGCGGGCGCGTCGTGATCGTCCCCGGAGAGATCCACAACCTCAAGATCACTGAACCTGAAGATCTTGTGCGGGCGAGTCGCCAGGCGGGTGATCGCCCATGAGGATTGGCCACGGTATCGACGTGCATCGATTCAGCGCGGATCCTGATCGCCAGCTCTGGCTCGGCATGGTCCATGTTCCCGACGCCATCGGACTCCTCGGTCACTCTGACGCCGACGTCGCTACTCATGCGCTCTGTGACGCACTGCTCGGAGCCGCGAACCTTGGTGATCTGGGTCGTCACTTCCCCGACTCCGACCCGGCTCACGCCGGGGTCGCCTCACGTCACTTGCTCCAAGAGACGGTCCGTTTGGTCGCGTCACAGGGCTATCGGGTCATGTCCTCAGATATCACGATCATCGCCGAGCGGCCCAAGCTCGCGCCATACATGCCCACTATGTCGCACGAACTCTCTTTGGTCGTTGGATCGCTCGTGAGCGTCAAGGCTACGACCAGCGAAGGTCTGGGCGCCCTTGGACGCGGTGAAGGAATCGCGGCGAGCGCCGTTACCTTGCTCGAGGAGATCGAGTGACTCCGCGCCCGGCCTCGCGGCGAGGGACGTCAGGTGCGCGCCCACCGCGTCAGGGGGGACGCCCCATGACCGGTGGTCAGATCGGTGGTCCCCGACGCGCCCCATCGAGTCGTGACAAGGAGGGGCTAGGCGGTGAACAGGTCGAGGGCCGCCATGCGGTGCTTGAGCTGCTCAAGGCCCGTCGCCGCAAGATACAGAAGATCTTCATCGCCGATGCCCAAGACGCTTCAGAGACCCTTGACGCGATTGAATTCGAGGCCCAGCGTCAACGAGTCCTGGTCCAGGTCATCTCGATGACTCGTCTCGACCGCGAGGCCCGAACCGAAGGTCATCAGGGTGTCGTGGCGTTCGCTGAACGACTAGAGACCGTTGGGCTCGATGAGCTCTTGGAACAACGTCACCCGTTCCTGTTGGTCTGTGACGGGGTGACCGATCCGCGCAATCTTGGAGCAATGTTGCGCAGCGCCGACGGCGCCGGGGTTTCTGGGGTGGTCGTCCCGCGCCATCGATCGGCACGAATCTCGCCGTCAGTTACCAAGACCGCCGCTGGGGCAATCGAATATCTGACGTTCTGTGACGTCGGTGGCATCCCGGCGACGATTGATTTGCTGAACAAGGCCGGAGTACTCACCGTTGGCCTCGCGGGAGAGTCCAAGGAATCGATCTACGACCTCGACTTGGGTTCGACCCCGGTTGCGCTGGTCGTTGGTGGCGAAGAGAAGGGACTTTCTCAACTCACCCGTAAGCGCTGCGCGGCCGTTGTGTCTATTCCTCAACTTGGCAAGATCAGTTCGTTGAATGCCGGGGTTGCTGTTTCGGTCGCGGCATTCGAAGTGGCGCGCCAACGCAACTTGCGTCGCTGATCGCGCAATATCTTTTGGGCACTTGTGCCCTACGGCGATGAACGAGAGCTCATCGTAGGCTGCGCAAGCAGTCAGACTTCAAGTATCAAGTCGTAACTTCCGAGCAGACGTTTGGCGTCGGAGTCCTATCTTTTCCTTCGAGGCAAGATTCGCCCATCGAAGTTCAAGCCGTTTTGTGTACGTTTGTCGCCCAGGCGCACTTCCCATCTCGAGAAGGAAGCAATGTGCCTAAGACGCCG
>JABEUR010000144.1 GCA_013044405.1 Acidimicrobiaceae bacterium | reverse complement strand
TTCTTGAAGACATTTGCCACCGCATCTTCATATACGAATTAAGGATGGTCAATTCGAAGCAGGCTTCATCGCTTCGATCAGAAATCGCTGTGAATGAGAATGAAAATTGCCCACTCTCTCAATGTGTTCGTGCATCTCAACAAGTCGCTCGAAATATATCTCGACAGAGAAATTTGGAACGGTCCAGATGACCTTCCGCAGGAAATAGACGACGGCGCCCACATCGAAGAACTCAATGGACAGCGACTCCTCCCTCAGGTCGATTACCTCAAGTCCGACGGAAGTGGCCGTATCAATCGCACGTTGTGCACTCCGAGCATCTGATATTGGCTTTGGGCCCATCATGAAATCCGCAAGTTCACTGTTGGTTCCTGCCCCAACCTGTTGCGAAAAATACGTTCCCCCCGGTTGCAAGACTCTCGCAATTTCCTTCCACAAGGTAATAGTGGGATGGCGACTAGAAACCAGATCGAAGGTGTCGTCGGGAAAGGGGAATTCAGATTCATCGGAAATCTCGATGATCGAAGCTCGGTAACGATTGAGATTTTGTTGAGCGATTGTAACGTTGGGAGCCCAAGATTCGGAGGCTACGATACGTCGCGGTCGATCGTCAATCTCGGACAGTACTTCAGCAAGTCGCTCGCCTCCACCGGTCTGGATGTCGAAGACCGCGTTCGACTTTGCTATTCGATCGCGTAATGCGCTGGAATACATCCACGAAGGACGTTCTTCGGTTGCTCGACCATCGAACCAAGAAAAGTCCCAACCCTCAATCGGCTCTGAATGACCCTCCGCGAGCAACCGCTCGAATCTTGCATCAGTTGACATGCGGCCATTATGCCGTCTCACCTGTACGAAAATCTAGGAGACCATGGTGAGACTTTCTAGACCGGCAATTGAGACTGAAGTCGATGACCAGTCAAGTAGATCCCTCGACTCACCGCACATACCAAACCGGCTGCCCTGGACGAAACTCTTGGCCACGGTCGGACCAATCCGACGCCACCTGACGAGTCCGACCAACTGCATACGCCTCTCAATGTTGCGATTGTGGGTTCGATCATTTCCGGCCCTAAAGGCCCACTACCGGTGCTATCTACATTCCCTGGTTTTCACAATGCGGCGACCTCAACTTTGCCCTTTCGCCTGTTGGATCATTAACTCAAGTTCGGGATCGTTCCCGAACTCCCAGACCTCCTGCGCACAGCGACAAGCGACAGCTATTTTGGCCGCCCACTCCAACGCCTCCTCGCGGGAAGGTACTTTGACGATCGTCAATCCGCCGACGGCCCCCGGTTCTGAGCCGTCGGTGATGGTCCCGTCCGTGACCACGATGCTCGCCCTTCGATCTCCCAATCCGCCGGCAACAACATACACACCGGCGTTCAGTATCTCCTGAACGACAGCGTGAGCCGCAACGGCCACGGCGGGGATTTCGTCGTCAGGAATGTGGTCCATCGCGCTCGCGCTGAATGAGATCATGAATATCGACATCACCGTTCTCCCTGTTCCATCAACCTGCTCACGCCCAATAGCGCAATTTATGTCGATCGTCGAATCGAGACCGTTCTGTATCTCTTGGCTCGAATCGCTGTTCGAAGTCAGTGCATGCCCAATGAGACGAGCCTCCAGGAACCGTTGTCGAGACTCTACGAATCTCACGACTCGTCGCCCATACCAAACCGACTACTGCGCAAGCGTCGTCATCTCATTTTCTCCCGCTTGGTCGCAGTGGTTCCACACGACCTAGGAATTGACGCCAGCATGCTGGAGTCGCTGGTCGCTGCGGATGGGCACTATTAGCTCGCGTCAGTGGTGATCGAGCGATTGCTGCGCATGAGCCCAGAGCCATGTAAGAGCCGGGGTCAGCTCGTGGTTTGGAGAGTGCTGACCGTGACCGATTGTGATCTACGATTCGGTGCCAACCAACGAAACGTTGCGATGACTGAGTTCATGTGTCTTTCCAGTGGCCGGTGAAATCTGCTTCGCCAGCCCGGTTCACGTGACCGTTTGCGAATGTTGAGGTAATGGCGACATCAGCTTCGCGATCAGAAGGCGTTGGAGGTCGAGAACTTTATGGCCTTCTTAGTCGCACTCAATGCCAGCGTAATTATTGGGCCTCAAGATGCAAGGAGCGATGTGATGTGAGTCTTGAAGAGGAGTCCCCCGTGGATGAGTTCCCTGAGTTCGGGCCTGAAGTTCAATGGAGCGATTACGAGGGCCATACTCCTACGAAATCTAAGCGGGGCGGTGTAAGGGTTGTGACGATCGTGGCCCTGGTCCTGGCGGTCAGCGGAGCGAGCTTCATTCTTGGACGTTTCATGAACCGACCGGCGAATCCAGTTACCCTCAGCCCCGCGTCAGGCGAGACCGGTGGCGACTTCGGTGGTCTCCCATCGACTTCGACCCCTTCGATCCCGGCAGCGCTTCCTCAGTCGACTTCGGCCGCGGCGAAACTGGCGAAGATGGTTGATCCTGGCTTGGTCGACGTCATGACCAACATCTCCTATCAAGGAGCATCCGCCGCCGGTACCGGCATCGTGATCTCAGCCAATGGACTCATACTTACGAACAATCACGTCATTGAAGGTGCGACGTCGATCTCGGTTCGAGATGTCGCGACCAACGTGGTCTACCGAGCGACGGTCGTCGGCTACGACGCTTCAGCTGACGTTGCCGTTTTGCAGTTGAAGAATGCCTCAGGGCTTAGGACAGCACCAATCGGGAACTCCGCGACTCTAAAGAGCGGGCAGCTGGTAGTGGGAGTGGGTAACGCAGGAGGAGTCGGCGGTACGCCGAGTTATGCTGGCGGATCCGTGGTGGCGCTGGACAAATCCCTGTCGGCCGCGGACCCGAGCAATCCATCTCAGATGGAGCAGTTGACCGGGATGATCGAGACCAACGCCAGCATCCTGCCCGGCGACTCCGGGGGACCCTTGGTCAACGCGAAGGGAAGGATTATCGGCATGGACACGGCGGGTTCGTCGAGTGGCTTCTACGGCTATGACCCCAACGGTTCGGTCGCGGCACAGTCGTACGCGATACCAATCAATACAGCCCTCGCGATCGCGATAGCCATTGAGAAGGGTCAGTCGTCGTCAACAGTTCATGTTGGCTCCACGGCGTATTTGGGCATCGAAGTCGTCCCGACAGGATCGACGGGAACGGGTGGATTCGACTACGGTGCCCCGCAAGTCAGTGGTGGGATCACGATTGCCGGCTTGGTTGCGGGATCGCCTGCCGCCTCGTCGGGTTTGGCGGTCGGCGATGTCGTGACGTCTGTGGATGGTCACACAATCTCGACCGTGGTCGCACTCAGTCAGTATGAATCGAAGCTCAAGGTCGGTGGTCGTTTGACTATTGGCTATACGACCACGAGTGGCGCCAC
>JABEUR010000143.1 GCA_013044405.1 Acidimicrobiaceae bacterium | reverse complement strand
TCAGGTGGTAATGGTTGGCCTGGGGAACTTGGGTCGAGCTCTCGTGAACTCATCGAACTTCCTGATACGCGGCGCCACCCTCGTGGCCCTGTACGACAGTGACGTCAACATCATCGGGACCGAGGTCGCGGGTCTCGTCGTACGTTCCATCGACGAGAAGATGGTGAACGCCACGGTGGGAGTGATGTGCGTCCCCCCGCACGCGGCGCAAGGCGTGGCCGACAAATTGGTCGCGGCCGACGTGCACGCACTGTTGAATTTCGCTCCCCAGGTGCTCAGCGTCCCCTTAGGCACGGCGGTACACTACGTTGACTTCTCCATCGAGCTCCAGATATTGATGTATCACCTCAACAACGGCACCGGTCCCTTGGGTGGAGGTTTGCTGCACTCGCTCGGGATTGCCGCGAATCATTCGCTACGGACACCGTAGAATTGACCGGGTGAGTCGACGAGCGCCATGGCACTGATTGCGGTCGGTCTTGATCACGAACACGCGAGCCTCGACCTGCTCGAGCGCGCCACCGTGCTCGAGCACGAGTGGGTCAAGGTCCTGCGGACACTGGTGAGCCATCGTAATATCCACGAAGCGGTCTTCGTCTCGACGTGCCTGCGCACCGAAGTGGTCGCCGTCATTGATCGCTTCCACGGGGCAATCGATGAGATCACCGCCACGCTGGCCGAAGCCACCGGCTTGGCGCCCAGCGAGTTCGAGGAGCACCTGAGTGTGCACTTCGACCGTGGTGTCGCTAACCACCTGTTCTCGGTCTCGGCGGGACTGCACTCGGTGGTGCCCGGTGAGTTCGAAGTGCTCGGACAGCTCCGACGAGCGATGGAGCTCGCCAGCGACGAACACGTCGCTGGACCCACCCTCATCGACCTTTTCCAAAAGGCGTTGGCCTCGGGCCGTCGGGTGCGCAACGAGACCTCGATTGCGCGAGGGACCACCAGTTTCGCCCACGCCGCGGTGGAAGCGACCCTCGAGTCGCTGCGCGACGAGGGGGCCGGGGCCACGGTGGTGGTAGTGGGAGCGGGTCAACTGGCGAGTGGGGTCGCCAAGAGCCTGTTGGCGGCGACACCCGCGATCGGCCGCGTGGTGGTCTGTAATCGCACCCTCGAGCGCGCGGGTGAACTTAGCCGCACCCTCGCCGATGTGCGAGTGACGACGGCGCCACTCCTGGAGTTGCCCGATCTGCTTGTTCACGCCAGAGCGGTGATCGTCGCGGCGGAAGTCCCCCAGCCCCTCATTACCCGGGAGACCCTAACCGGGCGAACGGCGCCACTCGTCGCGATGGACCTGGCGTTGCCGCACGGTGTGGCCCGCGACGTCGAATCAATGACCGGCGTTCGTCGCTTCGACATCGGCGCGTTGCGCCAGCGAGTCAACCAGGCGCTCGACGACCGACGCGAGGCCGTGACCGCCGCGCAGGCCATCGTCGCCGACGACGTCGAGAAGTACGTCGAGGATCAACGCGCTCGCGGGGCGGCGGCAATCGTGTCGCAATTGCGGGCCCACTTCGACTCGCTGGTCGCCGCTGAGTTCCAGCGTCGTTCGTCGGAGATCGACTCGCTGGGCGAACACGAGGGTGAGGTGCTGCGCTCGGTCGTCCGCTCGGTCGTGGCGAAGATCGCGCATCGACCGACCGCGGCCCTCAAGGAATCGGCGGGCACCGATCAGGGCGCGCGCCTGAGCGACGCCGTTCGCACTCTTTTCGACCTGTGATGGCGTTACGACTGGCGACGCGACGTTCGCCCTTGGCGATGTTGCAGGCCCGATACGTCCAAGCTCGTTTGCTCACCGTCGACGTCGTGTCGGAGTTGGTGCTGGTGCAGACCAGTGGTGACGCGATGGCCGACGTCGCACTGTCGAGTTTGGGGGGACAGGGCGTCTTCGTCCTCGAGGTGCAAAGGGCCCTCCTGCGTGGGGAGGCCGACATCGCGGTGCACTCGGCCAAGGACCTGCCCAGTACCACGGCCGACGGTTTGGCCCTGACCTGCGTTCCCGAACGACGAGACCCGGTCGACGTCCTGGTCGGCCGGTCGTTGGCGGGTTTGGGTCCGGGTGCGACGGTGGCGACCGGCTCGCCGCGTCGACGCGCTCTGCTGCTCGAACGCCGACCGGACCTGCACGTCGTGGAACTTCGCGGCAATATGGCCACCCGGCTCGCCGCACCCGGGCGCGACGGCGTCGACGCGGTGGTGGCCGCCGCCGCCGCGCTCGAACGCTTGAACGAAGGTTCACTCGTGGCCGAGCGACTCGACCCTGCGTGGTTCGTCCCCCAGGTCGGCCAGGGCTCGCTCGCCCTCGAGACGCGGGCCGACGACGCGGTCGCGGCGACCGCGCTGGCACCCCTGAACGACCTCGACGCGTTCACGGCGTTGGCCGGCGAACGGGCGTTCCTTCGCGAACTCGGGGCCGGTTGCTCGGTCCCCGCCGGGGCCTTGGCGACGTGGGAGGCGGGAACCTTGAGCATCACCGGGCTGATGATCGCCGTCGACGGCAGTCGCAGCGTGCGATACCGCATCACTGGCCACGAACCCGATGCGTTAGGTCGTGAATTGGCGAGGTTCCTCAGAGACGACCTCGACGGAGCGTCACTACCGGGCTGGCGTCGCTGAGGTGCTGGTCGCCCTGACGCGCGAGTTCGGGCACAACGAGGAACTCCGCGCCTGGGTGGGCTCGCGCGCGGAGGTGGTGGAGGTGGCCCTGACGACGACGACGTATCGGACGCGCGCCGAGGTCGAGCACGAGATTCGCGAGTCCCGTAATTTCGGACGTTTCGCCTCCCTGGTGGTGACCAGCGCGCGGGCGCACGAGTTCCTGGGCCTGGTCGGCACCGCCCTGGTTGGCGCACCGGAGGTCTTCAGCGTGGGCGCGGCCACGAGCCGGGCGCTCACCAGGTCGGGGTTTGACGTGACGGTGGAGTCACCCGGTGCCGCGAGCGAACTCGCGGCGTTTATCACCCACGGGCCAGTGCTGGTGCTCGCTGCGCGGCGTGGGCGAAGTGAATTGATCGATGAGTTGAACGCACGATCTCTCGAGCCCACGCTCGTCGAGTGTTACGAGACTCACGCCGTCGAGCTCAGTGACGAGGCGTGTGGACAACTGGCGAGGGCCGACGTCGTGTTCATCGGCGCGCCGTCAGCGTGGCGCGTCGCGCGCGCCGTGGTGCGCGAGGACGCCTGGGTCCTGGTTCCGGGGACGACGACCTTCGAAGAGGTACGCGCCGCGCACGATCGAGTCCTGATCGGATGGGGTGAGGAGTTCGCGTTGGCGTGGGCGCGCGTGATGGCCACGACGAGCTAGTTGATGAGCCCGTCACCGTTGCGCCGATGCCGCGTTGCAATCGCCCGAGCGGCGACGTAGAGTCAAGCGCAGGGCACGTGAGGGGGGGCTCGTCGCTGAAATGCTTGAGACGCCGCGGGGGGAGCGTCACGGTTCGCCGGGACGAGCGGCAATCCAAATCGTTCCCCTCAAGGGCCTGCCCGTCGCGGGCCTCGCGGTCGTCTTCGTCGTCGTCGCGATCGCCACGAATTCGACGTGGATGCTCATGTTCGCCCACGTTGCCGGGGGTGCCTTGTGGACGGCGATCGACTTGTTCGTCGGTCTGGTCCTCGGGCCGATCATGGGACGACTCTCGATTCCCGCGCGTGCGGAGTTCTCGTCGAAGTTCATGCCGGCGATGGTCATCATCATGCCGACCATCGTGACGATGAACCTCGGTTCGGGCTTGCAGCTCGCGCGCCAACTCGGCAATCTCAACCCGGCGAGTCCCAATCACGCGTGGTTGATCGTCTCGATGTGCGTCGTGGGCGTCATGGCCACCATTGCGCTCGGCATCCTCGAGCCGGCCAACGTCGCGGTGCTCTTCGAGATGAACAAGCCGGTGCCCAACGGAGAGCGCATCGCGAGACTGATGAAGCGATTCATTTACACCGCGGGCGTCACCGGCGTGATGCAGATCGCCACGCTCGTCATCATGACGAAAGTGGCGTCCACGTGAGTGCGGTCACTGACGGTCGCGCTGATCGTCGTTTTCCGCCCGTCGCCTGGTTGTCGACGGGGGCACTGGCCGGCGTCGTCGTGGGGGGAATCGTGATGGCCGCCTACGCCCCTCGCCGGGCTCCGCTCAGCGTCGCTGGTGCGCTGCTGGCGTTGTCGACGGCACTGCTCGTGGCCGCGGGGATCATCCTGGCGCGACTTCGCGACTTCGCGTGGGCCACCTTCTCCAAGGTGTTCGGATGGACGCTACTGGCCTACGTGGTCGAGGCCGGGGTCATCGAGTTCTCCTTCGTCCGCAATCACACCAGTGGCGCGCCGCTCGCGATCGTCACGGGGATGTTGGTGGTCTTCGGTCTGAGCGTGCCGACGACCATTGCTTTCACGGTGGCGCGGTACGCCGATTAACAAAAGGTGGCCATGAATTTTTCTCACCCTCACGAGCGGGCCGCACGCTCAAAACGTGACTAACTTCGGTGGTCTAGTCAACTGTGGGGGGATGGCGATATGGCAACGCTGGACGTGAGCGGGCGGGCCTCGCCGACAACTGATGCCCTGCTGGCCGAGCGAGGGGTGTGGGGGTCCTTCATCGGTGGAGGTTTCGTGGCCGGTGAGGCCGATACCTTCGACGTCCTCGAGGCGTCCACTGGACGGGTGCTCGCCCGAGTCGCCAACGCCAGTGTCGACACCGTGGACCTCGCGGTCGCTGATTCACGGCGCGCCTACGAGCGAGTATGGCGCGATCTGTCGGCGCGCGAACGGGGGGGGCTCATGCGTCAGGTCGCTCAGAAGATCCGCGACCACGCCGACGAACTGGCGGAACTGTGCGCCCGCGAGGTGGGGAAACCGAAGCGCGACGCCCTGCGGGTCGACGTCGTCTCGAGCCACACCAACTTCGATTATTACGCCGGCATCGCGGACACTGTCCACGGCGAGTTGATCCACCAGGGGCCGGTGCAGGCCCGCGTGGACTACGAGCCCTACGGCGTGGTCGCGGCGATCCTGCCGTTCAATTGGCCCGTTCAGCACGTGGCCAAGAAGTGCGCCCCCGCACTCGCGGTCGGCAACACCGTCGTCGTCAAACCCGGTGAGCAGGCACCACTGGCCGTGTTGCGCCTCATCGAACTGGCCAACGAGGTGCTGCCGCCGGGAGTCCTCAACGCCGTCAACGGCCTGGGCGCGGGTCCGGCGCTCATCGCCAATGAGCGTATCGAGCGAGTGACCTTCACCGGCTCGACGGCGACGGGGCGACGCGTGATGCAAGCGGCGGCCCAGCACCTAACCTACGTCACGCTCGAACTCGGCGGCAAGAACGCGCTGATGGTGCTCGACGACGCTGACCTCGATGCGGCCGTGGACGTGGCGATCGAGGGCATGTTCTACAACAACGGGATGGCGTGCACCTCGACGTCACGCATCTTGGTGCACGACTCGTTGTACGACGCCTTCGCCGAGCGCTTCGTGGCCGCGGCCTCGCGGCTCAAGGTGGGC
>JABEUR010000025.1 GCA_013044405.1 Acidimicrobiaceae bacterium | reverse complement strand
CGGCGCGAACAGAGCACTGGGCTACGTCTTGGAGCCGATGTGGCGAACCTATTCGATGACTCATAAACAGCAGCGTCAAGACTTTCTATGAAAAAAGGGGAGACCAAGGTGTCTGAGGTGTCGTCAAGCTGTTGGCCAGTATCTCAGCCCTTACCTGATGTGTAGCCAACGGCAAGGAGCCACTTCAAGGAAGATGAGACGGCGAACACTCCTGATCAAAAACCATGTGGTGAACATGGTCAATATTGTGCGGAGAGTTGGTGGCCCCTGTTGCCAGACCCCAGTCACGGCAGGGCGTTTAGAGTTTGGTAAACACCCCGCCAAAGGGTCAGAACCAATGCGGGCTGTCTTGTACGGACCGACTGGGCCGCGTGACAGAGCGGACTTCACACGCGCTCTCAAGACGTGTCGCCGCGACTGGCGCCTCTGTATTTGAGATATCCGAAGTACTTGGAGTGCGAGCGCTTCTGCGACGAACTTGGCGAGGCGCGATACGAAAGTCCGGGCAGAGCCCCGAGGAGCGCGGTGGCTGGTGTATTGATAGGAGTCCGTAGCCACGACTATCGGGACATACCTACGTATGCCGCCTTCACCGCCCTCAGCCACCCACCGTTCTCGGGGGAAGTGCGCACACACCAATTCATCCAGCAAGGTGGACGAATTTCTTAGTAGCAGTGAGCGAAGGCCGCGAATACTTCGATTCGGATCCGCATGATCTCAATCGTCCCAAAGGAGTTAGGAGTAGGCGAACGTCTGCCCGATCACTAGTCCTCCCACTCATGGTCTTCGATATGGAGGGTTCGTCAGTACCAGCGCGAGTCTCTCCTCGAATTCGACGTACCCATTGCCGTGTATTAGTGTACTAGTACATGAGTGAGAAGCAGCCGAATATCCACTTTCGCCTCGAGCCACGAAGCGGTATCGCCCCCTATCGACAGTTGGTCGATCAGGTGCGCCAAGCCATAGAGTTTGGCCGACTCCGATCAGGTGATCAACTGCCATCGGTCCGCGAGGTGGTGACCCAGGTCACGATCAACCCCAACACGGTGCACCGCGCGTATCGAGAGCTCGAACACTTGGGACTGGCCGAGGGACGTCTCGGCCTCGGCACGTTCATCACGCAGAACCCCGACGCCCACACCACGGCGGTTGGATACGCCGAACTGTCTCGCCAGTTGCAACTCTGGGCGCATCGCGCCAGAGCCGCTGGCCTTGTCGATGACGACATGCTCGAACTGCTTCGTCGGATCCTCAACCATGACCAGCGGGTGATCTCGTGACGACACCGGTCCTTGAGACCAACGCTCTCGCCAAGCGCTTTGGCCGCAAGTGGGGACTACGCGACTGCACGCTCTCGATCCCGCCGGGCAAGGTCACCGCGCTCGTCGGTCCCAACGGCGCGGGGAAGTCAACCCTGCTGCGATTGGCGGCAGGACTCTCGAGGCCGACGTCAGGGATGATCAACGTCCTCGGTGGTGTACCGAGCGCCGCTGACGCGTCGCTGCTCAAGCGGGTCGGCTACCTGGACCAGGCGCGGCCCCTCTACAAGGGTTTCCGAGTCGACGAGATGTTCCGGTTCGGTGCGGGCACCAACCCGACGTGGGACATGACGACCGCTCACGCCTACGTCGACCAGTTGGGCATCTCGCTGCGCGATCGTGTCGACAAGCTGTCGGGTGGTCAGCGCGCCCAGGTGGCGCTGACGATGTGTCTTGCGAAGCGACCGGAACTGCTCATCCTCGACGAACCGGCGGCCGAACTCGATCCCGTCGCCCGAGAGGACCTCTTGCGACTCTTGATGCGCGAGGTCGCCGAGCGCGGCACCAACGTCGTACTCTCCACGCACGCGCTCGGTGACGTCGGATCGATCTGTGACTACTTGGTCATCATGTCGCACTCGACGATCGTTCTCGCCGACGACCTCGAGTTCGTCGTCGAGAGCCACCGCTTCCTCAGCACGACGTCATCGGACGCGCTGGCCCTTCCCGAGGGGGTCACGGTGATCGACACCCGAACCAGCAGTCGAGAGGTGACGCACCTCGCCCGGATGACCCTGCCCCTCGTTGACGAGACGTGGCAGATCAGCGAACCAACGTTGGACGAGATCATCATGGCCTACCTTCGGTTGAGGACAGGCTCCACCCTCTCCCAATCTCACTACGACGCCCCTACGGCTCGTGGAGGAGTCTCGTGACCTGGATGGCGTGGCGCCTGCAGCGCAGCGTCTACCTCTTCTTCGTCGCGGTGAGCCTGCTCCTCATCGCCTACGCCATTGTCAACGGACTCCACATCGAGGCGCTGCGCCATCAGTGGCTGGACCAGCCCTGCCACGGCGGCAACGGTTTCGCCGCCAAGTACCAGGCCCTCTGTCAGTCGACGTTCACGCGCTACTCCAATGCGATGGTCACCGGCACCTACGTCCATTGGACTGCGGTGCTACCCACCGCAGTTCTCGGACTACTGCTCGGGGCCAATACGGTGGCTGGCGAGATGGACCGCAACACGGTTCGCACCGCGTGGACCCAGTCGATCACGAGGGGACGCTGGTTCACGACCAAGGTCGCCGTGGGGCTCGGATCACTCGTCGCGCTCGCGATTCCGCTTTGCGTGACAGTCTCGTGGTGGCTCAGTGCCTCGAAGTGGACTCCACGAATCTCGACGAACGGCTTCACATACGCCGGCTGGATGCCCCTGACGACCGGTATCTTCGCCTTTGCCGTGACGACCATCGTCGGGCTCATCCTGCGACGTCCCGGTTGGACCGTCGCCGTCGGCTTGGCAGTGATGGTGCTCGTAGCGTGGGCGATGCAGACCGACGTGAGAACGAATCTCGTCGCGCTCCACTCGACCACGCTCACGATAACGACGGTGACGAAGGGTGGTGTGACCGTCGATCGTCCGCCGTTGAAGATGGCCCCCGCGAATGCGTGGGTCATCTTCAACGGCTACGTGCCGGTTCATCGCGGCAACACGATTCCAACCTGGAGCCAGGAGACAACGTGGATCAATGCCGTCAACCAGTGCCCGTCCATTGTGACCAGTCAGAGCGTCTATGACACGTGTGTGCGCAAGCTCGGCCTTCACGACGTTGAGCTCTACGTACCCGACATCCAGTACTGGGAGTTGCAACTGCGTGAGGGTGGCCTCTACCTGGCGAGTACAGCGCTTCTGCTCGGCGCGGCCCTGCTCCTGGTGCGCAGGACCAGGGCCTGAGTCAAACTAGGCACTCAACGTGAACGTGTGCTGTCGCGCTCACTAACAAGTGCCAACAGTGCGATACTGACCAAGCGGTTCACCGATTCACCTGGCGGCTTCACACCGGTGCGCCTCGACGGGTACGCCCAGTTCGCCGCTATGGTCATGCTGGAGACGAGAAGTGATGGGCGGACCAATGACGAGTGCACGCGAATGCGTTGAACGTATTCGGGGAGCCCGGTTACGCGTGTTACGACGGATCGTGGCGGCCGTCGCCGTTTCGCTGACGATGTTCACCACGCTGGTGGGAACGTCCGTCTCCGGGTCCACGAGGTCAACGCTAACGTCACCCGTCTCGGTGACGTTCCTGCCCTCGGGTGAGGGCTGGATGCTAGGCGTCTTCCACTGCAGAACCGGTACGTGTGCTCGCGTGGAACACACGTCGAACACCGGCCACATCTGGACCGCCGAGACCGTTCCGGCCCCGCTCCAAAAACTCATGCGCACGGAGGCTTCCGACTACTACCCGGTTGCCCAACCGACCATCTACTTCGCCAACGCCAATGACGGTTGGATCTACGGTTCAGTACCGAGCGGGAGTCCCAACGGCACCTTCAACGCCGAGTTGCTCTCCACCCATGACGCCGGACGCACGTGGTCCCCGATATCGGTGAAGTCACTCGGGATGAAGGGCGGAATCCTCTCAGTGGGCGCGAGCCACGGTCAGGTCTACGCAATCGGATGGAACACGGACCAGACCTTCGGGCTCTGGCGAACTCCGATCACGACCAATTCCTGGCGACGAGTGAGTACACCAACGCTGTTTGCGGCGGCCGGGGGAACCTCGATGGAAGGCGCCCTCGTGTTCAAGGGAAACAGTGGCTGGCTGATGGTTGGCAACGACCGCGGCGTCACCGGCGGCGCGCGCCTGACGAGCTCGGGCCACTGGGTCAAGTGGGCCGGACCGTGCGCCAGCGTCGGCGGTAACTTCGCGGTTCCCGT
>JABEUR010000142.1 GCA_013044405.1 Acidimicrobiaceae bacterium | reverse complement strand
GCCCGGGGTCGGATCGTCGCCGACGGCACCGCGGGTGAGGTGAAGAGCTTGGCCTCTGGTCGCACCGTTCGCGCCACCATCAACGGGGCCGACGAGCAGGTGCTTGGCAGGGTTCACGGTGCCGACAGCGTGGAAGTGCGCGGCGACACGGTCTGGATACATTCGGGGGACTCGGACGCCGTTCTTCGCTACCTGCTGGACCACACCGACGCGCACGACATCGAGGTGACGGCGCGCGGCCTCGAGGACGCTTTCATCGCCCTGACCGGCGAAGCCCATGGGATCGGCGCGAAGGAGGGCGATCAGTGAGCACGCGAGAGGCGGGAACTACGCACTTCGCCCAGCGCACGCCTCCCGCCATGGGGGGATTCAGCGCGGCGGTGGTGGCCATCGAGGTGCGACGACTCCTGCGCAATCGTCGAACCATCGTCTTCACGATCCTCACCCCGGTGATCTTCTTCTTCCTCTTCGGACTCAACAAGGCCTACGCCAACCAGCGCATCGGGCACGGGAACGTCTCGGCCTTCGTCATGATCTCGATGGCGCTCTACGGAGCGGTGCTCTCAACGACCAGTGGGGGTGCGATGGTCTCAGTGGAGCGTCTCTCGGGTTGGAGCCGCCAACTGCGCGTGACGCCGTTGTCGCCATTCGCCTACATCATGATCAAGATGGTCACCGCGTTGGTGCTGGGTCTGGCCGCGGTGGTAGCGGTCTACGCAGCCGGGATCGTTGCCCACAAGCCCACCATGCCCCTGCACGTCTGGATCATCAGCGCGCTGTGCGTGTGGCTCGGATCACTCCTGTTCGCCGCCTTCGGCCTGTTCATCGGATATCTGCTGCCTTCGGAGAACGTGATGCAGATCGTGGGATTCGCCCTGATGCTGTTCTCCTTCGGGGGAGGGCTGTTCATCCCGCTCAGCCAGTTCTCTTCAGGTCTGCAGACGGCCGCGAAGTTCACGCCGCTCTACGGTCTCAACCAGGCCGTCCACTACCCGCTCGCCGGCGGGACCTTTGACGCGATGTGGGCGATCAATCTCCTGGTGTGGTTGGCGATCTTCGTGGTCGGCGCCGTCTGGCGATTTCGCCGAGACACCCAACGGGTGTGAGTCCCATCTCCAAACACTCGCGAGGCGAATGGGTAATACCTCGCACGGGAGATCATTTGAGGCACCCGTCGCAATGAAAACCCGCATCATTGCGTGAGGCGGCGTAGGGTGGCGCCAAGGTGCTCGATCGTCGCGGGTTCTAGGCGAGTTCGATCGTGTCGCTGACGAGGCGTCACGTTTTACCAAAGGGAGTTAGGACTGCTCGGGGAGGGGACAGTGCTGGCCAAGGAGTCTTTTCGTGCGCCGTCCGCTCACGACACCGGAGTCTGGGCAATCGCGCTGGGAGCGGTGACGTTGGAGATGGCGCTCAGTGCGCGCTACGGCTATCACCGCGACGAGCTGTACTTCCTCGTCGCGGGCCAGCACCCGGCACTCGGCTACGTTGATCAGCCGGCGTTGGCGCCCTTGGTCGCGAGGGCGTCGTCGGTCCTCTTCGCCAACAGCCTGACGGGACTGCGCGTCATCCCAGCCCTGTTACTGGGCTGGCAGATCCTCGTCTCGAGCTCGCTGGCGAGAATGCTCGGGGGCGAGGCGCGCGCTCGACGTGTCGCGGCCCTGGCGACTGCGTTGTGTGGTGAGTATCTGGCGACCGCCCACCTGTTGACCACGACGGTCTTCGACTTCGCGGCGTGGGCGGGTGTCCTGTGGGCAATCGCGCACCTGTTGGATGACGGGCGGCGACGATGGATGGTGGCGGCGGGCATCTTCGCCGGGGTCGGTCTGGACGCGAAGTGGAACATCGGATTCCTGTTGATCGCGTTGATCGTCGGATTCTCGCTGAGCCCGGCGGCGCGGCGACTTGTCGCGAATCGTTCGACGTGGTTCGCTTTGGCCATCGTCGCGGTTCTCGGCTGGCCCGACTTCGCGTTCCAGGCGCTCCACGGGTGGCCGAATCTGTCGGTGTTTCACTCGCTCCAGAGCGCTGCCGGTCACAATCGCGCCGTCTACTGGCCCGCTCAGATCGTCTACACCGGAGTCGCGTCGACGCCCCTGTGGATTGGGGGACTGAGACACCTCTGGAAACGCGACGTTCCAGATCGACGCTGGCGAGCACTCGCGCTGACCAGCGTCTTTGTCCTCGTCCTGCAGTTCGTGCTCGGGGGAAAGCCGTACTACTCAGGGGGCATCTTCGTCCTGCTCTTCGCCGCTGGTGCGGTGGGCATCGAGCAACGCTGGCTTCTGAGGCGCGCGAGGGGCGCGACGTCGTTCACGCCGGCTTCGATGATGGTGGCGATCGCCATCTCGGGGATCGTCACCGTCCCGCTAGCCCTGCCGATACTGCCGGCACGCGTGCTGCACACCGTCGCACTACAAAAGATCAACTACGACCTCGCCGAGACCATCGCCTGGCCGAGGGAAGTCGGCCAGATCGCTGCGGTCTTTCGAGCTCTGCCGGCTTCGCAACGTCAACACTGCGCAGTCGTGACCGGAAACTACGGTGAGGCCGGAGCGCTGGAACGATACGGTGGCCAGTTCGCCCTTCCCCCGGGTCGGGTCTTTAGCGGGGCGAACTCCTTTTGGATGTGGGGACCGCCGCCTCGGTGGATCACGAGCATCGTGGCGGTGAACTTGGACCCGGTGTTGCTTCGAAGACTCTTCGAGCACGTTCGATTCAGCTTCCAATACCGCAACGGTCTGGGCGTCGCGAACGACGAACAGGGCGTCGTGGTCATGGTCGCGTCGGGCCTTCGCATGCCCTGGTCGCGTAGTTGGGTGAGGTTTCGAGATTATTCGTGAGTCGGCCACGACGCTCGACGTTTGATCCGGGTCGACGAGCGTTCGGACTGGATTCAGTTCAACTCTCGTCCCGGCCGCGTCCTCGACCTACGGAGACTTGGTGTCGAGGGACACCGCTGCGTTCAAAGACTTCGAAGGTCCTCGCAGCGACCTGCGAATCTCGAGTGGCTCCACGAGGGGTCACGCGGAGGTGGTCTCAGCCGGTCGGCGCGACGGAAAGCTCTCCTCACACGGCGAGCTCGAAGACCCACTCTTCTTCGTGGCGGTGGTTCTCTTGGACGCCGGTGCGTTGGAAACCCAGTTGTCGCACCACCGCGAGTGACGCATCGTTCGACGGCGACACCGCTGCGAAGACCACGTGGGTTCCCTGGGAGCGGGCCCACTCGACGAGACCACGGGCCGACTCGGTTGCGTAGCCGCACCGTCGATAGGGCGTGAAGGTCGTGTAGCCGATCTCGGCGCGGCCCACGTCCTTGGGGGTTCCGTGGAAGCCGCACTGTCCAACCACCTGGTCGTCACCGTCACGAAGGATGGCCCGTACCGACCAGCCGGGCGCCGAAGGATTTTTCCGTATGCCTTCGAG
>JABEUR010000141.1 GCA_013044405.1 Acidimicrobiaceae bacterium | reverse complement strand
GGTGGGGGCGTGCAACTCGACGTGTCGTCGATGGGATTGGGAGACCTAGTCTGCTGGACCAATGTGGCTTGACGACGGTTGGAGGATTTGGCGACGCCGATCCAGATGGTGTCGACAAGGGGCTTTCAATGAACGCGAAGGACGTTTGAAGTGTCGAGGGCGCGACGTGCGCCAGTCCGCACTGAACGTCGGAGCGTTCGTGGTTCTCTAATGGTCAGCGAGCCTTCGTGCTCGATCTCCCGCTCAATGGTTGATTCGGCGATGGTTGCGTCAGTTGATCGAGTGCAACGTTGGCGGAGGGTCGTGGGAAGTATCCGTGGCCAAGGGTTCCTCAGGTATCGGAACACCTGCACGAACGGCTTCTAGTTGGGCAGAAATTGCCGCACCGAAGAGAAGAGCGCTGCTCGAGAGGAAACTCCAAATGAGCAGCGCCACGATCCCGGCCAAGGGGCCGTAGGTCTTGCCGAACGACGAGCTCGACCGATAGAACAGGCCGAGTCCGCCGGTCGCCAGTGTCCAGAGGAGGATCGATGCGCCCGAGCCAAAAGCGAGCCACGAGAGGTGGGGCTGGCGCCGCTTGGGTGACCACCGAAGGACGATCGTCACCGCTGCTCCAATGAGTCCCAGTCCAAGTGGCCAGCGAGCCACGGACCACGTCGACGTCAACAGGCCGTTGTTGGTTGCAAGCACGAGGTCGCGCCCGAACGCGAGGCAAACGAAGGCAATCGCAATGAGAACGCCGACGCTCAGAGTGAAGAGCAAGGCCAGTCCGTACTTCTTCAACGTCGGGCGGTCTTGCTCGATTCCATAGAGCCGGTTCAGACCACGTTCCAGCTGTCCGAATGCGGAGGTGGCGCCAATGAGTGCCCCGATCAGTCCGATGAGCACGGCGCCGTACTCGTGACCGGCGGCAACGCGATGGGCCTGCGTTGCTGCGGTGGTGAGTATTTGGCCGGCTGGACTTGGTACTGCGTCGCGCACCGCGGTAATGATCATTCCACTGACCGCACCCTTGTGTAATGCACTCGCCAGTCCTACTGCACCAATAAGTCCCTGAATCGCCACCAGCGATGTCAAGAACGCCAGCGAGCGAGCGTGACTGAAGCCGTCCGCCACGCGAAGTCGTCGAAACGAGTCCTTGCAAAGCCGACCCCAGCCGATCTGTCGCAGCAGATGCCACGCATCGTCGCCGGAGAGACTGCGAGTCTCGGGGACCAAGCGCGCGGTGCTCACGTGGGCTCTTCTTGGGGAACGCAGATGGTAATGGCCAGAGGTTGGATGCTCGCAGTGAGTCGCTTGGTCTTCTTGCGGACTCCGCCATCGAGCTCGTAGATCGTTGGTCGATCGAGTTTGATCTTCACGTTATGACCCTGGGTCATCTGGGTGAGTGGGGATCGGTCGGCGCGTCCTACGACCATGCGGGTGAAAACCCGTAGCCAATCGGCCCGGGTCTCTGCGGTAACGACGCCAATCTCGAGAAGGCCATCGTCGGGCTTCGCCGTTGGGAAGGCGACGACTCCACCGGCCAAGGTACCCATCTGTCCGAGTAGTACACAACTTGCCCGGCCATCGAACCACACGGCACCGTCGACTTTGATGCGGATGCGGCGTAACTTCATTCGAGTGGCGCGACTTGCGGTCCACACGTATGCGAGGCGACCGAATCGATCCTTCAATCCCATATCGGCGTCACGCATCATGATCGCATCGAATCCAACTCCCGCCATCACGCTGAAACGATCCCCGTTGAGAACGCCCAGGTCCAGACGACGTCGTGCTCCGTTGAAGCCAATGTCCACGGCTCCCTTGAGATCGCGAGGGATCTTCAAGTTGCTCGCCAGTAGATTGGCGGTACCTGCCGGCAGCAGCGCCACCGTGACGTCGTCGTCAGCAATCTCGTTGACGCAGCGTTGGACGGATCCATCACCACCCCAGATGAAGAGGAAGTTAGCGCCATGCTCAATTGCCTTTCGAGCCAAGGGACCCATTTCGCGACTGCTCGATGCTTCGTACCAGAGCGGATCGCTCACTCCTTCTTGGGCTAAGAGTCGACGAAGTTCTCCGAGGCCACCGCCTAGTGTTTTCTTCTTGTGGGCGATCACCGCCACGGTCCTCACTGGAAGCCTCGAATCGACCGAACGTCGTACTCGTCGAGTACTGGTATCAATCTTCGAGCGGAGGCGCCGATCCGGCAACCGCGAGCAAGTTGATTTGCCTGCCACCGTCGTGCGTGACGAGGTCCGGGGGAGCAGTACCGTCGAACAGTTCTCGGATGGTGTTTGGCCGTCTGAGACGGATTTCGCGCGACGGTCATGACCTTTGCGACACGCTTCGACATAGCGTTTCCGGACCTCGTTCGCCTCGGGTTGCGGCCCGGAACGAACGAGGCTCAGCGCTTAGCTGCTGGACCATCGGGGCGACCATCGCTCTCTCCTGTGACTCCAAAGTGAAATCGCCAGCAAGCTCACTGCCATGCGTTCGACATCCTTGGTTGACTTGGTGCGATGCCTGCTTGATCTAGTTCGGCACAATCGAGGTTCTTGGTGTCTGACAACATCATCGTCTCAAGAGCGGGACAATGACTACGATGACGAGGAAGAGATTGATGGTTCCGCCTCCGATGTACGTGTTCTAATCTCCTTTCTCTCGGAAAGAGTTGCAACGTCGACCTTGTCAGGTTCGCCCCCTGGACTGACCGCAATCGATGTTGCTGACGGCGCCCAGGACATGGGGACCGATTGACGTGTCGAGTCTCTAAAAGGCTTCTTCATAACCCGTACTCTTCTTCCGATCCGTTCCAATCGTTGATTGCCTCGTCGGGTTGCTGGGATTCTGATCGATTAACCTCGTGGAGGTGAATCGCGCCATTGGGGCGAGTGAAGATACCGATCCCCAGGTCACGTTGGCGCTTCGATCGGGGCAGTATGTGCGCGCCGTCATGCGATATCCCCGAACTCCTACGAGTGCGGTGTCCACGATGGCAACGAGTCCTCGAAAGCCCACTTTCACTCCTTCGACTAATTTTCCGACATAAAGTCCGGCAACTAGGAGGCGGGGTCTGGACGTCCTTGAGCCGAGCATACACGGGCCGGTGTTGCACTGGCAAAGAATTTCTCTGAGTGCGAGTGCAACTGCTGTTTCACACTTGCTCGAGGGTCAAATGACGGCGCCGTTGCCGCACCTGCACAAGACCTCTTGACCTGCTAGGTCCCCCGCCATTGGCGAATTCGGTGGGCAGCCCAGTCCTGGTCGCTCGCTGTGGTCCTGGCCCCGATAGCGCACTTGCTTGAGTACGTCTCTTGGCAGGCGGCTTGAGCGAGCGGCATCGCGATGGACTTCGGAGGTCCGGAGTCAAAAAATGGAATCGATAATTCACTTGCGGAGTCACCCTCGCCGACCGTGACGTTCAGTTGGCAACGCCAAACAAAGGTTCGAGTACTCCAACGTCCACCCGGCAACAGACAATCACTTGGATGAACTCACAATCTCGCTGAGTTGACGACGCAATTGCCTCGCGAATTGAAGAGTTCGTCCTGGCGTTTTCGAATCGAGAGTAAGCGGAAGTACATCAGCGCGAACGATATGCTACCCACGCTGACATGGCTTGGCGTTCGGTGAGTGCTTCAACGTCACTTCGTATGTAGCCCGCGAAGTTGACCAGATCGTCGACCAACCATGTTGGCGCGAGTGTGTCGTCGGTTGTGGGATGCAAAGACGCGGGACGTCGCTTCTTCGTGAGACTTGCTTCGAGAAGAGCCAACACCTCTTCGAATGTTTGGGTATGAGGACCTTCGGGCAGCGCAGCTACCCGTCGACGCATCTCGGTATAGACCTCGCTGTCTTTTCGAGCGCCCACGACCCAGATTTCACCGATGTCGACGATTGGCTGTCCGGTATCGTCAAAGGTCACTCGCCACACAATGCGCCAGTCCCGGTCACCCACGGTCAACTTGCGATAGCCGTGTAGTCCGCCGCCGAGGGGCGCGCCCGCCTCGGGGTTACGCTCGATGAGCAGAAACTTCTTCATCGCCCATTTGAGGGCCGGACGGTTCTTCTTTTGCAGCGCCACCAAGTCGTCAATCGCGGCGTCAGTGAAGCGAAGTTCCGTATGATGCGCGCTGGGGTGACGACCAGTTCTCCGAGATGGCGGTTCGCCTCTTTGAGCACCCTTGGACGGGGTCACTCTCGACCAGCGGCCAGGTCCTCATCAACTTCGCGTTCGAGAGTGGCTCGGTCGAATCCGAATCGAGAGAAGACGTCGTCGAGTGAAGTTCGTTCACCGTTGTCGGTGGCGGTGCGGATAAGAACGACCGCAAGATCGCGTAAGTCCCGTTCGGCCTCTTGGTAGCGATGGAGTTCGCTTACTCCGATAATCGCCGCCACCGGACGGTGGTTGCGCTCGACCGTAATTGACGAGCCGGCTTCGGCGTCACGAGCTAGTCCGGCGATGCCGCGTTTGGTGGCGTCGCTGACGGAGAGGGAGTAGGTGGGTGTGCGGGTCATAGAGAAAGTATACATTCATCTACACAGATTCTGTCGTCAGATACGCGAGTCATTCAACGCGGCCCGTAAGTCAGACTCCAGGGACGCCAAAACTCCGAAAATGGTGGTCGCTCAGCTGGTAATGGTTGGATTCCGGTTCTCATTACATCCCTCAAGGTCCACTCGGTGATTTTTCTACAACGTTGCACCTGATCAAAGACGAGGTTCCTACTCAACTTTCTTGGCCCGCAAAGTGGACGAGCCCCAATCATTCGCGAATGTCGGCGGTGATGAGAGGCGTATCGGATGGAATGAACGTAGTGAGAGGGGTGTCAACTGTCGCGTGCCGCGAATGAGCGACTCTAGCAATTCGAGCGATTGGGGGCGTCCTCACTTGTGGTGGCTCCTATCCCATCGAGATTCTGTTCTACGGTCTCGAAATGAGCACTCCCGACGATCCCAATTATGTCAGTCTTCCAGTGCGGAAATACAACTTACGAATGGCGAAGCGTATGGCAAGACGCGCGCACCTCGACGAGCAGGGTGAGGCGGTGTGTTTTGCTTTTAACAATCTGCTGACGACCGTGCTGATCGGCACGGTGGAAGACGTGGTCCGCTACGTGCCGAGCGTGGGTGATCTGATAGAGATGGCGATCAGCATCCTGACCTTCTATTTTCATCGCATCGTGCTGGTTACTGATCAGAACGTGTACGTCTATCGGGACTGGCCGTTCCACGTTCCTGGTAAGCAGTTGGCGGCTTACCCGCGTCATGGTGGAGTCGTAAAACTCGGCAGCCCGAACCCAGGAGGTTTTTCAAGGATGATCCGTCGTGGGCAACTGACGTTCGAGGATGGTCATATCGTCTTTCACAGCATTCTGTGGATACGCCGTGCGAAGTACATCGCCCAGGAAGCGAATATAGCTGCCACTGGGTGAAAAGGAATGCGCAAGGGATTCAACGATAGTCCCGAAGGCTCCATCGAGGCTAAATCACAGACGATGCGGCACTCCCGTCGCGTTCACCGCGAAGAGCCTTCGCCGTCCCGGCTACCAGTACGATCACGACGCTGAGGCAAGGCAACAAGAACCGGGCCGTTCGCAATGAGGTCAGCGACCCAATCGTTCCAATAAGGGGAGGGCCAGGGACAAACCCGATCCACCCACACGCCGACACTTTGGCAACGGCCATACCCGGGTGAACATTGGGAATGTGACCCCAGGCGCTGAAGACCATGGGCACCTTCCTGTCGGCCGCGACGGACGTGTGCGTTGACAGATGTACCTAAGGATGACCAACGATCGTACCCAAGACAATCCTCAATACGTTGATACGCCCCATTGGGCCACCGGTGTTCCAAAGGTGAGAGATGCCTTCGCGTAAGGCGCGTCGGGCCTAATCGTGCCACTTCCCATCAGCGGTGCATCCACTACTGTGCCAATCGACGCCGATTCGCGGTGGGGATGATCACATCGACACCATCACTAGTACCGATTCATGATTCGCATCTTCAGCGGTCTTCCGTCGGGATCAAAAACGAGTCGATAGGCGAGATTTGCCCAACCTTGGCGCCAGCTGGACGCTGGTTCTATCACGTGGGATCGTACGCGACTCGCCGGGCGCCTTCCATGGTTTCCCTCGGCGTTGAAGCGCTCTAGGTCACGCGCGGCCCGTTCCCATAGGGCACCGGAGTTGGCAATATCCAGTAACCCGGCGTCGCTCATTGGGATGCCCAAGTGCTCGGCCCAGAGGGTGAGGCGCAGATTGCGTGCGAATCTGCGACTGCCGTCGCCTAGCCCTCCAGGGTCGAGTGGTTGACGACTGTCGAGTTCACCGTCGATGACTGCGCATGAGAGCTCTGAGTCATGAGTCCACGATCTGCGATTGAGATTGTCTGAACCAACGGTCGCCCAGACATCGTCGATCACACAGACCTTGGCGTGAACATAAATGGGGACTCCTTGTTCGTTCTCAATATCGTAAAATTGAACACGATCGCCCCCCGCCGCTCGCACGATAGCCATAGCGCGCTCTTGGGCTCGCCGACTTGGTGGACCCGAGAGACGCCCATCCTTGTCGGGGAAGCGTGGAACGACGACGATGAGCTGAAGTGTCGGGTGACAACGCATCGCCGCTGCTAGGTTCTTGGCGATCTGGCGTGACCAAAAATACTGGTCTTCGATGTAGATGAGACAGCGCGCACGTCCAATTGCCTTGACGAACGCTCTCGCGACGCTGCGCTCTCCGTCGGGCGCGAAGGGATACCTCGGCCGTCGAGAGGGATACGTGCGTAGGACCTGGACGGCGTGTTCTCCTTGTGCGATGGGGTCGGGGCCCACTTCAGTCATGGCGCTGGCGACTCGATTTCTTGACAATTTGTGATTAACCCAGGCACTCAATCGTCCGGAGTGATTCAGTGGGGTCGGATCCTGCCATCGTTCACGGAAGGTGAGGTCGAGGTCGCCAATAGCTGGCCCGCGGATCTCCAGTTGCGCGTCGTGCCATGCGGGTTGGGGGCCGTATCGACGGTCTAGTTCGATCGCTTGGAGATTTCCTCGATGGCGGGCATTGTCGCGGCGGCCGTGACTGAGATCGATGCCTCCGACGAAGGCCACATCGAGGTTCGGGCGAAGTGAGTTGCGAGTAAGCACCATCTTCTGGTGGTGCGATCCACCGCGTCGAACCCTCTCATCGAGAAGCACCTCGCCCCCAGCTCTCGATAGCTCTTTGGCGAGGTTACGATTCTCCTGGGCACTGAAGGCGAATCGATCGCTGTGCGATCGCCACAGGAGGCCCCGCACGTCGACGCCGCGACTGCACGCGTCCAGTATGAGTCTTCCAATGGTTGGTCCATCTTGAACCATCTGCTCGTCTGCGTCACTTCTCCAGTCGGTGAAGAGCAATTGATCGCCACGATGCAACTCTGAGATGATTTGTGCCAGTCTTGCGAAGTAAGCTTCGCCGTCGATCAGGAGTTTGACGTCGTTGCCCTCGGTCCATGCAGTCTCGGTGGAACGGCGAAAGTCAATCGAGGTATGCGGGTTGCCCCGCTCTTGGCTCGAGAGGAACCAGTCGTCTAGTCGCACAATGATGCTCGGATCTCATTCACGTGGGCCTGAAAGAACTTCACTGGTTGATTCGCGCGACATGGTCGCCTTCGTGGATGCAAGTTGGTCATTGAGCCGTTGAATCAATGAAGGTCGGCCAGGGCGGCTTCGATTGCCCGATGGAACGTCGGATAGGCATAGAGCATTGTCTTGAGGTTCGAGACTGGTACTTCAGCATGGATGGCCAGGGTCAGCACCGCGAGCACCTCGCCGCCACAGGGCCCAATAGAAAGGGCTCCTACGAGGACGCCGCGATCGCAATCTTCGACCAATTTGATAAGGCCCTCGTTTCCCACCTTGTGGATCCAGCCTCGGGCTTCAGTCGGCATCGGTGCCTGACCGATTCTCACCCGCAGACCGCTAGCGCGAGCGGATTGTTCACTCAGCCCGACTGCGCCAATTTCGGGGTCGGTGTACACCACGCGCGGTACGGCCCGGTAGTCCGCGCGAGCGTGGTCGCTACCCGTGATGTCGCTGACTGCAATGTGTCCTTGGTACGTCGCGACATGAGTGAACGAGCCATGTCCGGTCACGTCACCTACCGCCCAGACACCAGGAGCGACGCGCATGTTCTCGTCGGTACACAGTTCAGGCAGCTTTGGATCAATGCCGATGACCTCGACCCCGAGGCCCTGCAGGTCAGGGCGTCGCCCGGTCGCTACCAGGAGTTGATCGGCTCGAATCCGACCGAGTGGTCCCAGATCGAGACTGAATCCGTGCGAGTCGTGGGTCACGAGTTCCACAGACGCGCGGGTGATCACTTCGATACCCTCTGCTCGCAAGACGCCCTCGAGTAGGCGACTCGCCTCTGGCTCCTCGGACGCTAACAGGCGTTCGGCCACCTCTACGATCGTCACCGCAACACCAAATCGAGCGAGCAACTGACCCAGTTCAACGGCAATCGCGCCTCCACCCAAGATGGCGAGTGAGTTCGGGAGTTGTTCGAGCTGGACAATGTCACGATTATTCCAATAGGGGAGTCCCGCCAGTCCGGTGACGTCGGGAACCATGTTTCGTGCTCCGGTGGCGATCACCACGCCGAAGCGAGGTGAGAACCGGCGCCCGCCAACTTCGACGTCGTGGGAGAGCGCCGAATCACCTCCATCACTACCAATCGCTCCGCTCTCGAAGTCCCACCGGTCGAGGGAGCGATCTGCGCCATCGACCAGTCGAGCAGTGCCTCGTATGAACCGTCCGCCCTTCCTCTCAAATTCGACAACCAGTTCGTTGTCATTCCAACTATGAGTGGCCTCTTCGCGAATCCGGGTTGCCACGGGCTTCCAGTCCGGCGTCACCGTTGCCGAGCCGGCCATCTCGCTCACCCGACCCGCCTCCGCAAGTAAGTTGGCGGCGCGAACCATCATCTTGGTCGGAACGCATCCCCAGTCTGCGCATTCACCTCCCATCAGCTCCGACTCAATCGCGACGACCCGCAATCCCCGACTCAGGAGTTCATTGGCGACGTATTCACCTCCGGGACCGAGCCCAATGACGACCACGTCTACCATCTCGGTTACTGGCTCGTCGAAAGGATCGAGAGCGACATCTAAAGTTCGTTCGGCCATCACCAGCGCAACCGGATCTTGATTAACCCGAGATTCGATCAACGGAACAAGCAGTTGAATCACTGCTTTTTCCTCTACTTGTGGACTGTCGGTCAGAGTGGAGCCAGTCGATTCCGGTGAAGCGGATTCAGTCATATCTTCCTTCTCGTTCTCGGATTGAAAACACTGCTCTCAGGTCCGACGAACTCTGGTCCGCGACCATCGTTGGATTGAGAGTGCGCGACCAAGAGCACCGACTAGCAAATCGGCGCCTTCTTGCAGCAATCTTCGAGCAAGTCGGTTGGCCGGCTCAACGGACCAACACCCGATGGTCCCACCGATGATTAGAAGTAGTGGCGCCGTCCGCCAACTGCGTGTCCCAGCGACCCGAGGACCCACAAGACGAGACCAACGACGAGCACGATCACACCGATGGTCCAAATGAGTTGGGCCCCCACTAAGAATCCGATCAGGAGCAGTACGAGACCGAGGATAATCATGATGCCACCCTTGGTATCGAACTGCCCGTTATTTCGCTCGACTTCGTTGGAAGTTGGAGTGATCGCGACCCCGATCGTTGGATCAAGGTCATTTGCGCGAACTTGTCGGTGCGCCTTCGCACCCTTTCGGATACACCCATATTGCATCTCCCTGCTCAACACCGACCAGATGGTCGGCTACGGCATGAGCAAGGTCTGGGCCTGTCGCTACACCCACTCTAGGCAATCTTCGCAACATCGTGACTCAATTAACGTTCGAGTGGCGAGTCGACCACCGAGACGCTTCCGTTGCGCCTTGGGTGAGGCTTCGCGGCCCTGACTGATTCGGCTCTAGCTCTGGGCCACTTCGCCCAAGGGTCGACGACGACGCGTACGATGCGCGCAAGCAGTCGCTATATTCGAAAGTAGGACGTCTAGACCCAGCATCCCTCTCACCTGACAACTGGTCGGTGACAGAAGGAGGAGGTGCGATATGGGTCTTCCAGGAATGGTGCTGAGCGCCATTGCAGTTGCGGCTGGGGCAATCATGTACTGGGCCGTTTCCTATCAAGGAACTGGTTTTCGCCTCTCCACGGTTGGAGTCATCTTGATGATCGTTGGAGGCTTCGGATTCGTGGTTTCGGCTGTGGTCTTTGGAGTTTCTCGTGGACGTGTCGGAGGCGGTCGCCATTCACTCGACCGAGAAGTCACCGACGTCAATGGAAGAACGAGTTCGATTCATGAAGACTCCAAGTAGTTGTTCGTCGTCTCGAGATCGGGCCATCTAGAAAGGTTCTCCTTTGAGCCACTTGTGGCCACCCATGGATCTCGATGTCGAATCCTCCTTTGAGATTCGTCAACGAAAGGAGGGTCAGCCATGGTCACCGGAGGCGGCACGATCATCTTGATTGTCGTCATTGTTCTCGTCGTCGTACTCGTAAGGCGATGAAGGTACCGGTCAATGCGGTCTCTCTCTACTGGTGGATCAAGAGAGTCAGCCCGGGCGTAGGTCCACCACGAACGTTGCAGTCCAGTGAAATACGACATCAATCGAGCGAGTCAACACGAATTGAAATTGGGGCAAATTGCACCCGCCAACAGAACAGAAGGTAAGTGAAGATGTCAAGTGTAGATAAGTCCAAGAACAAGGCTCAGATCACCAAAGGCAAGATCAAGGCCTCGCTCGGCAAGGCAACTCGAAACGACAAGCTGATGGCCGACGGTCAGATCGACCAATTGAAAGGTCACGTGAAACAGGCCGGAGAGAAGGTCAAGGATGCCTTCAAGAAATAACGCTCGAGTTCCTTCGGAAATCTCGGGCAGCCTCTCGTCGGCAAGGACCAGGACTTCCCCCCGGGTCCTTGCCGACGATGACAGTGCATCTGGAGTAAGGGTTCGTGCACCCAGCGAGCGAGCTACGAGACGAGATTGGCCACTGTTGCCGTGGCCTCGCGGTCCGTTGAGCGAGTCGGTGATCACGGCGTTGCAGGGCGACCCAGGTACGCTCGGAGTCACGCCGTCCACTGAAGGCGTCGATGCTTTGAGCGACGACGATTTCACACTGGCGCTCTATCTTTGTTACGAAGTTCATTATCGCGGCCTGACCAACCCGCGCTGGGAGTGGGACCCCGACCTCCTGACCTTTCGCGCGCAACTCGAGGGCGCATTTGAACAACGCCTTCGCGACGAGGTCGTAACAGGGACCACTCGATTCCCCTTTGAAGTACCGTCCATGCTCGAAGAGATGATTTCCTCGACGCAAGGTCCCTCGCTCTCCTCGTATCTCCTCGAAACGGGAACCCTCGACCAATTCAGAGAGTTCTGCGTTCACCGCTCCGCGTATCAATTGAAGGAGGCGGATCCACACACGTTTGCCATTCCACGCTTGACCGGCGAAGCGAAGGCCGCCATGGTGGAGATTCAATATGACGAGTACGGCTCGGGTGACGCAAATCTGATGCACTCCAAGCTCTTCAGCGATACCTTGAAAGCACTCGGTTTGGATCCAACGTACGGTTCATACGTCGAAGTCCTGCCGGGCGTGACCCTGGCGTCGGTGAACCTCGTGTCGATGTTCGCACTCCATCGACGTTGGCGCGCGGCTCTCGTAGGGCACCTGGCGGTCTTCGAGATGACGTCGGTGACACCGATGATTCGATATAGCCGAGCGCTCGAACGTTTTGACATTGGTCTGGACGGTCGCCACTTCTTCGACGTGCATGCCATGGTCGACGAACGCCATGCTCTGATCGCGCGAGACCGTTTGGTCGGAGGATTGATCCGGGCCGAACCTGAACTGGGTGCGGATCTCCTCTTCGGTGCGGCCGCGCTCTTGATGCTCGAACAGCGCTTCGCGACGCATCTGTTGAGCGCCTGGGCGGATGAAAAGTCTTCATTGGTCCCATGGGAAATGTCCGTCTCTTGAGCGTGGGCGAGCCGTTGTTCGACGCACCAATGAGCCAAGCGCAGCTCGGCGCCGATTCCCGGTGCTATTTCGGTGGTCGAAGAAGATGATGCGCGGAAGGGTTCTCCAAGACAGTGGGCAGCCGAAGCGCTGACGCGCGGGGAAGTTCGCGAACTGGGTCGCCTTGGCGCCAGTACGTCCGGGCAATCGGGCCAGGACTGATCACTGGAGCCTCCGACGACGATCCGTCGGGAATCGCGACCTACGCCCAAGTCGGCGCGCGCTTCGGACTGACGTTCCTGTGGGCGGCGCTCTTCACGTTCCCTCTGATGGCAGCGGTTCAAGAGATAGCTGATCGAACGGCACTGGCGACCGGTGAAGGACTCGGTGAACTCGCGGTCAGGCGCTTCCAGAGAACCGGGAAGTTCGTTGTCGCAGCACTCCTGATCGTCTTGATCTTCGCCAACACCTTGAACATCGCGGCGGACTTGGTGGCGATCGGTTCTGGAATGAATCTGTTGAAAGCGGGACCGACTTGGATCTGGGCTCTCGTTTCGGGAGCACTGATCACGGTCTTGTTGGTGAAGGGGACCTTCGTTCACATCGCCATGGTGTTCAGGGCATTGGCCGGCTTCTTGGTGGTCTACCTCGTGGTCTTGTTCATCGTGACGAAGAACTGGACTCGGGTTCTGTTCTACGCCGTGGTCCCACATATCAGATTGGACAAGGAATCCATCGCGATGTTGCTCGCCGTGCTCGGAACCACAATCTCGCCGTACCTGTTCTTTTGGCAGAGTGCTAACCGTCTCGAAGAGATGCGCGATGATGACGAAGGTGGTGATGTCCCCGCACCGTTGAAGAGTCGAAGCCGATCCGGTTCTCAGCTCAAGGTGCGCACGAGCCGTCTAGACGTGTTTACGGGAATGGCATTCTCCAACATGGTGATGTTCTCCATCATCGCGGCAACGGCGTACACCTTGCACAGCCATCACGTGCTTAATGTTGGAAGTGCCGCGCAGGCGGCGAGTTCACTCAAGCCGTTCGCGGGAAGATTCTCGAGCGTGATCTTTGCCCTGGGTTTCATTGGCAGCGGGCTGCTGGCGGTTCCGGTGCTCGCCGCGTCGGGTTCGGTCGGACTGTCGGGTTTGCTCGGCAAGGACTGGGGATTCTCTCGAACTATCAAGAATGCTCCACTGTTCTACGCCTTAGTTGGCGTGGGGACTATCGGGGGCACCGTGTTGAGCCTTTTGAGCATCAATCCAATACGGTTGCTGGTCTTCGTCGCGGTGATGAACGGTGTCATAGCGGCGCCATTGCTGGTGGTGGTGATGATGGTCGCGAATAATCGGGGTCTCATGGGTGTCCACGTGAATGGACGACTCGCGAACGTCCTGGGTTGGCTCACTGTCTTCATCATGGCGCTGGCATCGATTGCTCTGTTCGCCACCGGAGGGGTATCTCTATGAGCCCAAGACAGGAACGTCGACCGCTCGGTGGTTCAGTCCACTGGATTGACGCTCAGAGAAGGGCACAAGTAATCATGCAAGAAACTGAGATCACACGATTGGAGTGCCATGTCGCCTTACACCCACGTACCGCACCCGCGCACGCTTGAGCGCCTTGAACACCAGGACGGACCAGTCAAAGCGGCCGAAAACGTGGTCCAGAACTCAGCCACGAAATTCAACTCCTGGCTCGCCGTCAAGATCACCAATGGAGTCGGCACGATGTGGTGTGCTTATATCTTCGCCGTCGTCGCCCTGATAGGTCTACCCCCAGCGCTCAAACCGGGTGGCGAGGGCGTTATGGCTTGGATCGCCCAAACGTTCCTTCAGTTGGTCTTGCTATCGATCATCATCGTCGGTCAGAACATTGCGGCGGCCTCTTCGAATGATCGGTCCGAAAACACCTTCAAGGATGCTGAGGCGATTTTGAGCGAGGCAATTGAGATTCAAAAGCACTTAAAGTCCCAAGATGATGAACTGATCGTGGCGTTGCGAGAGGCCCTAGCGAAGCTCCCGCCGGTCTGAGCACTCGTTGTTGTGTTGGCTGGTGACCAGATCGTGAGGCGGCGCTCGTCGCGCCAGCCGTGTCGGTGCGCATACTCGATCGATGTACAGTGAAACCGGTGGGTACGTTCCACGTTTCGCTCGACCGTTGCGTCTCGTGCGGAACCATTGGGCGATACTATCTAGACACCAAAAACGGTGAGGGAATAAAACTGGTGCAGTGCGTCATCGTCTCTCAGCACCTCTTGAAGTAGGAAACCATGTCCGCGAATATGAGTAGCGCCACTGTGATAGTCCGTCGGGCGTTTGTCAAGTTGGATCCATC
>JABEUR010000140.1 GCA_013044405.1 Acidimicrobiaceae bacterium | reverse complement strand
GCCAATTTCGGAAGACTTCTCCACGAAGACTTCTCCAATCTTCGTGACGAACTGGTGATCTCGACGAAGGCGGGCTGGGACATGTGGCCCGGTCCCTACGGCGACCTCGGATCTCGCAAATATCTTATGGCGAGCATCGACCAGAGTCTCAAACGAATGAACGTCGACTACGTCGACATCTTCTACCACCATCACTTTGACGTGACGACGCCCCTCGAAGAGACCATGGGAGCCCTCGACTCCGTGGTTCGTCAGGGCAAGGCGCTCTACGTTGGGGTGTCGTCCTACTCTCCCGAACGCACCCGAGAGGCGATTCGCATTCTCCGTGACCTGGGCACCCCGCTGCTGATTCACCAACCGTCCTATTCCATGTTCAACCGGTGGATCGAAGATCGCCTTCTCGACGTCCTAGAAGAGCATGGCGTAGGCTGCATCGCGTTCTCGCCCCTAGCCCAAGGGCTACTCACCGAGCGCTACCTCGATGGAGTCCCAGTTGGCTCGCGCGCGTCCATGCAAACCTCGCTCTCCAGCGAGATGCTCAACGACTCCAATATCAATCACGTTCGAGGGCTTCGCGATATCGCCCGCGAGCGTGGACAGACGGTGTCCCAACTCGCGCTGTCGTGGGCGCTGCGTGACCCCAGGGTCAGCTCGGTCCTGGTGGGAGCGAGCAGTGTCGAACAGTTGGACGAGAATCTCGCGGCAATCGAAAACTTGGATTTCGATGCTGACGAACTCGCTCGTATCGACCTGCACGCCGTGGAGGCGGGTATCGACCTTTGGCGTGACGTCGCCACCAGTTAACGAGATGTCTCGGTCCCTCGAGATCGAGACACCCGCGCGGCCAGCGACCTCGATTACAGGTTCACTTCCATCTCCTGGAGTTCCTCGAGTTGGGCGACCCGATCAAGTTTCGTCGGCATGTCGAAATACGGTACGCCCTTGATCCAATAGAAGATCAGGGGAATCAACCCAAGACCCATCGCCCCGAGCCCAACCGCGAGCGTCGTCGAGTTGAGGTTCGGAATCGACTTGTAGAAGATGTAACCCATGAAGATGGCACCGAGCAGCGGCCACAGTCCCATGAAGATGAAGTTTCCCAGCGAACTGAAGAGCTGACGGCGGTACAGCACCACCACCGATAGGCCGGCCAACCCGTAATAGATGCAGATCTGTAGCCCGATCGCGTTGTAGCCGTCACTCATGATGTTCGAGATCGAGCCGATGTACTGACTACCAATGAACAAGAGCACCGAGATCACGGTGACCACGGCGGTGGCGACCAGTGGAGTCTTGCGAACCGGGTGGATCCTGCCGAGCACCTTGGGCAACGTGTTGTCTCTACCCATCGTGAACATCGTGCGCGTCACCTGGATCAACGTGGTCTCGAGCGTCGCTATCGTCGACAGCAAGACCGCAACGACGATGAGTTTGCCTCCGGTGCCGTGCCAAACGGCCTGACCGAGGATGACGAGGATGTCGGCGGCGTTGCGATTGTCCGTGAGTTGCGCAGGCGTCAAGACCATGTTGGTCGCCACCGTGAACACCTCGAACAGCAAGAAGACGACGAGCGCGCCGAGGACGCCTCCCGTTCCCGACGTGCTCTTCGCGTTCTTCGTCTCCTCGTTCAAATTAGCGGTGACGTCCCATCCCCAGTAGTAGAAGGCGGCGAGCAGCGCACCGGCCACGAAACCTGAAGAACCATGGTCGCGAAAGACCGACGGAGAGAACCAGTGCCACGAGAACGCAGTGACGTGGTGGGCGTGAAAGATCGCCAGCAGTGCGAAAAGTAGTAACAGGAAGACCTCAATACAGGACATGATGATCTGCACCGTGACCGTGACCGTGACACCAGCGGCCACCGCACCAACCATCAAGAGAAAGAAGATGGTCCCGAAGATGGTGATCAGTGACTTGTTCTGCGCGGCGGATGACGAGAACAGACTGAGCATGCTCGATCCGGCCGGAAACGTTGCGATGACCATGAAGATCATTGCCGAGATGACGACCGCCCAGCCCGCCAGATATCCGAGGACGGGGTGGAGCGCGCGGCGAACCCACGAGTACGATGCGCCCGCGTGCGAATCGTTCTTACTCAGGTACTTGAACGCGAAGACAATACCGAACATGAAGAATCCGCAGTAGAGCAAAGCGGCGGCCCCGCCGTAGAGGACTGCCCCAAAGAGCGCGAAGGTGGTCGCCGCGATGGAGTATGCGGGCGCCGAACCAGCCACTCCCATAATCACGGAGTCGAACAGACCCAGAACTCCGGATTTCAAACTGTGCTCGCTGGAGCCAGTCTCATTGACCTGCGTGGTGCCTGACACGACAACCTCTTTCGTTAGTGAGTATCACCTTCACATCTATTCATGGAATATCGAAATGTAACATGCCCAATACCCCCGCCCTTCGCAAGTGTGGCCAAGATTGAAGCCGGAGCAGGATTCTTAAAAAGGGAGTAACGTCCGGGGTTCAGCAAGATCGCCAAACGCCACTCACGCCAGGTGAACACATTGCAGTCCCACGTCGAGATGCCGGCGCGGACCGAGTCTGCAACCTCCACGAACTGACGACGAGAGGGCGGTGCCGGCTCCAGGCGAGAACCGACAGCTTCGCTCGAGATCCTAGGATTGGCATCGCCAACGCCAGACGGGCGCTCAACCCCACTCGGGCACCAAGATTCAGGTCGGCGCTATACGTCCACCTACCCGATGAGTGGAGAAACGTCAGAAACTATGCCACGACCGTTAGAAACGCACTGACCAGAAACAGTGGTTGGCGTACGGTTCTCGTCCACAACTAGCGCAGCACACTGAGCTCGTCTGGGGCGACGCTCATGTTCTCGAAAATTGGGCACCCGTATGGTCAAGTTGCGCTAGATGGGTACCACGTCGCGGAAACGTTCGCCACCCGTAACACCGTGCTAATGCCGTGGCGACGCTCCAGCTTCAGAGCTGGGCCCTCGCACCAACATCTGTCAGAAGTTGGTGCGCGACCAAGCACCGCCGGGTGACGTGGCCTAGTTAGAACGAGCAGACCAGGGGGACCATACCGGACCGAGCTCTAGGAAAGTGGTGCGAGGCCATCTGATGAAGGGACCACACCCGAAATCGACGTACTCGCCAATCTGGTACAGACTAAGAAGGAGGCTGGTTGCCACCAGTTGGCACCGCTCTTGAAGCGCACGCGAAGACTCTGGACTGTCTTCGCCAAACAGCGCGATGGCGTGTAATTTCCTGTCTCGGTGACTCCGTAGGCGGCGCTCGCGGTCTCACCGGGCATCAGACGAATCGCCGTGCCAGGTCCGCTCGCCGAGAGGTTTAACTTTCGCGCCGCGGGCCCGACCGTAGCGTGAGCTGCATTCCTCGTCCGTCCACTCAGGGTCTGGACCTCGGGAATTCCGCTAATCGAACAAGGCGACGATGAGACGTTGGTGAATCTCAGCGGCAGATAGATCGTGCCCGCGGCACCATTGGCCGGAGCAAAACTCAACCTGATCGATGCACTCGTACAGAGCGCCGCAACCGGGAACGACGGCGGGTGGACTGTCGTCCACTTCGTTTTGCCGCCGACACATACGCCAACCGCCCGCTTCAAGGCGATTTTGAGACTGGTTCGATCTGGAGTGATCACCTGAAGGAATGACGCAACTTTGGCCGTGCAGTGCACCCCGCTCATGGTGACGACGTTGTCGACCACTTGGAAGGTGTCGTTGACAGACCTCGACGAGCCAGCGGCCGAAGTGTGGAGTACTCGCCGCACCGGACCGGCACCGCTCCCAGTCGCCGTGAGGAACTGGAATCCAGTGAGATTCGACCAGGTACAACTGGGGTATCGGTGGTTGGTCAGCACCACCCGAACCGTCGTGCCACCGGGCCGAGAAGCAATCGACGTCTGACCGGTCATCTTCAACGCAGAGCACGCGACCGGCGTGCTGGCTGAAACCGTCGTGGCCACCGTTGAACCGGCGATCGTGGCGAGTCCGATGACCAACGCTGCTGAAACCATGGATCGCAAGCTGCGGACAAGACTGTTCATACACCTTTCTACACCTGCCTCGAGCGAGGCCGACCGTCAGCCCACCCGTCCCAAAGTTCGCGCGCAGTCCAGTCCGGCCACCAAGACCTACTCGAGTGGTCGACCGCGAAGTGTCAGCCCACTACATTTGTCCCTACGTGCGGACGCTGCTCCGTACGCTGCCTAGAGAAAGACTGTCTTGGGTGTCACCGCTGCAACGATTTGACCTGGACGATTCTAAAACCATTGATGACGTTGAGTTGAATCGACGATGGACCGCCTTCCACCGGTCCACGCGCTCGACGTCGAGCAATCCGATCCGCCGTATCGGCGGAGCATTGCTCAAAGAGGACTCAGCCCGCTACCGAGCCGTGCGTCGCGTCGTGTCGCCGTGGCTCGGACGCGACCACGTCAAAGCCACTAGCCCGGGATCGGACCCGCACTCCATGCGTGATGAGACATCGGCGTTCCCGACGAATTTCATCATGGATCAAGATCCTCCCTCACCACCGAGCCTGCCTCGCGAGACTCGACGCGAGGTTCTGGTCTTGGTACTGGACGAGAACCACGCAGAGTGCGACACCATCGTCGAGAATCTCAACTTGAGCCTTCGCGCGACGGAGGCGACGTGGATCATGTTGGTCGACTCCAGCACGACCGGTGACGAACGCGACATCGCTCTGCGAGCTCTCCTTGCGCGAGCCGATGCGGGGATCGATGTCGTCTACGCGGACGAGACGGGACCGATCAGTGTCCAACCCGTCTTGAAACCGGCCGCCATCGGTCCTCACACGCTGCTCAGTTACAACGTCGTTGGCCGACCGGCACTGATCCGCACGACCACCTTGTTGAGTATCGAGGGTTTCCGTCGCGATGCTGGATGGGCCTTCGAGCACGACGCCTATCTGCGCATCCTCGAGAACGGAGGAAGATTCGTCCACGTGGCCAAAGTCCTGCCCGCGGGTCGTCCCGACGTGGCCTTCCACGCCGAGCACATCGACGTCGCTACGTTGCACGCCACCTCGTCAGCCCTAGCGCGCCGTGGCTGGAAGGGCTCGGTCGACGTTGCAACGGTGACGGGAGTCAGTCACTGGAGGCTCGACGTTCCGAGCCCGGCTCCCTCGATCGACGTCGTCATGCCGACGCGAGACCGAATCGATCTCGTACGTCGCTGCCTGCAGTCCATCGAACGCTCCACGTATCCGAACTACGACGTCATCATCGTGGACAACGACTCGGTTGAACCTGAATCGATCGAGTTCTTCAACACCACCCAGTATCGAGTCGTCAGGTCACCTGGTGCGTTCAACTACGCGAAGATCGTGAATCAGGGAGTCGAGCATTCAACCGCCGATTTCGTCATTACCCTGAACAACGACACCTTCGTTCTGAGTGCGGACTGGTTGGAGCAAATGGTCGCACTCGCCTCGCTCGACGATGTCGGGGTGGTCGGCGTCTGTCTGCTGGACCGAACCGGCGCCCACGAACATGACGGCTTCGTCATCTCCCCCTACCCACAACATCTGCGCATGGGTTCGAACTATCCGCTCCAGGACCAGTACACCGCCGCCACTCGCGACGTGATTGCCGTCACCGGTGCGGCCCAGATGGTCAATCGCCTCTTCTGGAAGCAGCTCGGGGGTATGGATGAGCAACTGCGCGTCGTCATGAATGACGTGGACCTTTGCCTGCGCAGCCAACTGAACGGGCGCCACGTCGTCTTCTGCCCCGACGTGCAGATCTTCCATTATGCGGGTTCATCGCGCGGCAGCCTCGACCCCATCGAAGATCGAAATCGGTTCATCCGTCGCTGGGACATCTTTGGCACCTTCGAAGATCCCTACGTGCCAGAGTCGATCGACCTCTACGGCAACAGTTTCATCTATCGATACCGATGAGGTCGTGCGAGCCCAGCGCTGAGCTATCGCCGACGGTAGCCTGAAGACGAGTCTCGCTGCACTGGATCTTCGCGCCCGAGGGCGGGCCTGAAACCACGGCAGTTTCAAAGAGAGGCCATCGCGGTAACGCAATGGATTGAGGTTGGTGCGATGAGTGTCACGATCTTCGGGGTGATCGCGGTGAGTTTCATGATGTCCATGTATGCACTCGAGTCCAGGGGTCGAGGGTTCATACTGCTCTTCGCACTGGGCTGTGTGTTGTCGAGCATCTACGGGTTCGCCAGTCACGCGTGGCCCTTCGGGGTCGTCGAAGGACTCTGGACTATCGTCGCGCTTCGCCGATGGCGAAACCAATGACTCGTCATCGTCGCTGCGTGTCGCTCTTGCTGGTGGTTGGCGTCTTGGCCAGCGCTGGTATCTCCGAAGGTGCGTTTGCGACGAACCTCGTTCAAACCACCGTGAAGCCATCATCGGGCGCGCCACTCACCAAGATGATGCGCGAACTTTTCGCGGCGATATCGAGTGACTCCGTGGGCCGCGCGAACTCCCTGTTCTTTCCGCGCGCCGCGTACGTATGGATGAAGACCGGCGAGATCTCCAATCCGGGCGCCGACTTCGATGGTCGCCTCTTGGCCTTTTACCGCCTCGACCTGCAGGCCTATCACCAACGTCTGGCCAGTCACCCGACAACGGTCTTCGTGCGGGTCAACGTCAATGCGCGCCTCGCTAACTGGATACCCCCGGGCACGTGCGAGAACCGTGTTGGCTATTGGCACCTTCCCGGTGTTCGACTCGTCCTTCGAAGCGGTCATCGCATCGAATCGGTTGCGATTGACTCCTTGATCTCCTGGCGCGGTGCCTGGTACGTCGTCCATCTGGGCCCGAATCCGCGACCACGCAACGTCGGTACCGTGGACAGTTTCGCCTTGGGTCCGGGCATCGCGGGTCCGGGCGGAGGATGCTGAAGCACTCGGGCCCTCACGCCGGTGGCGAGATGACTCCGGCTGGACCGATCAACGCGGCCGAGGCACCGAAATCCTGTCGTGAGAGTTGGTTGACGAAGGTCGCGGCACCTCCGGTGGGGTCGAGCGTCGCTTGACCCGAGGGGCTCAAGACGAGCGACGTGAAGCGACCGGAGTGAAAACGTCCATCGGCGCCCAGGACCACATGCAAGATGGCCGAGAGGCGCAGGTCACCGATGGTCGCAAAGTCGTAGTAGTTCGTGAAATCGCCAAGGCTGTAATCAATGAGGTGGCCACGATACCACTGGAGCCCTCGCAAGACGTGGGGCCCACTAGCGATGACGAGGTCGGCGCCAGCGTTGATGGCAACGTGGGCGAACGCGTAAGGATTACCGCGATTCTCGCCGTAGAAGGTCTCGTAGGTTCGCGTGACGTGATCGGCCGCGGTGCCTTCGGCTCCGGCGTGCATGTAGACGACCACGACGTTTGCGAGGTGCTTGGCCCGATCGATCAATTGAACGGCCGTCGTTACATCAAGCAGGTTGTTGGTGTTGTAGTACGGCGCGAAGTCCACGAAGGCGACCTTGGTGGCGCCCTCGTGGACGATGCCGATCTCACCCGGAAGACCGGCCTGGACGATGCCGGCAGCGTGCAGTGCCGCGGTCGTGTCTAAAGCTCCCGCCGACCCGAAATCAAAGGCGTGATTGTTGGCGCTGTTCAAGATCGTGAATCCGGCCTGACGGTACGCGCGTGCGAACGACGGAGGAACGCGAAAGGCGTAGCAGTAGATCGACGGCGTCACGCATTTGGACCCCGTGCTGTTGGTCAAGGTGCCCTCGAGATTGCCAAAGACGATCGGGGCCGCGAGTGCTTGCTTCACCGTATCGAGATAGGTAGAGGGATTTGAGGGAAGTTGAGGCATGTTTCCCAGTTCGGTGTCTCCAACGGCCGCGATGTCCACGGTGGGGCGATTGACCATGGTGCTCGTCGTACTCGACGTGCTTGAGGTACTCGACGGACCTGACGTACTCGACGTACTCGAATTCGACGTCGAGCCATTCGGTGCGGCACCCAGCGCACCTATCCCCGCGGCGCCGCCACCGAGCACGGCGACAGCGACCAGTGCGCCGATCCACGCCCGTCGGCGCGGGCGACGCGTATCGGCGCGAACGTGGCGTCCTACCATGGCTGCGGTGCTCCTGGATGTTGCGAGATGTACTCCGCGAAAAAGTCCTTGGTGCTCGAATAGAGGAATCGGTTCGGGATCTGGTTCGGATTTGGAACGAACAATGCTGGCCCGCGAGCGCCGCGGGCGGCGTAGGTGACGAAGATCGGCCATTCAGGGTTGATATCGAGTTCCATTGCTCTCACGGCGTGTAGACGTACCATGATCGATGCGAGGCTGGAGGAGGTCTGCGCCGGTGCGGCGACGTACAGCAGGTTGCCTCGGGCATCTACGCCAAGGGCCGTTCGCCAAACCGCCGCCAGCCCGTGCAGCGTGAGCCCCCACATCTGATTCTGCGAACTGAGCGGCGTCGCTCGAGCATTGCTCACCAGCAGCGGGAGGTTCTGTCGCGCCATGAGCACCGTTGCACCAGGTCGCGCTCCACCCGACCAGCTCACGACGTTGACCTTGCCATTGGTGTAACGAACGACCGTAGCGAGGCCCTTGATCATTGGAAAGTAGAGCGTGTGATGGGTATAGAAGCCGCCGGCACCGTCGGCTTCGTAGAAACCAGAATTGAACGTCGCCAATAGATCGGTCGATGCTGCTGGTGGCACCATTTCGGGACCCCGGTTGACCCCCGGCGACGTGGCCCCCGGGCCCTCGTAGCCGGGATAGAGCGAGAGCAAGGTTCGCGAGGTGCGTATCCACGCGACGTAGGCCACGACCGTCGGCGCCTGCGCACTGGGTGCGAAGGTCGTGGTCAGCACGGCGAACGGTCGGCCGCTCCAGGCATCCATGGGCTTCCACGGTCGACAGACCTCGATCGGCGCCTTCACCTTGGAACTGGTTGTGGAGTAACACACCGGGGCCGGAAGGTAGGTATCGGTGATGGCCCTCGCACGCGTTACGCCGTCCATCTGTGGCCCGCCTCCAAGACCACTGGGTGCAACCGATACTCCCAAGAGCGTCAGCGTGGCCATCAACGGGGCAAGTACAACCTTACGCATGCTGTTCTCTCACTCCACTCGTGCTCTCCATACTAGAGATGCGTTGCGTGTCACCGTGGTCCAGCCCCACGAAACTGCGATACTTGACCACAGGACTCTAGGGAGGCGTCGTGGGATCCAACACCACCAAAGTCAGCGAGATGGCCCGTGAGTGACCGGGTGAAGGACATCGACCTCTCCAAGAAGCTCAACCGCCAAGAATCGGAGGAGCGGGTCCTCGCCGCCCAGCGTCGCTTGACCCAACTGCGACTGTTCACCGCGGGACTGTTGAAACCTTCCGACGTCGGTCCAGGTCTGATCGTCATCTTCGAAGGCTTCGACGCCGCCGGCAAGGGTGGGGCTATTCGTCGCCTCACCGCCGGACTCGACCCACGCCACGTACGCGTCGTTCCGGTCGGTCCACCGACACCTGAGGAGAGAGGACATCACTTCTTGTGGCGATTTCAAGCTCACGTGCCAGGGCGGGGCGAAATGACGGTATTCGACCGGTCGTGGTACGGGCGGCTACTGGTCGAACGCGTTGATGAGGGACTCGATACCAAAGCATCGCACCGCTCGGCCGACGAAATAGTCGAGTTCGAAAGAATGCTCGTCAACGACGGCGTGACCATCGTCAAACTCTGGCTGCACATCTCGCAAGACGAACAGCTTCGCCGCTTCAACGATCGAGCCAATAATCCGTTGAAGCAGTGGAAGCTCACGCCCGATGACTGGCACAATCGCAGCATGCGTCCGTCCTACCTCGAGGCACTCGAGTCGATGGTCGCTCAGACCGACCAGGCGCACGCCCACTGGGATCTGATTGGCGCCGAGGACAAACACTATGCCCGAGTCGCCGTTCTGGAGACCTTGATCAGCCGGTGGGACCACGACCTGTCACGGCGCGGCTTCGAGGTCCCCCCGGCCCACGGCGGCGACTACTTGTTGTGAGTTCACTCATGGACGCCGCCCATCTGGAACACTGAGACCATGACATTTCGCTACGGAATCACGATCCCCTTCGAAGGTGTGTCACTCCCCGATCACAAGGAGTGGTTCCACCGCTTGGCCGACCTCGGTTACACCGACGTTTGGTCCTCCGAGGTCGACGGGGCAGACGGCTTCACACCGCTGACGTTGGCGGCGGCGTGGGAGTCGCGTCTGAACCTCGGAGTCGCGGTGACACCAGTGTTCACGAGAGGAGCGGGACTGATGGCGATGAGCATCGCCGCCATGGCCGAGGCGGCGCCGGGGCGATTCACGATGGGGTTGGGAGCGTCGAGTGAACCAGTCGTCCAGCGCTGGAATGGCGTGGCGTACGAGCGACCATACGCGCGCACGAGAGATGTTCTGAGGTTCGTCCAGCGAGCACTCGACGGTGAGAAGATCGACGAGACCTTCGAGACCTTCGAGGTGCACGGTTTCAAACTGTCTCGTCCCGTCCTGGAACGTCCCCCGATCCTGCTCGGCGCACTCCGGCCCGGAATGCTGCGACTGGCTGGACGTGAGGCTGACGGAGCCATCTTGAACTGGCTTGGAGCAGACGACGTGGCGACGTGCCGCGGTGAAGTCGGTGCGGACAAGACCATCGCCGCGCGACTGTTCGTCATACCGACCGAAGACGCCGATACGGCCCGTGCCATCGCCCGGCGAATGATCACCTCGTATCTGACGGTCAACGCCTACGCCGAGTTCCATCGATGGCTCGGGCGCTCTGAAATCCTCCAACCGATGTGGGACGCCTGGGCCAATGGTGACCGTAAGCTCGCCAACTCGGTCATTCCCGACTCGGTGGTGGACGACCTGATCATCCATGGTTCCTACGCGAAGTGCCGCGAACACGTCCAGCGCTACATCGACGCGGGAGTTCAGATCCCCACGCTGGCCGTGATCTCGTTCGGTGTCGACCTCATCGATGCCGTCGAAGGTCTCGCTCCGCGTTAGGTCGCGTCGCTCTCGAGAAAGTCGAGCCGGCCAGCGAACTTCTCGCGGGCCGCCGTGGTCCGAGCAGGAATGAACTCCGTGGGCACCTCGCTCGGGCTGTACTCCTTGAGTGCGTGACGCGCCACCGTCTGGCGGTGGACCTCATCGGGTCCGTCGTAGATCCGCGCGGCCCTCGCCCAGCGATACATCGCCTCGAGGGGCATGTCACACGAGTAACCCAGTGCCCCATAGGTCTGGATGGCGCGATCAATAACGTTGTGCAACACCGTCGCGCCGTAGTACTTGATCATCGCAATCTCATCGCGCGAGGCCGAGGCGCCGACTTTATCCATCTTCCAAGCCGCCTGAAGGGTCATGAGTCGCGCGGCGTGCATCTCGGCGCGCGAATCGGCAATCCAGTTCTGCACTGTTTGCTTCTCCGCCAGCAGAGAACCGTGGGTGTAACGGCTGAGGGCCCGCTCGCACATCATGTCAAAGGCGCGCTGTGACTGACCGAGCCATCGCATGCAGTGGTGGATCCGTCCTGGGCCCAACCTGGTCTGGGCGAGCAGGAAACCCGAGCCTTCGGGACCGATCAGATGGTCGGCCGGTATGTGAACGTCTTCGTAGAGGATCTCGGCGTGATTTCCGAATCGTCCGTAATGGATCTCCGGGTCGTCCATGGACCCGACGTCACGAACGATGGTCACCCCAGGCGTATTCACTGGTACCACGAACATCGAGGACCCCTGATAGGGGTGGACG
>JABEUR010000024.1 GCA_013044405.1 Acidimicrobiaceae bacterium | reverse complement strand
GCTGGGGACCAAGATCTTCCATCCCAGTGTTCGATGAGCGATCTAATCGAGGAAGCGCTACCAAAGTCGTTGGCAATCCCGACTGCCCAGCACGAACGAATTGAGGTGCAACTAACGGCGTTTAACAGGCTATCGCCACTCGGGCCAGGCGAAGCGACGACTGACCACGATGCGCCGTTCCAATGTTCGACCAACGCCCTTCCCAAGGGGCTGGCGCCATCCAACCCGCCCACGGCCCAGCAGGACGACGTGCTCGTACAGGTGACCGCCGAAAGATAGTCAATCCTGGTGCCCATCGGCTCTGGCACCGAGATTCGAGTCCATGACCGCCCGTTAAAGTGCAACGCCGCAGGGCCTTCGCTCTCGTTCGTACCCGTCGAACCAACGGCCCAACACGACGTGTTGCTCAGGCAGTCAATCCCCGACAAATTAAGAGTCGAGGTCGTCGCGGGAGTCCAGATTCCATTTCTCAACTGATCGATGATGCCGATCGAGCGCTTCCTTGAAAGGACGTAGCCAGTTGCCCAGCACATCGAAGCTTCAGGACACGAGATCGACGCGAGATTGACCCCCAGGCGGTTGTCCTTCATAGTCATGAGGGTGATGGGTGTCGCGGTGGTGGCACTGGTCGTAAATGTGTCGAGCGGTCCGGCCGTCGTGGTTGATGAGTTCTCGGCGACCACTTGAACGTAGTACTCGGTGTTCGGCACGAGACCGGTGAGGTTCACCGAGATTGGCACCAGAGTCGTACTTGAACCAATGTCTTGTGCGGGTGTCTTCGAGGCGAAGGGTGGCGTGGGGTTTGTCGAGTACGCAATCCAGGTTGTCGTGTCAATGCCGCCAGGTTCGACTGAAGCATGGACAGTAGCCGAAGTGGCGCCGACGTTGGAAACGGTTATGCCTCCGAACGTGGTCGCTTGCCCACTGGCTCCCGCGTGCACGGCCACGATGACGTTTGCCACTACGAATAGCGAGGAGGCGATCGCAACTTTCCATGACGTCGTGTGATGCTGAACGTTCGCGTTCATCTTCACCCCTTCAATCCGCCGGAGGCGACCTCAGGCCCACAAAGGTTTGCCTGTTACTGCACCGTACTTTCGTAACCGTAAAATGGCAAGGCTTACGAGGGGTTGCACCAAGAGGGCACGTTAGCTGCTCGAATGGGAGTGAACCGTCACATGGGGTGTCTACGGTGTCGTGATGGCTCGACCAACTCCAATCCATAAACCCGGGAAGCCAACCGGAGTGTTAGGGGTGTGCAGTGTCGACGACGGGCGTGCACCAGGGGTGTGCAGTACCTCTCACCAGAGAAGGTGGGCGGCGCCTCGCCGCGAGTTGGCTCTTCGTCACAGTTCCCCAGCCACCAAGATCGAAGGCTCTGGCTTAGCTTGGGCCTTCGTACTTTCTGGAACGGATTCCGTCGCGCAATCAACCCGCAAAAGTCCTCGACATCCGCATTTCTACTGTGCGACCTCGGTCACGAGTCTGCCGGGGACGGATTTGCTGAGCGTTCGGGTTTACGTTGGGCCACGAGGACTCGCCCTTGGTGAGTAACCCACCTATGGCATCCACTGCGCATACTTCTGGTAGGATTGAAGTATGAAAATCAGCATGAGCTTGCCGGAAGAGGACGTCACCTTCCTCGACGCGTACGCCATCGAGAAGGGACTTCCTTCTCGCTCGGCTGCACTACACAAGGCTGTCCGACTGCTCAGAGCGACGGGCCTCGGGGCCGCATACGAGAGTGCGTGGGCCGAGTGGTCAGTCGAGGACCAACAACTTTGGGATCGGACCGCCTCCGATGGACTGCACTAGTGCGCAGAGGTGAAATCCACGTGGTCAACCTAGAACCCGCGAAGAGCGGAGAGGCGAACAAGCGACGACCTGCCGTTATTGTCAGTAACGACGGAGCGAACGTTGCCGCCGAACGAACGGGCCAGGGTGTCGTCACCGTCGTGCCGGTGACCTCGAACATCTCGCGCGTCTACCCATTTCAAGTGCTGCTTCCTGCAAACTTGACCGGACTGGAGCACGACTCCAAAGCCCAGGCAGAGCAAGTCCGGTCGATTTCCGTCGAGCGACTTGGGTACGCGATTGGAGAAGTCCCTCAAGACTTGATGGCTGAACTCGATGAGGCACTTCGACTCCACCTCGCCCTCTGACGGCTGAGGCCGCTTGAAGTACGGAAAATTAATGTTTGTTCTGAGCTCTAACTCGAGTCCAGGCGCGCACAGCCAGTGCAAGGGGTGTCTGTCGTCGGACCACCGACGACAACTGGCTACGGCATGTCGCTGCGTTGGAGTTATGGCACCTCCGACTTGAATCCATGAGCTCTACACGCATAAAACATTGATGGGGGTGTGAAGAGGGGTGTGTAACCGGGGCGTGCGGTAGTTCCCACGAGGGAAGTTGGGCACCAACCCGTTGCGCGATGGCCCTTCACTTCAGTTCCCCCGCCACCAGGAGAAGTACGGATCAGAGCCGGTGCGAGAGCACCGGCTCTTCTGTTAGAGGTGCGGTGATGGTATCGTCGTAGGTCATTGCGATGCACGTAGCTGCGCGAGCTGACCTTCGATCGTTGAGACCATCTCCTCCGGGACGCCCTCAGTTTCGTCGCGAGACGCAG
>JABEUR010000139.1 GCA_013044405.1 Acidimicrobiaceae bacterium | reverse complement strand
GTGCTGGCGACTGAGTCCATTAGTCGCCACTCGCCTACTCGATCGCGTTAGCCCGATAGACGTCGGTGACGTAGGGGAGTGACACTGGGTCCGCCAGAGAGCTCACCACGCGTTCGACCTTTTGCATCAGCTGCGAGACTTCGACATCTTCCATCAGCGAGATGTAGCTCGTACTCAATACCCTTCGATAGAGGCCCTCGTGGTCCAAGATCTGATCGTGTACGAATCGGCGACGCTCGATGTTCTCGAACGGCCCTCGGCGAATCTGGTCTGAGAAGTCGGTGCCGACCCGATAGGGCTGACGCACGTCCCACTGCATCACGCGTCCGAGGTCGCCCACCCACTGCACCGACTCATCACGTTCGTTCCAGATGAGCCCGAGGCCGCCGCCCTTGACCAGCACCCGGTGCATCTCGACGAGCGATGCTTCGACGTCGAACCAGTGGAACGCCTGGGCCACGAAGACCACTCCGACGCTCGAGTCCTCGAGGGGGATTTCGGTGTCACGCCCGGCCAACACTCGAATCGCGGGCGTCGTCCGTTCCAGGGTCTCACGCATCGACCGCGACGGTTCGACCGCGGTCACCTTCGAAGTGAACTTCAGAATCTGGCGGGTGAAGATACCTGTTCCGGCGCCCAGATCGAGCACGTGGGTGCTGGCATCGACGCCGAGACTTGACACCAGGAACTCGATGGCGTCGTGGGGATAGGTGGGTCGCGCCGAGTCGTAGAGCGACCCATCGTTGAAGCCTCCCTCTCCCAAGCGCTGGCGAGACCATTCGTCCACGGTCCAACTCCCCTCACCCATGGCGAACTTAATGCACCAGTCGTCGAGGCCATCCTCTGAGCGATCCACGAGGTCCGGGGTTCTCTCACCACGCCGTCATTGACGTTGAGGTTCACTCAACGGTAGTGTCGCGACATGGCTGACCTGCACGGACTGCGCACAGTGATTTACAGCGTCACCGATGTGCAAAGCAGTCGCGACTGGTGGAAGGATTTCTTGGGCATCAGCCCCTATTTCGACGAGCCGTTCTACATCGGCTTCGAGGTCGGTGGCTTTGAGTTGGGCCTCATGCCCTCAGAGACGCCAACGTCTGAGGGCGCCCTGACGTACTGGGGCGTCGACGACGTCGCCTCGACGGTCGAGGAGGCGTGTCGAAACGGCGCGTGGGTTCACGTGGAGCCCTCCGACGTCGGTGGAGGCATTGTGACTGCCACGGTGCGCCTACCTGACCAGGCAATAGTCGGGTTCATCTACAATCCGCACTTCGCTAGCAAATAGCACACTCGCGAGGATGAAGACTCTTCAACGAAGCGATCCGGCGTCAAACTTCAGATCCCCAGGAGTTCGCCCAGTTCCTCAACCACCTCATCGAAGAGCCGCCCCGGGCTATTGACCGATCCCACGTAGTGGCCGAACAACTCGAAACTGATCGAGCCAAAGATGAGTGTCCACGCCATGAGCGCACGCACGTAGAAGTCCTCGGGAACCCCCGGCAGAATCCTGGCGAGACCATCGACGTCGAGGAATGCAGCAACATCTCGCGAGCGGCGAACTGAACGCCCGTGGGAGGAGGCAATCGTGGAGTCGCTCAAGATTTCGCCCATGACAATGACGACCCGACTCGCAGCTTCGATGGTCGTCTTCGGAGCACGATAACCAGGTACTGGTGTGCCGTAGAGCAAGGAGAACTCGTGGGGGTGACTCCTCGCCCAGCGACGCACCGCCCTACAGGTCACGGCCCATCGGCGCCGACAATCTGAGCGCGAGATCCGTGCTTCGGATCTTTCAACGCTCGCACCCAGGTCGTTGTAGGCGTCGTAGATGAGAGCGGTCAAGAGCTCATCGCGATTCGCGAAATATCGATACAGTGCCGAAGAGACCACGCCGATCTCGCGAGCCACCGCTCGAAGCGAAAGCCCATCGGCTCCCTTCTCGGCGATGAGATGAGACGCCACACGTTTGATCGAGTCGATCTGCGCTGCACGATGCTTCGCCCGTTCGCCTTCAATGTTGGCCATACCCTCAGTCTTCCACTTCGAGATCAGTGCTCTTGCAATTGGTGCGCAGGGTGGTCATACTTGAATAGAGAGCAGTGCTCTCTATTCCTGAAGGAGAATCCATGCCGAGATATCTGGTGGTTGGCGCTGGCACGATCGGTTCACTCGTTGCGCAACGACTCGTCGAAGACGGGGATTCAGTCACGCTCGTTTCACGAAGGGGACACAAGCCAGCGCATCCTGATATCAAAGCAATTGCGGCCGACGCGGCGAACGCGCCAGAGATGATGAGAATCGCCCAGGGGACGGACACCATCATCAACTGTGCGAATCCGGCCTATCACCGTTGGCCCGTTGACTGGCCCCCCATCGCGAGTTCGCTCCTGGATGCGGCTCGTGGAACTGGATCATCACTCGTTACGCTCTCAAATCTGTACTCCTACGGCAAGCAAGACGGCCCGATGTCACCCGAATCTCCACTCAACGCTCGCTACGAAAAGGCACTCGTGCGAGCTCAGATGTGGGAGGAGGCATTAGGGGCCCACAGGGCTGGCCTCGTTCGCACCACCGAAGTGCGCGCCTCAGATTTCATCGGGCCCCACTCCCAAGGCGTCTTCGCGGAGCGTGTGATTCCTCGAATACTTGAATCCAAGTCGTGCCGACTGATTGGAGACCTGGATCAACTGCACAGTTGGACCTACGTCGTCGATGTCGCAAGCACACTGGTTACCTGCGCGCGTTCAAATGAGGCGTGGGGAAAGGTATGGCACGTCCCTACGAATCCTCCGCGAACCCAGCGTCAGGTCGTCAACGATCTCGCCGAAACGGCAGGTACCGATCACATCAGGATCTCGACGATCCCGCTCAGTGCTCTTCGACTGATGGGTCTGTTCAATCCAATAATCCGAGAGCTGCCAAAGACGCTCTATCAGTTCACTGGCAGCTTCATCATCGACGACTCCGCTACGCGCAATCAGTTCGGTCTGGCGCCAACGCCTTGGGCTTCGGTACTTCGCGAGACGATTGATTCGTATCGAAGCTCGAGATGAGCACCGCCTGAGCGCATCAATCGACGCGCCACTCGCTAAGACCATGCTTCGAGACAACGTGCGTGAGCACTGATTTGCCACGCCGTCTCACCACCTGGCTCGTGGGCTCGCTGGACTTGCAGCCTTCCGACACATTGGGAGATCTCGACGTCGACCGGCTCGTTGCCTAGTGGCCAACGGGCACAGGGCCACAATCCGACAGGTGATTGGGAATGTTCCACGCCCGCCCGGGCGTGGACGCAACCCTGACACCGAGCCGTGACGTCGATGAACTCCTTGTAAGGTTGCGAATAATGGACTACGGAGACGACTCCTACGATCTCACCCTCGCGGCCGCATCACTGCGATCGAGTAGCGGCGACGTGCACATCTTGTTGAATGCGCTCTGTGCCGGGTTGGCCGACACCGTTGGTGAGCAGTTGCACGTGGAGCGTTCGAGAGGGCGATTGCGCAGGTCCGGAGACATCATTGCGGTGCGTATCGCCATCGCCAATGAGTCCTTCGAGGCTTCCGTGGACGGCCCGATGCTTCGTTGCAGCGTCGGTCATTCTTCCGGGGGCATTCGCATCCGAAGTGAGTCACTGGACGTGGACGAATGGATCATCCGTCTGCTCGGCGCACTACAGAGCGAAGCGGCCCACAGTGAGAACGCCCGCCAAGCGCTAGAGAACATCGTCATCGGAGGCCACCGTGAGTAACCCAACCAACGACCTGCCCCAGGCCACCGAACACCGGCTCGAGGAACTCGAGAAGGGTCTGTTCACGTCGGACCTTTCGGTGAACGAGTTCCTCCTCATCAAAGAAGTCGGATTTCACCCCGTAGGTTTCGTCATGGGCTCGTCTATTTACCACACTGGAATTCAGACCCGTAAGTGGAGTCAGAGCCAGGAGTTGACCAAGCTCACCGAAGCGATGTACAACGCACGCGAACTGGCGATGAACCGCATGGAGGAGGAGGCGGCCGAGCTCGGTGCCGACGGCGTTGTTGGTGTGCGTCTCGACGTCAACTACTACGAGTGGGGTAAGGACGCCGCCGAGTTCATCGCCGTGGGAACGGCGGTCAAGGCCGAGGACGGGGTGTCGCGTCTCAACCAGCTCGGAAAACCGTTCACGTCTGACCTGTCGGGCCAAGACTTCTGGACTCTTCGCCAGACCGGCTACATGCCCCAGGGCCTCGTCATGGGTACGTGTGTGTATCACATCGCACATCGGGGTATCGGTCAAACTCTCGGCACGACCGGCCAGAACGTCGAACTGCCCAATTTCACCCAAGCCCTCTACGAAGCCCGCGAGTTGGCCATGACCAGGATGCAGGATGAGGCTGCTCGATTGGGTGCGTCGGGCATCGTAGGTGTTCGTCTCGAGGAGAAGTCTCACCAATGGGGCTCGCACACGATCGAGTTCTTGGCTCTCGGCACCGCGGTCACCAAGACCTCTGAGGAGATGACCCTCGCCAAGCCCACGACGATCATCTCACTCGACAACTGATGACCCCTACGCCGAGCGATCTCCCTGAAGCGGCGAAGCGGCGACTCAGCCAAGGGGCGTTCACCTCGGGGCTCAGCGTGTCGGACTTCGCCGCCTGTCTCGAGATGGGACTCGAACCGCTTGGTCTCGTGCAGGGATTTTGTGCCATGCAATGGACGACGTTCGGAAGTTTCGGAAGGGGCGTCACCCCGTTCGCGGGCTCCTCGAGTGGCTACGTGGAGAACTACCAGTGCCCGCACGGCATGATCTCGAGCGAGCACCGAATGTGGGGCCAGAACTATGAACAGACCTGGATCGAGAACTCGTGGCGCGACGGTTTCAACAGTGCCTATTCACGAATGCTCGAAGAGGCCGGAACGCTCGGGGCCCACGGGGTCGTCGGGCTGATCGACAGCGAAGGTCCCCTCAGCGACGTCGGTGTGGTCGAGTTCCACTTGAGCGGCACGGCCGTACGGGTACTTGACGCTCCAGCACCGCACCACGTATGGTCCACCTACCTAGCGGGACAGCGACTCGCCAAGATATTCGAGGCCGGATACGCGCCGGTCTCGGTCGTGTCATCGGTCGCCTCAGTGCGAGTGTTGTCGAGCTGCATCACCGAATATCTCATGGGCGGTACCGGTGCCATGTGGTCGGTCAACGCCGAGACCACCGAGATCGAGCAGATCGTGAGCGCCCAGAACGAATCACGCGCCATCGCCCGGTCGTTCGTTCGAGCCCAGTTACACGGTGACGCATTGCACGGCGCGAGTATGACCGGACTAACCCGAGAGTTCGCCCAGGGCGACCTCGAGATTCAGTCACGACTGAGTGGCAATCGAATCCGTCGGTTCAAGGACTTCGATCCTCTGACCGCTCCGCGTCCAACGGTGCGTCTCTCGTGAGCGCGCCAGTTCCCGAGATCCCACTCGACTTGAGAGCCGAGGTGCGAAGGGCAGTCGCTTCTCTCGACCACGAGTCTCGCGATTCGGGCTCAATGACCTCGGACCTCTCAATCGATGAAGAGCTCAACCTCCACTCGATTGGTTGGGAACCGGTGGCCCTGGTGAGCGGCGTCTCGGTCTTCTCGGTACCGGTGGGTTGTTGGAACTGGGGACAAGGGGAGATCGCCGTGGCGTCGGCGGCGCAGGCCCACGCCTTCCACCACGCCATTACCCGGATCCATACGGAGGCCGCCAACGTCGGCGGCCACGGCGTGGTGGGCGTGCACATTGAGCGACTCGTCTATTCGACCCACATCGAGGTCTCACTCGTGGGAACGGCTGTTCGACCAGTCGGTGCCGGCGCGATCAACGGCAGTGGCATCTTCGTTTCAGATCTCTCGGCCCGTGACTTCACGTTGTTGATGATTGCCGGGTGGGAGCCATTGGGCCTCGCCACGGGCGCCAGCTTCGTCTTCGCTCCCCGACGAAGCGTCGCCACAGTGCTCCAGCAGCAATCCCAGAACGTGGAGCTCACGAACTTCACCGAAGCCATGTACTCCGCTCGCGAGTCGGCGATGGAGCGCATGCAGCAGTCCGCACTGGCGATGCACGGGACCGGGGTCGTCGAGGTCAAGGTAGTGGAGGGTCCGATGCGCTTTGCCGGACACGCGGTTGGCTTCGTCGCGGTGGGAACGGTGGTGAGACTGGCCAAGACAACGCACCAATTGATTCATCCAACGATGGTGGTATCGCTCAATGACCAGAACGTCGCCTTCGACGCGCAGACCTTGGCCTAGATCGCGCAGCGACTTCGCGTCCGAGCCGTGGTTGCCAACTGCGCCCAACAGCGACGTCTGGCGTCTCGGGTCGAGCGCGACGTCGATTCAACACGGCCATCTATTCTGATGGTGACTCGAACCAATGGTGGTGGGTCTCTTCGGCGACGGTGATGTCGTACCAGGCGTAGAATTCGGACCGGCCCCGATCTTGGGCGCGCACGTGCTCGGGCTGTTTGGCCCAGGCTTGATGACTCCTTCGGTCCGCAAATCGAACGATGGTCACCCGCTCGCCATTGTCCGACGAGAAGAACCTCTCGTCGAGGAAGCCATCCATCTCGCGCACGATCGCGCTCAACTCGCTGGCGACCTTCTCATACTCACCCTCGATCCCGGGGCGGAGGCGACTGCGAAATACAGTGACGATCGTCATGAGCGGAGGCTAACAGGACCGACTCGCGGGTCAACGAGGACGCGCCGGCGTTGCGCAACCGCTGACTCGATGAGCCCAATGACGAAGACCAGCGGCGCCGGAATCGCGCGAGGCCAGAGATTGGACGGAAACCTGAGCATGAGCCAACCTTGGCTCGCCACGGCGAGTTAACCCAGCAGAATGCTCCCGACCAGTAGGTCGTGGCCCAGGGGCTCACGTATTCGAATGGTGCAGGCATCGCCGATCCCAGCCCTGAGCCCAAGGCGCCTCGCGGGGTTCGAAGGGCGATCAGGCGTATCTGTTCGAGGAGGACTTTCGAGCTGGTGATGGAGAAGGGCTAGCAGAGTGATGAAGGAACATCGCGAACACGACGAGCCCGAAGACCACGAGAGCGAACCAACTAGCTTTACGGGTCACTCGGCTCCTCGAGTCCAGGCGATCCGCAAAAACCAGGGTACTTTCGGGGTTGCTGAGTAGTCGGTCATACCGATCACTTGGTCCTGGAACCTGAAAGCATTCAAATGATGATTCCGATGTCTGAAGGCACGTCGAATCGGTGAGCCCCACGCCCCCGATGCCACCGATCAACATCTGGTCAGGGCGTTACGTCAAGGTTCGTTGCGAGTACGGAAGCATCGATCCGGTTCACGTCGGTCACGCCGGTGAGTCCAAGGGTAACGAGCATGTCCTCTCGAAAGTTCCTCAACAGGTGGTCGACGCCGTCTTCGCCACGTGCTGCAACCGCGAATGCCCAGGATCGGCCCACCAGACACGCTCGGGCCCCCAGGGCTAGTGCCTTGACCACGTCGAGACCACTGCGGATACCTCCGTCAATCAGGACGTCACAGGAGCCGCCTACGGCGTCGGCGATTGCCGGTAGCGCAGAAATCGTTGACGGCACGTCATCGAGCTGACGGCCCCCGTGATTTGAGACGATTACCGCGTCGGCCCCATTAGCCACCGCCAAACGCGCATCGTCGGGGTCGAGAATGCCCTTCAGTGCGATCTTGCCCGACCAGTGTGAACGAAGCCACTCGAGGTCGCCCCAGGTAACACTCGGATCGAACTGGCTAGCGACCCAACCTTGGAAGTCACCCGGGACCCGCGCATCGGGCAGCGCCCGCTCCAGGTTTCCGAAAGTCAACGGCCGACCTCCCAGCGCTACCTCGCGGACCCAACGGGGATGTCGGGCGATGTCGAGACCTCGGCGAATCCGGTTGACGCGAGAGATTCTGCCGCTGATTCCGTTTCGGACGTCGCGATGACGACGTCCCACCACCGCGAGATCAACCGTCAAGACGAGCGTGGTGCAGCGCGCCGCTTGAGCGCGGGCCATCAAGTCCTCGGCGTAACCACGGTCCTTCATGATGTAGAGCTGAAACCACAACGGTCGCGTCGACGCGGCTGCGACTTCCTCAATCGAACATATCGACAAAGTCGATTCGCAGAAACTTATGCCGGCGCGCTCAGCTGAGCGGGCTGCATCGACCTCGGCTCGCCGGGCGAACATTCCGCCAAAACCTACCGGGGCTAAGATCAGGGGAAGCTCGAGTTGTTCACCCATCACCGTGGTCGCAAGGTGTATCCCCGACACATCTCGCAGTACCCGCTGACGGAGTTGTAGACGCTGAAGGTCAGCCCGATTCGCGGCCAAAGTGGACTCGTCGAACGAGCCCCCGTCGATGTAATCGAAGATCTGACGCGGTAATCTCCTGCGGGCGATCTCTCGATAATCCTCGTACGACGCTGGTGCGAGGTTCAACGAGTGATGTGGGCCCGCGAGTGACATGTGGCCCATTATGACATGCTCACATCAGTTCTGCGCAAGCTCATCGGCGTACGACCTGATGAATATTTGAATGTCATAGGTGGCAAGTTGCCACATCGCACGCCCGATTTTTCCACACCAATCGGCCGCCGTCTCTTCTTCGAGTCCATCGCGTTTGCACCGATGTAGATCCTGGCACCAAAGGACACGTTGAACTCTCGCGTCGATTCAACGCACGAAGGCATCGGCTCCAAAGCCATCGGCCATTGATAGTTCGTCCGAACAGTCTGAACCATGGTGTGGCAACATCATCGAGATGACATCCGGCGCTGGCCAACACCGCAACCTGCCCAAGGCCCTCCTCGCGATGACAGACTTGCCTCATGAAGTTTCCAAGTACCGTCGAGCCGCCCGAACCAATGAAGGGACTGGAGATACCCGAGAAAGTCGTGACCGCCCTCAACGCCGGCAGCAGACCTGCGGTCACCGTCACGCTGAATGGGCACTCGTGCAATACTCGCGTCGCAAAGTTACGCGGGCGATACCTCATTGGTCTGAGCAACACCAACCGGAAAGCCGCTCACGTCCAGATTGGTGAGTTAGTGAGCGTGGAGATCGTTGTCGACACCCAACCTCGAACCGTAGTGATTCCAGCGGACCACGAAGACGCCCTCCGAGCCAGCGCCGTCAACTCGTTCGTCAGATAGTGGGTGCCGTGAAGCCAGAGACTCGCCAGCGGCGCATCGAAAGAACAGTTGCGCACCTTCGAGAAACGAAGCATGTTTGAACATTCGTTGCGACCCGGCGCGACCAGAGAGATCGCTGGTCACTCGTACGCCCCTGCAGCGACACTCCTCAGTTCTCGATCCGCCATGAGAGGACCCGTAGGGAGTCTCACTCTTAGCCAGCGGCATCGTAGAGATGAAGAATCGACTCGCCTCCATCGCGTTGTTAGGAAGCAACCTCGACTGGTACGACTTGCGACGCCGGCGGCGGGACATCTGCACCGTGCTCAATCATCGACGCGACGCGCAATTCGATTGGTCCGTGGATGTTGGCGACGACCTCTTCAACGGAGTAGCCCGCCGAAACGCCACCCGGGAGGTCGGGATCGTGGGCGCAGAGATTCGCTCTGGCATCCTCTTTGATGACCGCGTACTGACTCATCGCGACCTCCGCTCAAGACCTGC
>JABEUR010000138.1 GCA_013044405.1 Acidimicrobiaceae bacterium | reverse complement strand
TTTGGTCACAGAACCCTCGAGAGGCGCTCGGCCCACGAACGGAGAGACTGACTACCTAGCCCGGTAATTTACCAACTCCAATGCAGCCAGCCATTACTCGATGTCAATGGGCAACGCGAGACCAGCAGAGCGGCTAAAACATCTCCTTCGCAAATCAGAAGATGCAGACGTCGTCTCCAGCGAAACGCGAGCTGTCTCGAGTCGTGCGCTTAGCGACCTTCACCGTTGGCGAGAAAGCGATTCAGAGAATCGAGAGTGGCCTTTGCCGCCGACACCATGTCGTCATCGGCCTTCGCTATACCGAATCGGTCACCGCTGTTGGAGTTGGATCGAAGGGTCACCACCACCGGCCAGTCGCGGCCATTGGTGACGTTGGTCACGGTCAACAGAGAGAACGGGATGTCGTAGCCGAGGTCTCGCAGCGCCGAGAGCGTCGCTTCAGCGCCACCGATCAGAGGTCCGCTCCCAGCGCGTCCGATGCCCACTCGGCCGGCGATGGTCAGTTGAACCTCACACGTACCGTCTTTCGAGTCATAGTCCGCCCTCACGAAGGCAACCCGAGTAGGACCCTGACGCTGTAGCGATAACAGGTGGCTCGTGCCGTCAACGACGACCTTGGCTTCGGGGTAGTACAGGCTGGCGATCTGGGAGGCCACGCTCTGGGTGGCCGACGGATCTTTGGTGTTGACGACCAGGGTGACGACGTCGATGTCACCGTTGTCCAGATGGGTCATACCGACGTTGAGCACACCGGCGAGGGAGCGCAACTCCAGTTCGAAATCCTCTTCGGTCCTAGACATCATGAGGATCGAAAACCTTTCTTCTCGTACAGCCGACCATCGGCGATTCGTAACAGTTCAGTAGGGTCGCTCGAATCGCGCGGCGACGTGGCGGTGCCGGTGGTGAATTCGATACGGACGTTGGCTGCGGCGAGCAGCCCACGCAGACGCTCGGTGAACCCCGACGCTTCGTGGCCCTCGGCGTTGGAGAGGATGACGGCGAACTCGTCACCGCCAATTCTCGCCGCGGTGTCGCCTTGGCGAACGGCTTGACGCAGCGCGAAACCGAAGTGACGCAGCATATTGTCCCCGTATTCGTGTCCGAAGTGATCGTTGACCAACTTGAAATCGTTGAGGTCGACGATCACCACCGTGAAGGTCCATCCATAGCGTGCACTACGTGCCGCCGACATCGCCAGGGCTTCGTCGAAGTTTCGCCGATTACTGATGTTGGTGAGCGGATCGTGCGTGGCGCTGAAACGAGCGTGATGCAAGGAAAGCGCCAACTGACAAGCCGTGCGAACCGCATCGCACTCCACGGCCGGAACGATATCTGGTTCGCAGTACAAGCCGGGCTCGCCAATGAATCGAATGGCCATCTCCGCCGAGATTGACTCCCCCCCGAGGCGAAAGATCTGATTGCCGAAGGACTCGTGACTGAGCGCTGCGACGACATCACTCAGGCCGTGTCGCTTCGCGAACTGATCGAGGATCGAATAGATGAATCCAACGCCCAACTCGCGGTTGGTCAACTCACCGAGCATCGTCTGAAAGAGCCAAGGTTCGTAGAGCTGACTGGTGAAATCACCAGTGACCGTGCTCGTCGTCTCTTCACTCGGCGACCCGGTCGCCAATGGCACTGGTTCCGTGCGGTCAGTTGCTTGGGCGCTGACGCCTTCCTTCAAACTCACAACTGTAAATTAGCCAATTCCGTCACCTCAGACTGCGTGTCGCGCAGCACGGATAAGGGAATCGCTCCTCGGGCCAACAGCGGCGCCAAGTCCGCGGCGGGCATGGGCCGCGAGATGAGGTATCCCTGACCCCGGTGACAACCGAGTTCCAGAAGCTTCTCATTGATGGAACCAGTCTCGATACCTTCTGCGATGACCTCCAGGTTCAGCGCCTTGCCCAATCGAATGATTGACTCGACAATGGCCCGGTCGTAGTCATCAGAGGTGATTCCTCGCACAAAGCTCATGTCGAGCTTGATCAGGTTGACCGGTAGGTCCTTCAACTGGGTCATCGATGCGAATCCAGTTCCGAAGTCGTCAAGGGCAATCTCGACCCCGAGGGCCTGGAATCCGCGAAGGATCCGCGCCACTCGCTCCGGCTCATCGACCACGGCGTATTCGGTGATCTCAATGCACAGCCGGTTCCCCGGCACGTTGTTATCCCTCAGGCACCGTTCCACGAACTCAACGAGGTCGCCCATCTTGAAATCGGCGGGCGACATATTGATGCGGACCACGAAGGGTAGGTCGAGATACTCCTTCTGCCAGATCCCGAGCTGTCGACAGGCCTCGGCGAAGACCCAGCGGCCGATCTCGGTAACCAGTCCGGTCTCCTCGGCCACTTTGATGAACTCCGAGGCGGCGAGTAGGCCACGCGTCGGGTGGTCCCAGCGCACTAGCGCCTCGGTTGCCAGGACGCGGCCGGTGCGCAGATCGACCTCGGGCTGGAAGTGCAGGCGCAGTCCACCCTGGTCGATGGCTTCGCGCAGCATCAGTTCGGTGCGCGATCGGCTGTTGACCTCTTCGCGGAGTTCCCGGTCGAAGACGACGGCCTGGTTGCGCCCGCGCGACTTGGCGGCGTACATCGCCACGTCGGCGAATCCCAAGAGGTCGAGTCCGCTGGACTCACCCGGAGTGGCGATCGCGATCCCGATGCTGGCGGTGTGGCTGACCTCCTGACCGGCGATCACCACCGGTTGGGCGATGATGTCCAAGATCCGATAGGCGGTCGCGAGGACCTCCATCTCACTCTTGGCCTTGTCGACGATGAACACGAATTCGTCCCCACCGAGTCGAGCGGCGAAATCGTTGACCCGAATGCTCGTTCGAATGCGATCGGCGATGGTCACCAACAGTCGGTCACCGCTGCCATGGCCGAGGTAGTCGTTCATGATCTTGAAGCGGTCGAGGTCGATCACCATGACGGCCGATGCCCGTCGGCTCTCCAAGCGGCTCTTCAACTCCTGGAGCAGCGCCCGGCGATTGGGCAGGCCGGTCAACTCGTCGTGGTTGGCGTTGTAGAGGGTCCGTTCTTCGGCGTCGATGCGAGCTTGCAACTGGACCAGCATGGAGGCGACCGCCTGCAGAGCGTTGATCTCTGCGGGCACCCACTGGTGGAGGTTCATGTGCAAGAAGCCGATGATCCCCCACGTCGAGTCGCCCAGGAGCAGTGGAACGGCGGCCCCGGCGGCTGGTTTGATACCCGCCGCCTCTTTGGCACGGTCCAGATACATGTCCGTCTGGTCGGCGATGCCGGTCAAATAGGGGCCGCGCATGTCTCGCGTGGCCATGAAGATCGGGTCTGAGTCGAAACGCACGACGCCCAAGGGGTCCGGGTCGGGCTTGTCCTCACGTATCGGCCACTCGGCTTCGAGGATCGTCACCTCGTGGGCAAGGTCGTTGCGACGGATGAAACAGACGTCGGCGATCAAGAACTCGGCCAGGATCCGCGCCACCCAATCGAGGGTCTCTTGACGGTTCGCAGCCGATGTGGACATGAGCCGTTCGGCGACCTGGGCGACCAATTCGTCCAGGCGGCGTTGGTGCAGTAGGACCCCTTCACGTGTGGCGAGTGTCGCCACGTGGCTCAAAAGACTGGCGAAGGCCCGTACTAGCGATCGCTCTCGGCTCGACCACGTGCGTCCGTGGCGTGCGACGACCAGAGCTCCGATGACTTGACCATCTTGGACTCGAATGGTCTCGACCAGCGAACCCCATTCAATGCCCTGCACCTTGCACGAGATGTACCCAACGACAGCGTCGTTGGAGAGTTGAGTCGACACGCGCTCGCTGATGGTTTCGAAGGCCTTCTGCGAACCGGCGCTGACGAGGGGTTCGAGCTCGAAGCCCGCGATTGCGCTCTCACCACTGCGTACGACCGCGACGATCTGCGTACCCTGGATGATCTGCAGCAGAGTCTCGACGACGAGTTTCGTCTCGGTACCGGCCTGTTCCAGGTATGAAGCGGTCGTGCTGGTCATGGGGGTTCCAATCTTTTCCGACAAAAAGTTGAAATCAAGGAAAGGGGTGACGATCACCCCGATTCCCAATTCCTTACCTACTAGCAAGTAAGTATTGCACAGGCCCGCTGACTAGTAAACCCCTAAATTAATCCCATCTCGTCGTCCCGTACGACACGGTCGGCTCAACAGGATCGCTGTCGCGACTCAGCACGTGCGCCAACGGCAGTCGAACACTGTGGACCGACGGAGGAGGCGCATGGAAAACCCGGAAAACCATGATCGGGGCCTCCCCGTCGCTGAGGTCCCAAAATCCGTTGAAGTCCTCGTGAAGGCGATGCATCTCATCGAGGTAGCGCTCCCCGGACAGGCCCAGGATGTCCTCATCGTCGATGGCGTAGAGGAACACGGGAGAGGCGGGCTGGACGGACAACCCGAGCTTCTCAGCACTCAGCCAGAACCGTTCCATGGCCGAACCTCCGCGCACGTACCACGTCGGATCGGCTCGAGGCACGCTAATGACCGCCAGCGCGGAACTCATCATGATCGATGCAGCTGTTCGCATGCCGAGTACGTTGCCAGCGCGCCAATCGGCCAGGTGCTTCATGACATCGGGTCGTGCGAGCAACTCGAGGGCGGCGTACCCACCAGCGTCCATCTCCAGAGTGCGCACGTCCAGTCCCTCTTCGAGAGAGTCACGTCCGGGCCATCGCAGTTCCGACAGCATCTCTTGATGCACCTCGGGCAATAGATAGCGCAGGCGATCGGCCGCCGCCAGGAGTTTCGCCCCCGAGTCAATTCGAGATCGCTCGACCGTCAACTGGAGTCGTGCACCTTCTCGCTCCACTCCGCGCATGAGTTGGCCAATCGCATCGTCGTCGATCTCTCCGGGCTGACTCATGCGCCGATTCGTCGAACGTGACTCAATGAATGAGTCCAGATTCTCGATGGCGACGTCATTTGACTTCCCGATCTTCATCGAAGCCACGTGGTGCGACGGCTGACCTTCGGGGAAGAGTCGAATCGGACCGAGCGCCTTCAGCGAAGCAGCCTTCACGCGTGCGTTGAACAGTGCGGCACCGATTCCGACGTAGGTCCCACGAAAGGCGACGTCCATCCTCGAGGTGCGTTCTGGCACCATGAAGAAGTCGATGACGTCCTCGCCGGCCTCGAATCGCCACGGTTGGACGTTCCCACCCGACGGAGCTCGTCGCGCGGCGTCCACGATCAGTTCTATCGGATCGTCGCTTTGGATGGGCGGGTCCTGGGGAGGCGGCGTGAACAGATCGGCCTCCACCTCGATGTCGAGGACCACCGGAGCGATCGCTGACAAGATCTCTTCGACATCGAATCTGACCCGACCCGATGGCAAGTCCTGGCCGAGGCCGACCCGACGAACCGCGGCCGCGACCGTGGCCGCTCCGAGAGTCACTTCGCTTCCGAGTTGCGGCCAGCCGGTGATGGTCTGGCCCACTTCGAGCAATGACGCAGCACCTCTCGATGAAGCATCGCGAGGACCAATGATCCTCATGACGAACGGCGCCTTTTGAGCGAGACTCAAACCCGCCAGCCTGGTCGAATCCATATCTCCGAGGAGTCCGTGAAAGATTGGACGATCGGGTTCGAGGTCGTATCGCTCGACATCGAGCACGCCGCGGTCACTGGTCTCCATGATCACCGGTATTCGAGAGTCGCGAGCCAACTCCCTCACCAAGAACTTCATGTCCAACGAATCGCACTCCTCGATCACCACGTCCAGACCATCGAGGAACTCCGGAAGATTTGTTCGAGTGACGCCGTCTTGCTGGACGACGACGCGAAGATAGGGATCAATCTCCGCAATACGACGAGCAGCGACCAGCGCCTTATTGATCCCCAGATCCAAGACGCTGGCGGGAATTCGATTGAGGTTCGAGAGTTCGAGCGTGTCGAAGTCGGCCAGTCTCAGCTCACCGACGATGCCTTCCATCGCCAGTACGTGGGCGATCGAATGGCCAGCACTCAACCCGACGACACCAACGCGAATGGTCCGTTGACGAGCCTGCTCGGCGCGCGTCAACTTGTTTCGATTGCGATCGAGTCGAAGCGTCGAGAACGACTTGGCCGCGAGCAGGCGCACGACTGCTCGGCGCCAGGGGTAGTACACCCACCTCGAACCTTCATCCATCAACGCTGGTGCGGGTGCCGGGATGATCTGGGCCAACTGGCTGCGCTGCTCTTCGAGACGGTCAATCAGTTGGAGTGCCGAATCCTCTCTCAATACCCTCAGCACCTCACGTTGTGAGCGGTGGGTGACGTCAAGGACCATTGGCCGCCAGGCTCGGGTGCGCACCGAATCGGGCTCCACCATGGTCAGCCCGATGCTCGCGGGACCACGCGAGAGCTGCTCGGCCTCGCGGCGCATTGCTTGCTGGTGCGAAGGGGTCGCCAATTCGTAGGTCCGCCCACGATGCCAACACACTGCGATCGTGCGATAGCGCTCGTCGGGAAACGGCACCGAACTGGTTCCGACCTGACGACCGCCTGCGGCCGAGCCGATCTCGAGCAAGGTGTCCGAGACCGCAGCAATGGCGAACTCCGAGCCCAGCCAGTTCATGGCATGGGTGACTGACCTCGAGATTGACGCAACGAGACGTACTCCCGTGACGGCAGCCCCCTTGGACCAGGCGCCCTTCACTTCGAGCGTCCCGAGGCGCAGTTCACGTTCGATGAGCTCGCGATAGTCGCCAATCTCGGGCGAAGCTGCCATCTCCTCGATCAAAGCGGCCTGGTGACTTGTCTCGAGGGGTCCGTGAAAACGAACTCCGGCCACGGGTTCTCCCTCGGCGTTGAAACCTAGGAAGAAGAGTGGGACGCCATGACCCTCTTCGAGTTCCTGTCGTCGAAGGGTTCCCTCGAAGCCATGGCTGCGGTATTTCCCTTCAGCTTCATTGAGATAGATTCGCCAGAGATCGGGACGCTCCATCGGGTGGTGACCTTCGAATCTGACTCCAGATTCTTGATCCACAAAACTCGAGCCGTACCGATACCGCCGACTGACTGAGTTGCTCACTGGTCACCTTTTCGCTTCAATTTTGAAGGACGACCTTGAAATTCCAAGGTCGCGCCTGCAAAAAAACTATAGTTACCGGTTCGTCAAAATTGGTGGAACCTCAATCCCGAGAGTGCTCGCGCACGATCGTCGAAAGGCCTCAAAGTGACTCTTGAGTGACGAACTGCCATCACTTCGCTCGAGTGGTCGAGTCATCCGGTGAAGGGCCCGAGAGTCGTGCGCTCAGACAATGAATCCTTCGGGAGATCGGTATCGACTCATTCCAGGGGTGCGGGTTTCGCGAAGTAGTAGCCCTGGCCCAAGATGAGTCCTCGACCGAGCTTGACGCCAAGTCCCTGGAGTTTCTTCGCCTCGTCCTCGGTCTCGATCCCCTCGGCGATAACGACGGTGCCGTCGTGCGAGGCGAAGTGCATGATGCCCGCGGCCATTGCTTGTCGGGCTTCGTCGGTATCGATGTTGTGAACGATTGAGATGTCGAGTTTCACGTACTTGGGCTTCAACTCCAGAATGTGCCTGAGGCTCGTGTAGCCAGCACCGGCGTCATCAACCGCGAGATCTACTCCGGGCATCTCGGTGAGGGCCCTTCGCACGGCTGGGTAATCGTCGATCGGCGCGTGCTCGGTCAACTCGATGATCAACTTGCGATTCACGCCTCTGAGACAGTCTCTGGCGAATCCCCCGAGAACGGCCGAAGGTGAGAAGTTCACACTGAGGAACAACTGCGGGTCGATATTGGTCGACGCGCGTAGTGCG
>JABEUR010000137.1 GCA_013044405.1 Acidimicrobiaceae bacterium | reverse complement strand
ATGATTCACGGACGACTGTTCACGTCACGGTCGACATCCAAGTTTTCACGTTCAAGACCCGAGTAGTTCGACCGTGACATCACGGTGCACGGTTCTCGAGACGCGATGCGTCGGGACTTCGTGGTACTGCGAACGCGCAGGGCGAACAAGATAGCGCGAAGGAACCTCGTCCATCAGCGTGACTAGCCCTCAGAGTGGATCGGACGACGCCAACTGCCAGAGTGCAACTCCGTGCAGTGAGAACTGTTGCGCCATGGCTTCACGCAGTCGAATCGAACGAAGGTCCGACCACCAGATGACGGTGCCGTCGCTCAGTGTCGCGGTCCATTCGCCATCACCCGTCACCCAATGAGCCCTCGCGTGCGCCCGGCGAACGAGGAGGCGCGCTTTGGCATCCGAAAGCGACGTTCCCGAATGGACCTTGGATCCCTTGGGCCACGTGTAGCCATATCCCGCCACGCCCAGATCGACCGAGGACGCACGCACCCGCGTCAGAAGGACCCGTAGCGATTGGCGCTGCCAGTTGAGAGAGCCGATCGGTCCGGGTTGGGACCAGGGTCCGTGCTGGTCATAGGCCATCAGCACCACCCGGTTGACGACCCGGCCCAGTGCGGTGATGTCGTAGCCGCCCGCCGCGTAAGCGCCCAGCGACGTCGAGGCGCTGACGTCGATGCTGAGAGTCGCACGCCCCGCCAGGTCGGCGCGAAGAGCCGTGACGAAGCTCACGAGACCGGAGGCGTCGCGCTCGTTAAGAGACTCCAGGTCGATGGTGACGCCATCCCACCCCTCGGTCTGGACAATGGCGCTGAGTTGCGCGGCGACCCCGCGGATGTGGTTCGGACTTAACAGCAGCGCTTGGGCGATCTTCGAGGAGAAGTCACCAATCGCGTTGTCAAAGTTTCCGACAAGCAATTCGGCCCGTAGTCCATCAGCATGGGCACGCCGCAGCAGCAGACGCGCCGATGGATCGACTTGAGTCACGGCACTGCCCGTAGCGTTGAGATTGATCCCGTCCACGCCCACCGTGCTCAGTGCCTTCGAACTCCGATCGATGAGAACTTGAGCGGTGCCCTGCTCAATGTATCCAGTGATGGAGATCGAACCGGCACTGAAGGCGGGGACCGGAGCGATTGCGTTCCCTATGAGTACTGCCATGCAGGTGAAGAGCACCGAGTTCATGATCGACGCTCGTATTCTCACCGAAGCACCTCGATTCGAGGGCCCCGTCGACTGCATGGTGGTCTAGGAGCAGGGCAGCTCACTGCTTAGCGCGAAGTGCTCGTCCAAGAACCGTGTCGTAGTTGCTGAGCCCTTCGCGGCTCAAACGTGCCTCGGGCCCGGAGGCGATGCCCACGCGTTCGGGGATGATTCCCCAGACTTGGACCTTTTGATGTTTCCACCAGTCAATGGCGGCTTCGAGGTCGTTCGTACCCAGGCGCGCAGCACAGATCACGACTCCGCGCGGCGTGGCACTTGGAATCAGTTCGATTGTCGCGCTCACTCGCGAGTACTCCACTCCACCGGCGCGCGTCGGGATCACTACTGCGTCGGCGAGGGCCACTGCGGCTTGAGTGGCCCGCTCGTTACCGGGGGGAGTGTCGACGACGACCAAACCTTCGGCGCGCGAGATCGCTCGCGTGGCAGTTCGCTCTGATGGCGCCTCGACGACGTTGATCCCCTCGATCGGCCAGATCTCGAGCCACTCGGCCGACGAGGCCTGTGGATCGGCGTCGATTAAGGTCACCGGATCATAACCGCGCTCCAACGCTGCGGCCGACAGGTAGATCGAGGTCGTCGACTTACCAACGCCCCCTTTAAGCGACGTGACGATGATGTTCATAGGCGCATGTTACGCCCCGAAGCGACGCTCTCGGCGAGTGAAGTCGCGCAGTGCTCGAAGGAGGTCTACCTTTCGAAAGGCCGGCCAGTAGGGATCGACGAAGGCGAACTCCGCGAAGGCCGATTGCCATAACAAGAAGCCCGAGAGGCGCGATTCTCCGCTCGTGCGGATGACGAGGTCGATGTCGGGCAGTTCCGAAGCGTAGAGGTTGTGGGCGAGTCCCTCGGCGTTGATCGACTCGGCGAGATCCTCGGGTGCGACACCTTCGGCCACGAGATCGGTGACCAACGAGCGACAGGCGTCGACGACCTCTTGACGGCCCCCGTAACACAGGGCGATGTTGACGTCCATACGGGGATTCGCGATCAACGCGACCTGGTCGACGGCGTTCTTCGCGGCGAGAGCGAGGTTCGGCGGCAACAAGTCGAGACTCCCGCTCACCGACAACGAGAATTCCAGACGCTGGGCGAGTTGGGGGAGTCGATTGAACATCTCGATGAGGACCTCGAAGTAGGGTTCGAGTTCGCCAGGCGGACGGCGAAGGTTTTCCGTCGAGAGCACCCACGCGGTGACGGCCTTGATCTCGAGTTCCGCGCACCACTGGAGCAACTCTTCGAGCTTGGCCATGCCGACCTCATAGCTGGTGCGATACTCCCCGTCGGTCACCTCTCTGGCGAAGCGGCGATGACCGTCGAGGATGACGCCGATGTGACGGGGCAGACTCTCCTTCGCCAGTGCAGCACT
>JABEUR010000136.1 GCA_013044405.1 Acidimicrobiaceae bacterium | reverse complement strand
GTGAGCATCTCGGGTGATCGAATCCAAGCCGCCGCTGACTGGCTGGGAGTCGCTCAGTGGGGAACCAATACGTTAGGCGTGCTCGCTGGAGTCCAAAGTGACCCGGTGCGCTTGGCCCTTCTGGCGTTGTGTGCGCCCGAGTACGTGGTGAACGCGTGATGGCCACTGACTTCTCGCGCCGTCGCTTTCTCCAGTACAGCGGTGCTTCAGCAATTGGTGCCATCGCGACTACGCTGACGTCCCAAGACGTTGCCCAAGCGATGATTGAGCGGCCGTTGGAGCTGGGCACGTCCATTCTGGTGACCGTGACTCTCTACGGCGGCAACGACGGGCTCAATACCGTAGTGCCCTACGAGGATCCGATATACGTCTCGTCTCGTCCAGGGATATCGCTCACGCCGAGCCAAGTGTTGCCCATCGGAAACGGGCTTGGCCTCAATGGCTCGATGACGGCTATGAAATCACTCTGGGACGCCAACAAACTTGCCATCGTGCTCGGAGTGGGCTACCCGCAACCCAATCTTTCGCACTTCTCATCCATGGCTATTTGGCAGAGTGCGTCGCCAATCGAACCGGTCAATTCTGGTTGGATTGGGAGATGGTTGGACTACCAACCTCGAGACCCCATGAGAGCGATCGGCATCGGGTCGGTACTGACGCCGCTACTCGCGGGGGACCTTCGGGTCGGCTCGATGTTGCCTCCGGGTGGTTTCATGTTGCCCAGTGGCACGCTCGCGGCCCAGGCCAAGCAATTGGGACAGGTCGCACAGAACGATCCCGCACTCGTGATCGACGCCGGGACGGCGGTCACCGATCTCTTCGCATTGGCGAACACCATCTCGCCATTGTTGACGACCATTGCTAACTCGAACAACGTGCTGGCCAACCAATTGGGTGTGGTGTCGAGCCTCATCAATGCCAATGTGCCAACTCGGGTTTGGTCGGTCACTCTCGGTGGTTTCGACACCCACGCCGATGAGGTTGGACAGCAGTCGACGTTGCTCGGTCAGGTCTCTGATGCAGTGGCCGGGTTTCTCGGGCAACTGAGTGCCCAGCGAGTCGATGACGTGGTGGTCATGGTCTACTCCGAGTTTGGACGACGCGTCGCCGCCAATGCCTCCAAGGGTACCGATCACGGAACTGCGGCTCCGGTGTTCGTGGCCGGAAATCGGGTGGTCGGCGGTTTCTACGGCGAGCAGCCCTCTTTGAGCCAGCTGGTCTCGGGAGACCTCGCGGTGACTACCGATTTCCGTGATATCTATGCTGCGGTGCTCGAAGACGTACTCGAGGCCGATCCAATGCAGGTGATGAGTGGTTGGCCGACCAAAGTGAATCTGATCAAACCTTAGGACATCGAGGCGATTGGTCTAACTCGAGGCGAAGGTGACCAGTGCGTCCTCGCTCAGTCGGAATCTCGTCCACTCGTCCATCGAGACCGCTCCGATCGAACGATAGAAGGCAATCGTCGGTGCGTTCCAGTCCAGTACCGACCATTCGAAACGCGAGTACCCCTGCTCCACGCATATTCGGGCGAGCTCGCGCATGAGAGCGCCACCCAATCCATGACCGCGGACCGGCTCTCTCACGTACAGATCTTCCAGGTAGAGGCCGGAGTTACCCAGCCAGGTCGAGAAACTGAGGAACCAGAGGGCCATCGCCTCGATGCGTCCGTCCAACTCACCTACGTGGCAGAAGACGTGAGGATGTTCCCCAAAGAGCGCTGCGGATAATGCCGCGTCGTCGGCCTTTGCCTCCAGCGTCGCATGTTCATAAGTCGCTAATTCTCGAATCATCGTCGCGATGACGGGCACATCCGCGGGTTGGGCCAAGCGAATTCGAAGCACGATTCAGTTGATGGTCTCGGCCACGATGCGATTGATGGTGACGACCATCTCGTCTGCACTCGCACCGGGCCCAAAGACTGCAGCGATTCCCGCCTCTTTCAGATCGGCCAGGTCGTTGTTGGGAACGATGCCGCCAACGACAACCGGGATATCGGAACCCTTGGTGCGCAGTGCCTCGACCACCAGGGGAGCGAGTGTCAGGTGGGCGCCGGACAGCATCGAAAGTCCCACGAGGTCGACGTCCTCTTGAATCGCCGCGTTGGCCACGGTCTCAGGAGTCTGAAAGAGTCCCGTGTAGACCACCTCCATTCCGGCGTCGCGCAAAAGTCTCGCTACGACCTTGATCCCGCGGTCGTGTCCGTCGAGACCGACCTTAGCGACGAGGACCCTGATCGTCACAGCGTGGGGACCTCGATGTGACGTCCGAAGACCTTCTCCATCGTCGACATCATCTCGCCAACGGTGGCGTAGGAGCGAGCGGCGCCGATAAGAGCGGCCATCAAATTGCGTTCGGGGTCCGCTGCTTCCTTCGCCAAGCGATGCAATGACTCGTTCACGGCGCCTTCGTCCCTCGATTCGCGGACTTCTCCGAGACGGGAAATCTGTCGCTTCTCGTCCTCATTCGTGATCCGCAGAATCTCGAGGTCGGCATCATCGTTTCCTTCCAAGAAGTCGTTCACTCCGACGACAATCCTTCGGCCATCGTTGAACGACCTCTCGAGTTGATACGCAGACTCTGCGATTCGGCCCTGAAACCAGTTGTCCTCGATGCCCTTGATGCACCCTTCGAGCATTGAGCCTCCGCCGAACTCCATGATCTGTCCGAAGATCTCCTCCGCTTGACGTTCCATTTCGTCGGTCAGCGATTCGACGTAATAGGAGCCGCCTAACGGATCGGCCACATTGGCCACGTTGGTCTCGTACGCGATGATCTGTTGGGTGCGCAAGGCGATACGCGCAGATTTCTCTGATGGCAACGCAAGGGCTTCGTCCATCGAGTTGGTGTGCAATGACTGGGTCCCACCCAAGACTCCCGCGAGCGCCTCGATTGCAGTCCTCGCGATGTTGATTTCGGGCTGTTGCGCGGTGAGCGAAACTCCTGCAGTCTGCGTGTGAAAGCGCAACTGCCATGAGCGCTCACTCGTGGCGTGGTAGTGATCGCGCATCCATTTCGCCCAGATCCTGCGAGCCGCTCGATATTTGGCGATCTCCTCGAAGAAGTCGATGTGAGCGTTGAAGAAGAACGAGAGTCGCGGGGCGACTTGATCGACTTGGAGGCCGGCCTGTTGAGCCAGTTCCACGTACGCGAACCCGTTGGCCAAGGTGAACGCAAGCTCTTCAGCGGCCGTCGAACCGGCCTCTCGGATGTGGTAGCCCGAGACCGACACGGAGTTCCACTTCGGCATCTCCGCGGCGGTGAAAGCAATCGTGTCGCGCACCAAACGCATGGACTGTCGCGGGGGAAAGACGAATTCTTTCTGGGCCTGGTATTCCTTCAAGATGTCATTTTGAAGCGTTCCGCCAAGTTGTGCGCGAGCGACACCCGACTCCTCGGCTTGGGCCACAAAGAGTGCCAACATGACCGCCGCGGGAGAGTTGATGGTCATCGATGTCGTGATTGAAGCAAGGTCGATGCCCGAGAAGAGGTCGCGCATGTCGGCAAGTGAGTCGATTGCGACACCGCAGCGTCCCACTTCGCCCAGGGCCATTGGGTCGTCTGAATCAATTCCCAGCAGTGTCGGCATGTCAAAGGCCGTCGACAGGCCCGTACCACCCGCCCTGATGATTTCTTTGAAACGCTGATTGGTATCGATCGCCGTGCCGAAGCCGGCGAACATGCGCATTGTCCAAAGTCGTGAACGATACATCGAAGCGTGAACGCCACGGGTGTAGGGAAACTGTCCCGGGAATTCGCTAGTCCTGGGACCGTATACGGGCTCGACGGGTATACCCGAAAGCGTCGAGAAATCCGCCTCTCGACGTGGAGACTCCGCGTAGGCCCGCTGCCACCGTTCGAATGAATCTGTCTCGGTCACTACCGCTCCTCTAGCCAGATGATC
>JABEUR010000023.1 GCA_013044405.1 Acidimicrobiaceae bacterium | reverse complement strand
GCGAGATGGGTATCGACGCGGCTCAAGAGCGTTGGGAGGGATCGATGCGCACCGAGACGAACCTGGAACAAGCAGCTCACTTCATGCGTATACGACTGTGCCTGGCGTCGAGTCGCGAAGGAGAGGTTCGTGACTTCATCGCGTCGAGCAGCACTGCGCCACGACGATCGCTCGCCACGGTGTGGTGGGACAAGTAGTCAGGTGTAATCACGCAGTCGGTGAAGAAAATCGGCGATCAGAAGTGACCTACGTCCCCGCTTCACCAGGAGATATTTCTACGAGCGATATCTAAGGTCGAGGCCATGAGCCTCTTGATCGCAGGAATATCCACTCTGTCCTTAGCGCGCTGGCAGTTCGCGGTGACGACTGTCTTCCACTACCTCTTCGTACCATTGACCATCGGTCTGGGATTGCTTGTGGCCGTCCTCCAGACGGCCTCGTACCGAACGGGCGACGCCGCCTACGAGAGGATGACCAGGTTCTTTGGCAACCTGTTCCTCGTCAATTTCGCCATTGGCGTGGTCACGGGAATCGTTCAGGAGTTCCAGTTCGGTATGGACTGGTCGAAGTACTCGGTCTTCGTTGGCAACATCTTCGGAGCTCCGCTCGCCATCGAGGGACTGCTGGCCTTCTTCATGGAGTCGACCTTCCTGGGAATCTGGATCTTCGGGCGGGGACGGGTCAGCAAGCGCGTGCACCTGGCCTCGATCTGGATGGCCAGTCTGGGCACGATTCTTTCGGCGGCCTTCATCGTGGCGGCCAACTCGTGGATGCAACACCCGGTTGGCTACGTGATCGACCCCAAGACCCACCAAGCCGTGATGAACAACTTCTGGGCCGTCATGACCAACTCCACCTTCATCGCTGCTTATGGCCACGTCCTGTTCAGCGCCTTCCTGACCGGTGGCGTCTTCTTGCTCGCGGTCTCGGCGTGGCACTTGCGAAAGGGCCACGACCTCGAGGCGTTCTCCAAGGCCGCGAAGGTGGCCATCGTCGTGACGGTCGTCACCGCCATCGCCACCATGTTCCTCGGGGATAACCAGGCGAAGATGGAAGAAGTTCAACAGCCCATGAAGATGGCCGCGGCCGAGGCGCTGTACAACACTGAGTCGGGAGCGAGTTTCTCGATCTTCACGCTCGGCAATCTGCAGGACAATCCGATCTTGCAAGTACGAATTCCACACATCCTCAGTGTTCTCGCGACGAACACCTGGAACGGCAAGGTCCAGGGGATCAACCAGTTGCAAAAACAGGCCGTTCACCAGTACGGCGCGGGCAGTTACGTACCGATGATCTGGGTGCTGTACTGGTCGTTTCGCATCATGGTTGGTCTGGGCATCCTGCTGTTCTTGTTGGGCGGCATCGGTCTATGGCTCGTTCGCAAGCGTCGTCTGGAGCGCTCGCCCAGGTACCTGCGATTCGCCACCTGGATGGTCCTCGCCCCATTCCTCGCCAACAGTTTCGGCTGGATCTTCACCGAGGTGGGTCGTCAGCCCTGGGTGGTCAACGGACTGCTCACCACCTCCAAGGCGGTTACCGCGATCTCACCGGGCTACGTCGCAGCCAGCCTCATTGGATTCACTGCGGTCTACTCGTTACTCGCCGTCATCGAGATCGGGCTGATGGTCCGCCTCGCCAAGGTTGCGCCCGCGGTCGAGGTTCCCGCCGAGGCTGAGCGCGATCTCGAACTCGTCTACTAGGAGGCTCACCAGTGCTCGCAATTATTTCTTCACCCAGCGGACTCGAACAACTCTGGTTCTCGCTGATCGCGCTGCTGTGGGTGGGCTACTTCTTCCTTGAGGGCTTCGACTTCGGGGTAGGAATCCTGATGCCATTCGTCTCCGCTGACGATCTGGACCGCCGAGTCGTGATCAACACGATCGGCCCGGTCTGGGACGGCAACGAGGTCTGGCTCCTGACCGCCGGCGGTGCAACGTTTGCGGCGTTCCCACTCTGGTACGCCACGGTCTTCAGTGGTTTCTATCTCGCCCTCTTCGTGGTACTCGTGGCCCTCATCTTTCGGGGAATGGCCTTTGAGATGCGTCATCGAAGTTCGAGCGAACGCGCGACGCGTTGGTGGGATCGAGCGATCTTCTGGGGCTCGGCACTGCCCGCATTGCTCTGGGGAGTGGCGTTCGCCGATTTCGTTCACGGGGTTCCCGTCGGTGCAAATGCCACGATCGGCGGTACGTTCTTCGACCTCGTCAAGCCCTACGCACTCCTGGGGGGCCTCGCTACCCTTTCGCTCTTCACGCTCCATGGCGCCACGTATCTCGGTCTCAAGAGCGAAGGGGACGTGCGCATCCGTGCACACGGGGTAGCGCAGCGTATTGCCCCGATCACCTTCGTGATCGTGACGGGCTTCCTCGCCTGGACGTATCAGAGCGCCCGGACCATGCACCACGTCGGCCTGGTGCCGCCACTGTTGCCGGTCGTCGCGCTGATCGCCCTCGCGGGCGTCGGGTGGCTGGTGCGTGAGCGCCTTGAGGGATGGGCCTTCATCGCGACGGCGCTCACCATCGTGGCCTTCTTCACCACGTTGTTTTTGAACCTGTACCCGAACGTACTGGTTTCATCGATCAGCCCGCACTACGACCTGACGATGGTGGCGAGTGCATCGCAACCGTACACGCTCGAAGTGATGAGTTGGGTGGCACTGATATTCACGCCCTTCGTCCTGCTCTATCAGAGCTGGACCTATTGGATCTTCAAGAAGCGCGTCGCTCGCCCCGGTGCGGCGAGTGAGGCGCTTCGAGATACCACCAACGTCTAAGGCCGTGGAGAGCGCAGAGCGACCTTCGGCCCTGCTCGGTCGCTTACGAGAGGTTTCACCGCTGGTCACGCGAGCAGTCGTGCTCGCGGTCGCCATCGGAGCCACCTTGAGCGTGACCATCATCGTCCAAGCGCTCACGCTGTCGTCGCTTCTCGCCGCTCTCTTTCACCGTGCCCGAGCATCGGTGGGTTGGGACCTTGGTTGGTTCCTGGCCGCAACCGTCGTGCGTAGTTTGGTGATCGGACTCAGTGAGCCAGCGACCGCACGAATCGCCTCGCCGGTTCGACGCGAATTGCGAGAACGGACCATGGAGAGCGTCCTGTCGCGCGGACCGTTCACCACTCCCGATGCGACGATCCAATTGGCGACTCGTGGTATCGACGCGATCGAGAACTACCTCTCGCGCTACGTGCCAACCCTGATCCTCGCCATTCTCGCTCCGTTCATCTTGCTGATGTGGCTCGCCACCCAGGACCTCATGAGCGCCGTGATCGTGTTGGTGAGCGTCTTGTTGCTGCCGGTGTTCATGATCTTGCTGGGCCTAGAAGCACGCGACAAGATGCAAGAGCGGTGGCGTGAGCAGCAGCGCTTGGCCAGTTACTTCGGTGACGTCGTGAGGGGTATGACGGTGCTCAAGAGTTGCAACCGTTCCCAGGACGCCGTGGTCAATCTGGACGCGGTCGGCGCGTCGTTACGACGTTCGACGATGTCGACGCTTCGTGTTGCGTTCCTCTCGGGATTCGCGTTGGAGTTGCTCTCCTCGCTGGCCACCGCGTTGGTCGCCCTCGTTCTGGGTCTGCGACTGCTCAATGGGTCGATCGGGCTCAACGTCGCACTCGCCGTCCTACTTCTCACCCCCGAAGTCTTCCTTCCACTACGACGTTCCGCCGCCCAGTATCACGCTTCGTCCGAAGGGATCGCGGCGGCGGCAGAACTATTGGAGCGATTGCAACGCCCGCTGCCCCGTGGGCACCGGCCAGCGCCCGAGGGGAACCCTCGAATCGAGCTGGAGCGACTGGTGGTCGTGCACGCTCAGCGCCTGCACGAGAGCGAGCCACTCGACGTGAGTTTCGACGCTGGATCGCTGACGCTGGTCACCGGTCCGTCGGGTTCGGGTAAGACGACCCTGCTTCGAGTGATCGCAGGATTGACGTCTGCGCACAGTGGTCGGGTCCTCGTCGCAGGTATGGACTTGGCCGAGTTGGAGGCGCCAGATTGGCACTCGAAGGTGGCGTGGCTTCCCCAGGATCCGGTCTTGCCGGGCTTCTCGGTTCGTGATGTTGTCCAGATGGGTGACCGGGACATCGATGATGGTCGGATCGTGGCGGCGATGGGCGTCTTGGGACTGGACCTCGACCTCGATCGCGCATTGGGAGAAGGCTCGGGTGAGCTCTCGGCTGGACAGCGCCGTCGTTTGGCGCTCGTGCGCTGCCTCGTGCGAGAACCGGTCCTGATGCTGTTGGACGAACCTACGGCCCACCTCGACGCGCTCAGCGCTCAGTTGGTCGTCGAGGCGATCAGCACGATGACCATGACTCGAATCGTGGCGACCCACGAAGTGTTCGGCGCGGATCAGGTCGTCGTGTTGGGCGCCGGGCTGAGCTATGGCGTCTGAGTCGATGCTGCGCCATGCGTTGCGTAGTGAGCGACGCGGCGTCGCACGAGCACTTGGGGCTGGAGTGCTCGTGGCCCTCTCGAGCATCGGGCTGGCCGGAACGTCGGCGTGGTTGATCGTTCGCGCGGCCCAGCGTCCGGCCGTGCTCTCGCTGAGCGTGCCGATGGGTCTCGTACAACTCTTCGCCCTCGCCAAGGCATCGGGTCGCTACCTCGAACGAACCCAGACCCATGAGGTGGCTCTGTCGATCATGGGTCGACTGCGTGCGGTCGTGGCGCGTCTGCTCGAACCGCTCCTTCCAGCGGGTCTTGGTCCAAAGAGTGCCGACGTCGTCGATCTGGTGGTGCGTGACGTCGATCGGGTCCAGGACCTGTTGACCAGCGTTGCGGGCCCACTGTTGAGTGGAGCCGTCGCCGGGGTGCTCACCATCATCGTCTCTGGCGCGCTCGTTCCCCTGAGCGTCGTCCCCTTGCTCGCGGGGCTCGTGCTGACGGCGCTGTTGTTCCCGGTGATCGCCGCGAGAACAGGGCAGCGCAGTGAGCTCGAGATCGACGAGGCTCGCTCGTCCCTGGTCGATCTCTTCGACCGGGTCGCCCAGAGCGGGGACGAGTACGTGATGAACAATGCAGCGGCGCGCCTGAGCGAAGAGCTCGAACGGCTCGAGAACCGACTCGACCGGGCGCTACGTCGGCGCAGCCTCTGGGTCGGGATGGTCAACTCCCTGAGCACCCTGGTAGCCGGACTGAGCGTGACTGGTGCCGCGTTGAGCACCGCGCAGGCCCTTCGCCGGGGCGAACTGAATCCGGCGCTCATTGCAGTACCCGCGTTATTGAGCATCGCCGCACTCGAACTCGTGAGCGGGATCGCTCCGGTGCTGGTTGGACTTCGCGGTGATCGAGCGGCCCTCACGCGTCTCGAGGGACTGGCGGCGGTCGAGGCCCCCCTGCACGAACCACTCTGTCCCGGTCCCGACGTCCAAGGCGCGAACGTCGTGCGCGTTGACGACGTCCGCGTTGACTATGACGACCGACCGGCCCTGGGGAAGATTGCCATGACCCTTGGACCGGGAGACGTCGTCGTCCTGAGCGGTCCGAGTGGTTCGGGTAAGACCACGTTCGCGCGTCTACTGGCCAAGCTGGCGGCACCAACGTCGGGAACCCTCGAACTCGAGTCGAGTGACTATCGCGAACTGCTCGGCGCGCAGGTCCGCCAGCGCGTTGGTTACGTGGACGACGCACCGCACGTGTTCGCAACCTCATTGGCGGGCAACCTGAGAGTCGTTCGGCCCGATGCCACTGAAGCGGACCTCGCGGCGGTCTGTGAGCAAGCGGGACTCACGCCGCTGCTCAGTGAGTTGAATAATGGACTCGAGACGCAGTTGGGTGGAGCGTCAGCGGGACTTTCGGGAGGAGAACAGCGCCGACTGGGCGTCGCGCGTGAGCTGTTGCTGCATCGCCCGATCGTCGTCTTCGATGAGCCGACCGAAGGTCTTGACGAATCGACCGCGCGTGGTGTGCTCGACGCGCTCGTCGCGCGCTACAGCTCCTCGGCCCTGGTGGTCATCTCGCATCACGCGGCCGATTCGCGAATTGCGACGCGTCACGTGCAGCTTCTCGCCGGTCACCTCGATGAAGCGAACTGAGCTCCTTTTGGTGCTCGCAGCGAAGTGAGGTAAGGTCGGTGTCGCCTCGCGGCAGCGAAGTTGGTGCGATTCCAACGCTGTCCCGCAACTGTAAGTCGGTCTCGCAAGAGACCGGTGTAGCCAGGTCGCCTGCGGCGAGGAGATGTGAAAGACAGCTCTCGAGGTAAGGAGCGGTCGATCGGATATCCATCCGTCGTCCAACCCCCTTCGACGGAAAGGAGATATCCATGTTCAAGTCCATACGGTCCACTCTCGCGCTCCTGCTGGGGATCGGCGTCCTAGTGACGCCGCTCTACACAGCAGGACAGGCTGGAGCCACCAACCTCAAACGTGCGCCACAGTGCATCGTGTCGCTGTCGCCAACCGCGACCGACACTCTCTTCAGCATCGGGGCGGGTCGTCAGGTGCAGGCAGTCGACCAGGATGCGACGTTCCCGCTGAAGGGACTTCCGTCGCGCAAGATCAATGCCCTCAACCCGAGCGTTGAGTCGATCATCGGCATTTGCAAGCGCACCGCCACACACCGTTCCACCAAGCCCGACCTGGTGATCATCTCCTACGACGCGAACCAGATCAAGGAGAAGTTGACCGCCCTCGGGATCAAGGTCGTTGAACAAGATGCGGCGAGCTCGGTGGCCAGTGCGCTGGTCCAGATCCGTCAACTCGGTTCGCTCACGGGACACGTGGCCGCAGCGAATCGACTGGCCGTATCGATCAACCGCCGGATCAACGCCGACATCGCTTCGATTCCGGCCCATCCGGGCAAGGTGCTCAACGTCTACTACGAACTCGATCCGACCTTCTACTCCCTGACCAGCGGTACCTTCGTCGGCTCGCTACTCAAGTCGCTCGGTGTGGTCAATATCGCCGACCCCCAGTCGACCAGCGCTGATGCCGGTTATCCGCAGTTGAGTTCGGAGTACATTGTCAGCGCGAACCCGCAGTTGATCTTCCTCGCCGACACGGTGTGCTGTAAGGCCACCGCTTCATCGGTAGCGGCGCGGCCGGGTTTCGCCACGGTGAGTGCCGTAGTCCACCATCATGTGGTCGGTCTCAATGACAGTGTGGCGTCGGAGTGGGGCGCTCATCTGGGCGTGCTCATGAATCAGCTGACCGCAGCGGTGAAGAACGCTCTGAACGACGCACAGCTCTGGGGTTAGCGCTTTGACGACCAATCCTCCGACCATGCGTCGCGTCGCCGTGGTGGTGGCGCTGACCCTGGCGGGTCTGGCCATGGCGGTCGTCGGAGGATTGGTCATCGGGCCGACGCCGATCGGGACAACTCGAGTAGTCGGGGACATGTTCAGCCATCTGGGACTTGGCCACAGCACCCTCACGTCCCTGCAGTCGACGATTATCTGGCAACTCCGTGCGCCACGCATGGTGCTAGGACTCCTCGCCGGTTCGATGCTGGCGGTCGCCGGTGGCACTTATCAGGGGGTGTTTCGCAATCCGCTGGCCGATCCCTATCTATTGGGCGTGGCTGCGGGTGCGGGACTGGGCGCGACCTTTGCCATTGTCCATGTCGGCGGGGGCCTCTCGACACCGACCTGGACACCGCTGCTGGCGTTCGTCGGCGCCATCGGCGCCGTCACGGCGACGTGGCTGGTCGGCGGGCGCGGCCTCTATTCGAATGCGGCCACGCTCATCCTCGCCGGCGTCGCGGTCTCGGCCCTGCTGACCAGCGTCCAGACCTATCTGCAACAGTCGTCCTTGGGCTCTATGACGCGGGTCTACATCTGGTTACTGGGCTCGCTCGCCAGTGCGACGTGGGGTTCGGTGGGCTTGGTGGCTCCCTACGTCGTGGTCTGCGTTCTGGTCTGTGTCGCCGCGGGAAGGGCCCTCGACGTGATGAGCGTGGGCGAGGACGAGTCGCGCTCACTCGGGCTGCCCGTACGTCGGGTTCGACTGATCGTCATCGTCGCCTCTTCGCTGGGCACCGCAGCAATCGTCTCGGTCGCCGGGCTCATTGGCTTTGTCGGGATCATCGTTCCGCACATCGTTCGCCTGCTCGTGGGGACGTCCTACCGACGAATTCTGCCGATCTCCGTGGTCTTTGGAGCAGCGTTCATGGTCTTCGCCGATACCATCGCACGCACCATCGTCGCACCTTCGGAGTTGCCGCTCGGGGTCGTCACTGCGCTGGTTGGTGCGCCGGTCTTCGTCGTGATCCTCACGTTACGCCGAAGGGTTGCGATGTGAGTTCGGTGGAGATACGCGGCCTGAGTGTGCGCGTGGGCGCGAAGACGCTGGTCGATGACGTCACGCTCGACATCGAAGCCGGGACGTGGTGCACCATCATCGGACCCAACGGCGCAGGAAAGACCTCGTTGGTCGAAGTCGTCGCAGGAATCCGAACGGCCAGCGATGGGTCGGTCGCGATCTCGGGACGATCCATCGACAAGATGAGCGAACGAGAGAGGGCCCGCTCGGTCGCCCTCGTACCCCAGCACCCGATCGTGCCCAGCGGCATGAGCGTCTTTGACTACGTAGCGCTTGGTCGCACCGCTTATCACGGTCTCTTTCGTTCCGCGGGCGTGAACGATCGTCGAGTGGTCGAATCCGTGCTCGAACGGCTCTATTTAGGTGAGTTCCGAGAGCGCGATGTCGCAACGCTGTCGGGTGGGGAACGCCAGCGTATGGTGCTCGGCCGAGCCCTCGCCCAGTCGACGACCGTCATCGTGCTGGACGAGCCCATCACCGGACTCGACCTACGCCACCAGATGGAGTTGCTCGAACTGTTGAAGAAAGAGGTACTCGAATGCGGGTTGACCCTGGTGGCGACCTTGCACGATCTCACCCTGGCGGGCCAATTCGCCGATCGTCTCGTCCTGCTCGATCACGGCGCCGTGGTGCTCGACGACGACTCCGCAAGCGTCGTGAGGAGCGAGGAGCTCGCCCAGACCTACGGCATGAAGTTGCGCGTGGTCGACGTCGACGGCTCCGATGTCGTCGTACCAGTGCGTCGCTGAGCACGAGTCGAACGACGAGGAGTACCCGATCGCGTCGCCGCGCTCGCTCGCTCTTACCCCTCAGTAGCCGGCTGGACCCTCGAGGCAATGGCTCACACATCGTGGTTGACCCGCTGGATCGACGTGGAGTCGAAGCGGTCAAGCAGCGCAAATCACTTAGACTGAAGCAACGCAACGAAGGGAACAACGTGCGGCGCACGCGAATCGTAGCCACGGTCGGACCAGCTTCTGACAGTGACGAGGTCCTCAGGGGATTGGTCGAAGCTGGCGTCGACGTCTTTCGCCTGTCCTTCGCCCACGGCGATATCCCATCGGGAATCGAACGGCTGCGCCGAATACGCGCTATCGCGCCGGACCTCGCGATCATGGTCGACATCCCGGGCCCGAAGATTCGCGCCGGTTCTTTTGGAACCTTGCCCGTCACGTTGAGTATCGGCGACGAGATCCAACTCGACGAGGCGTTCGACGAGCCCTCGACGACCGAGCGAATCACGGTCCAGCGCGTCGGTGTGCTCGCCCTGTTGAAGGTGGGTGACAAGATCCACCTCGGCGACGGAGGAGTCTCGCTCGATGTTGTGCGCTCTGGATCGACAGTGTCCGCCCGGGTTTCCTCGGGCGGAGCCGTGATGGGCAAGCCCGGTCTCTCCCTCCCGTCGTCAATCCTTAACGACCGCCTGCCGACCGATGACGACCGAGCCCGCCTCGAGGCCCTTCGCCACGAGGCGTTCGAGATCCTCGCCGTTTCCTTCGTGCGTTCTGCCTTCGATATGGTCTCCACGCGCACCGTGCTCGCGCGCGACGACGTGATGATGATGGCGAAGATCGAAACGGGTGAAGGAGTGGCCAATCTGGACGAGATCATCGCCGTCTCGGACGCGATCATGGTCGCTCGAGGCGACTTGGGTGTGCGAATGCCCATTGAAGAGGTGCCCCACCTGCAAAAGGAGATCGTCTTTCACGGGGTGCGCTACGCCCGACCCGTGGTGGTCGCGACGCAGATGCTCGAATCGATGACCCACGCCCAGGTACCGACCCGCGCCGAAGTGACCGACGTCGCCAATGCGGTGCTCGATGGTGCGAGTGCGGTGATGTTGAGCGGCGAGACCGCCATCGGTGATGATCCGATCGGGACGGTGCGCACGATGGACCGCATCGTGCGCCGCGCCGAAGAGTCGTTCGATTACTTCAAGTGGGGTTCGGGTCTCGGGGTTCAGGAGGTCGTTGGTGGCGTGGGAACCCGCGCGATGCGAATCACCGCGGCCATCACTGGTGCCGCGTGGCGAGCGGCGATGGAGGAGAAAGCCGTCGCTATCGTCGCCTGCACTCGCTCGGGAATGACCGCACGGGCCATTTCACGATTCCGCCCGCCGATGCCGATTGTGGCGATAACGCCGAGTGAGGCCACCGCTCGACAGTTGCGAAGTTCCTGGGGGGTCCAGGAGATCTTCATCTCGCCGTCGAACGACATCGATGAGTTGTGTGATTTCTCGATCGCGCAACTGAAGAAAGCGGGCATGGCTAAGCCCGGTGATCCCGTGGTGATCATGGCTGGATCGGCCACGGGTGGCGCTCAGATCACCGATACCGTGCGGATGATCATCGTCAGTTGACCAGAGGTTCGAACCACGTATTTCGGTCCCGCCAACACTGAGACGGTGTGGCGACAGGTCGCCAATCATTCGGCGAGCGAGATCGACCGTCGACCAGATACTCAATCAATCATTGCACCAAGGGCGCCGCTGGTCTGACCTCGATGGCTCGCACCAACCATGTTGCGTTCACAAAAAGTGCCCCCGGCAGGATTCGAACCTGCGCACATGGCTTCGGAGGCCAATGCTCTATCCCCTGAGCTACGAGGGCGCGCACCCCAGACTACCGGAATGGTCCCCGCAGCCATTTTGGGACGTGGCTCCTCGACTTCTAATGTGAATGCGTGAGTGCCGAGCCGATCCTTCCTTCGTTGTTACCCGACAGCGCGCAGTTGAGTGAGCGAGACGTCGTCGTAGGAGGGGTGTCGCTGCGAGACCTGGCCGCGACATACGGGACCCCGTTGTTCGTCTATGACGAGGCGACGCTTCGTTCGCGCTGTCGCGAGGCCGCATCGGCCTTTGACGACGGCGTCGCCTTTGCGGCCAAGTCGTTCCTGTGTGGCGCAATGGCGCGCCTCGCCTTCGAGGAGGGTCTGTGTATCGACGTGGCCACCGGAGGAGAACTCGACGTGGTCCTGCGTTCGGGGGTGCCCGCGAGCCGGATCATCGTGCATGGGAACAATAAGTCCCACGACGAGCTCGAGCGGGCACTCGCCGTAGGCGTGCATCGACTCGTGATCGATAGTTTCGATGAGATCGACCGCATCCGATCACTCGTCAGTACGACCAAGCCGCTGGACTGCCTCGTGCGAGTGACCCCCGGCGTCGAAGCGCACACCCACGAGTACGTCCGCACCGGACAGGAGGACTCGAAGTTCGGCTTCTCGGTCGCCACGGGTGATGCGCGACGAGCGGTCCTTGAACTGCGAGCGATCTCTGGAGTCACCCTGCACGGGGTGCACGCACACATCGGGTCGCAGATCTTCGATTTGGCGGGGTTCAGAGAGTCCCTGGGCGTACTGGCGGACTTCGTGAAGCACGACGGATTTGACGAACTGTGCGTCGGTGGTGGACTGGGAGTGGCTTACGTGGCGGGTGAGCGCGCGCCGTCGATCACTGAGTGGGCAAGCGCGATGCGAACCGGTGCGCGTGAGCTCGGACTGGATTCGAGCATGAGGTTGCTGGCCGAACCGGGACGGGCCATCGTCGCCCAGGCCGGTATCACCTTGTATTCGGTGGGCGTCGTGAAGCCGGTGTCGCAACGAACCTACGTCGCCGTGGACGGCGGCATGAGCGACAATCCGAGGCCGGTACTCTACGGCTCGGGCTACGAGGTCTTCGACGTCTCGCGTCCGCTGGCTGAGCGATCCCAGTCTGCTCGCTTGGTGGGCAAGCACTGCGAGAGTGGAGACGTCTTGATCGACGAGGCGTGGCTGCCCGAACTGACGGGAGTGGGCGACGTGATCGCCACGCCCGTCACTGGTGCCTATGGCTATGCCATGGCGTCGAACTACAACCGCGTCCCGCGCCCCGCGGTCGTCTTCGTAGCCGACGGGCACGCCCGCGAGGTGCTGCGCCGCGAGACCTTCGACGACCTGGCGCGCCTCGAGGTCTGACTTCGAAGCGCGCCGCGGTGTCGGTTAGCCTTGAACGATGGACAAGCCGGTGATCCGCGTCGCAGTTGTCGGCGCCGGCTTCGTGGGCTCGGCGTTGATCGAGATGCTCAGCGACCCGTCTCGCCACGTCGCCCTGGTCGACGCCGCGACCGCCCCGATCGAATTGGTCGGTGTGGCGGTGCGCGACCTCTCCAAACACCGCGCGGGTATCGCGAACGAGCTGTTGACCAGTGACGCTCAGTCCCTGTGCGAACGCGAGGACCTCGACATCCTCGTCGAAGTCGCCGGCGGCATAGAACCGGCTCGCAGTCTGATCGAGACCGCGCTTGGTCGAGGGGTGTCGGTGGTCACCGCGAACAAGTCCCTGATGGCGGCGTGCGGCACTGATTTGGCCCGACTCGCTCACGAGAACGGAGCCGACCTGTTCTATGAGGCGGCAGTGGGTGGAGGAATACCGATACTGCGAGCACTGCGCACCTCGTTGGCGGGTGAACGCATTGATCGGGTCATGGGCATCGTCAACGGCACCACCAACTTCATCCTCTCCAAGATGACCAGCGAAGCCAGCGACTATGAGGAGGTGCTCGCTGAGGCCCAGGCCCTCGGGTACGCCGAGGCCGATCCCAGTGCGGACGTGGAGGCCCATGACGCTGCCGCGAAGGTGCAGATCCTTTCATCACTGGCTTTCGGAACTGGACTCTACGGCGAGGAGATATCGCGTGAGGGAATCACCGGGATCCGCTTGGTCGATGTTGAGTTCGCCCGCCGGGCCGGCTACGTGATCAAATTGCTCGGCGTCGCGGAAAGGGTCGGAGAATTCGGCATCTCGAGGCGAGTCCACCCGGCGATGATCGACGTCGATCATCCGCTGGCGTCGGTGCACGGGGCGATGAACGCCGTTTTCGTCGAGGGCACCAAAGCCGGCCCGCTCATGTGGCTCGGACAAGGAGCGGGTGGAGCACCGACCGCGACCGCAGTGCTGGGCGACGTGCTTGACGCCGCACGCAACAAAGTCAGCGGGCGTCACGACGTCCCGTTCATGGTCGATACGACCCTGCACAGCGTCTCGGCGGGCGACCTCTCGAGCGTCTTCTACATCAGCATCGATGTCTTGGACCGACCGGGGGTGCTGGCCGCGGTCGCGGGCGTATTCGGTAATCACGGCGTCTCGATTCAGTCCATGGAGCAGTCGGGATTCGCGGACGAGGCGCGACTCTCCTTTCTCACCCACCACGCAAGGTCCAGCGACGTCGACGCCACGATGCAAGAGCTCTCCGGACTCGAGTCGGTGGACTCCATCGGAGCATGCATCAGGGTCATCGAAGGAGGTACGCAGTGAAAGCTTGGAACGGCTTGCTCAAGGAGTATGCGGAGTGGTTCGACCTCGAAGGCGTCGACGAGGTGATCACCCTGCAAGAAGGCAATACGCCCCTCATTCGAGCCGACCGGCTCTCCGAGCGTCTTGAGGCGAACGTCTGGTTGAAGTTCGAGGGACTGAACCCCTCGGGATCCTTCAAGGACCGTGGCATGACGATGGCCATCACCAAGGCGAAGGCCAACGGCGCCACCAAGGTCATCTGCGGCTCAACGGGAAACACGTCGGCCGCCGCTGCCGCCTACGCGGCCAAGGCCGGCATGGAGTGCGTGGTACTCGTGCCCGAAGGGAAGATCGCATTGGGCAAGCTCGCCCAGGCCATGGTCTACGGTGCGAGGATCCTGCAGATTCGCGGTAACTTCGATCAAGCCCTCAACTTGGCTCGAGAATTGACGCAGCATATTCCCATCACCATCGTCAACTCCATCAATCCCGATCGAATCGAAGGGCAAAAGACCGGAGCGTTCGAGATCGTAGACGTGCTGGGTGAGGCACCCGACATCTTGTCGATCCCGGTGGGAAACGCTGGGAACATCACCGCCTACTGGCGCGGCTTCACCCAGTACCACTTCGCCGGGCACTGCACGAAACTCCCCAAAATGTGGGGGTTCCAGGCGGCGGGAGCCGCTCCCATCGTTCTGGGCCACCCGGTGGAGAACCCCGAGACCATCGCCACCGCGATTCGCATTGGCAATCCCGCCAGTTGGATTCCCGCGCTCGAAGTCATTCACGAATCCCTGGGCGACATTCGAAGTGTCACCGATGAGGAGATCCTCGACGCGTATCGCTACGTCGCACGCTACGAGTCGATTTTCTGTGAGCCGGCTTCGGCGGCGTCGGTCGCCGGACTGCTCAAGTACGGGGTCCCCGCCCAGTCGACGGTCGTGTGCGTGCTGACCGGCAACGGTTTGAAGGACCCCGACACCGCGGTCTCCACCAGCGACCGACCGCCGGTGGTCGAGGCGTCGATCCAAGCCCTGCTCGGCGCCCTGCAATGAGACGGTCGTGTGGCGAGGTTCTCTGCGCGACCCATCGCGATTGAAGATCTCGCCGCTGGCCACTTCGTATCGAGCACCAATTTTCATAGCCACTTAGTTTTATTTTGGTGATGCTGGACATTGCCCAAGGTTCGGCTACACTGACAGTTGTCGTCCGCGTCCGGCCCTTCGCCGACGTGAGGAACTCTTCCCAGACGGCATTTCCCGATTTTCTTCTCCGTTCGGCTTGCGATTATTCGAATGGCGAGAAAGGAACATTACATGGCTGTTAAGCCCTCTCCAGACCGGTCCGATCTCGAGTCCAAGACTCGTGAGGATCTCCAGACGATCGCCAAAGTAAAGGGGGTGGAGGTCACGGCCCGAGCATCGAAGGCATCGCTCATCGAAGCAATCATGGGCGAGCCCGTGAAGGCGTCGGCGCCTCGTAGCGAAACGACCACGTCGGCGTCGACCAGCGCTCCAGCGTCTCGAGCCGTGCGTTCGCGCCGTACCGTGGCCACACCCAATGACGACTTCGACTCATTGCTCGGAGAGTTTGGCGTCGACGCCCCCAGCGACTCCAGCGGCCCAGCGGCGATGATCACGGTTCCCTCGGGCGCCGAGTCCACCGCACCGGCGAGCCCCGCGTCGAACTCCGACGCTTCATCGGGCGTTCAGAACACTGACCGCTCCAACGTTCAGCGTCAGAACAGCCAACCTCGACCCGAGCGTCAGGCACGTGACTTCAATGGCGAGGCCGGCGGACGAAATCGGCGTAACCGACGAAACCGAAATGGTCGCGAACGCTTCGGTGGAGAGTCAATGCCCAACGCCGATCAACCCTACGCGGGTGAACTCATCGAGATCGAGGGACTCCTCGACCTGCGTGATGACGGATACGGCTTCTTGCGGACCAAGGGTTACCATCCGTCACCCAATGACGTCTACGTCTCGATCAATCAAGTGCGCCGGTACCACCTGCGAAAAGGTGACGCCATCATCGGTGGTTTCCGCCCCGCGGCTTCCAATGAGAAGTACCCAGCGTTACTGCGGGTCGACAGCGTTGCCGGCGTTGACCCGGAGGTCGCTCGACTGCGCCCGCGTTTCGAGGATCTGACCCCGCTGTTCCCTGATGAGAAGCTGAACCTCGAGACCAATGAGGGAAAGGCCGATCTCACCCCGCGAATCGTCGACCTGCTCTCGCCGATCGGCAAGGGCCAGCGTGGACTCATCGTCTCACCGCCCAAGGCGGGCAAGACCACGGTGATGAAGCAGATCGCTCAATCCATCGAGACCAACAACCCCGAAGTCCACCTCATGGTGCTGCTCGTCGACGAGCGCCCTGAAGAGGTGACCGACATGCGCCGCAGCGTGCACGGCGAGGTGATCGCTTCGACGTTCGACCGTCCCGCTGAGGAGCACACGCACGTGGCCGAACTGTGCATCGAACGCGCCAAGCGACTCGTCGAACAGGGTCGCGACGTCGTGATCATCCTCGACGGCATCACCCGCCTGGCTCGTGCCTACAACCTGGCGGCCCCCGCCACCGGGCGAATCATGTCCGGTGGTGTTGATTCAGGAGCTCTCTACCCTCCCAAGAAGTTCTTCGGAGCCGCTCGCAACATCGAAGAGGGTGGCTCGCTCACGATCATCGCTTCGGCTCTGGTCGAGACCGGTTCGAAGATGGACGAGGTGATCTTCGAGGAGTTCAAGGGAACTGGCAATATGGAGCTGAAGCTCGACCGTCGACTCGCCGAACGGCGAATCTACCCGGCGATCGACGTCAACGCATCGTCGACACGCCATGAAGAGCTGCTCTTCAACCGCGAGGCCCTGCCCCAAGTGTGGAAGCTTCGACGGGTTCTCAATGGACTGGCCTCGGAAGGACGAGATGCCGCCGGACTCGAGCTGCTGATCGACAAACTCAAGTCCACCCGCTCAAATGACGAGTTCCTGGCCGAGATCGGTCGAGGTCCGGCACCGACCAGCTGATTATCCTGTAAACTCTCTCTTCGCAACAAGGAGCACTCATGAAGCCAGATATTCACCCCAAGTACGGCGAAGCGTCCGTGCGCTGCTCGTGCGGCAACACCTTCACGACCGAGTCGACCAAGAACGCCATCACCGTGGAACTGTGCAACGAGTGCCACCCGTTCTTCACCGGCAAGCAGAAGCTGGTCGATACTGGTGGTCGCGTCGAACGCTTCCAGCGTCGTTACGCACAAAAGACCAAGGCGCGCGCTCCTAGGGCGTAAGGCCCCGAGCGCCCCAACTGTTCGTGCGCTCCATCGACGAGACCCTCAACGCACTGCGTGACGAGTTGCGTGCCGTGGAATCGGCTCTGGCCGAGCCCGACGTGGCCAGCGACCTCACCAGGCTGCGTGATCTCTCGCGGCGTCACAAGGAGTTGGCCGAGATCAACAACGCATGGAATGACCTCAAGGCCGTCCAAGAGGACTTCTTCACCGCCCGCGAGATGTTCAACGAGTCGAGCGGAGACGATCGCGAGCTGTGGCGTGATGAGATGAACGCCGCCGAAGCGAAGATCCCCGAGCTTGAGTTGAACCTCGAGACCCTCCTCCTGCCTCGCGATCCCAACGAGGGGCGCAGCGTCATCCTCGAGATCCGTGGGGCCGAAGGCGGCGAAGAGGCCAACCTCTTCGCCGGTGACCTCGCCGAGATGTACCGGCGCTATAGCGCACTACGCGGGTGGAAACTCGAAGTGATCGAGGAACGCGAATCCGAACAGGGGGGACTCGACGAGGCCATATACCTGATCAAAGGGGAGGACGCCTGGGCCCGATTGGAGCATGAGGCCGGCGTGCATCGCGTCCAACGCGTCCCGGTCACTGAGGCCAAAGGTCGTGTCCACACGTCCTCCGCAACCGTCTCGGTACTACCCGAAGCCGAAGAAGTGGACGTCGACATCAATCCGAGCGATCTCAAGATCGACGTCTACCGATCGTCGGGACCCGGTGGACAGAGCGTCAACACGACCGACTCAGCAGTTCGTATCACCCACCTGCCCACCGGGATCGTCGTCTCGATGCAAGACGAGAAGAGCCAGATTCAGAATCGCGCCAAAGCACTCATCGTCCTACGTTCGCGTCTGCTCAAGGCGGCCCAAGACGCCCAGGCCAGCGAACTGGGCGACTTGAAGCGCTCGCAGTTGGGTAGTGGAGGACGCAGCGAGAAGATCCGCACCTATAACTTCAAGGAGAATCGGGTCACCGATCATCGAGTCAATCTCACGACGTACACCCTGGACTCGGTGCTCGCTGGAAGTCTCGATCCCTATGTCGACGCGCTGCTCGCCGAGAAGCGGGCCCGGCAACTGGCCGAGAGTGACGGGCGTTAACTCCTACCTCATCGCCGAGCTCATCGGCGAAGGTCTCAATCGCCGCGAGGCCCGCTGGCTCGTCGAGGAGTTCATGACCGGGGCCGACAGCGACTCGATTCGATCGTTGCGACTCGCGGCGCGGCGACGTCTCGACGGTGAACCATTGCAGTACGTGATTGGCCACTGGCCCTTTCGCGGACTCGATCTCGACTTGGATCCGCGGGTGCTCATCCCGCGGCCCGAGACCGAAGAGCTCGTCAGCGTCGCACTGGGCGAGTTACGTGCCCTCGGGCCCGAACCATCGCTCGTGGTCGATCTCGGATGCGGCTCCGGGGCCATCGGTCTGGCACTCTTGCAGGAGTCGCAGCGTGTCGGTTCGTCCGTTGCGTTGATCGCCGTCGATGCGTCGCGCGAAGCGTTGAACGTCGCCGAGATGAACGCCGTCAAGCATGGACTGGGGTCGGTCTCCTTCGTGCAGTCTTCGTGGTTCGACGCACTCGATGAGTCACTACGCGCCAGCTTCGACCTCATCGTCGCCAATCCGCCCTACGTTGGCGTCGAGGAGTTCGAAACGCTCGACGAAGTACTCAAGTACGAGCCCCGTCGAGCACTCGTGGCCCAAAGTTCTCGGGGCGTCGAGGGTCTGGCCGATCTCGAGACGATCATCCTCCAAGCGCCGGCGTGGCTCGCAGTAGGTGGATCGCTAGTGGTCGAACACGGACGAGATCAGCGTGCGGCGGTGCTCGAACTGGCCCACGAGGCGCGACTGGGCCAGGTAAGCGACCTGGAGGACCTCTCGGGTCATGCGAGGATCCTGGTGGCTCGACGGTGTTGAGAGTGTTGGACCTCCAAGAGGCGCTTATCGAGCTCGCCCAAGGTCGAGTCATTGCGGTGCCGACCGACACCGTCTATGGAGTGGCGGCCAGAGTCGATGCTCGCGAGGGTATCGAGGGCCTCTTCGTTCTGAAGGGCCGCCCGAAGTCCCTAGCCCTACCCGTACTGGTCGACTCGATTGAGCAGATCGTCGCCCTGGGGGTCGACTGGCCCGCGCGAGCGCAACGCCTGGCGTCGAGGTTCTGGCCCGGTGCTTTGACCATCGTCGTTCCAACGCCCGATCAGCTGGCTCGAAGTATCGCGAGTGACTCCTCCTCCGTTGGATTTCGAATACCGGATCTGGCAATGTTGCGCGAACTACTGGTGCGCGGAGGTCCCTTGGCGGTGACGAGTGCGAATCGTCACGGCGAACCACCCTGTCAGCGTGCCCAGCAGGTCCTCGAGATCTTCGCCGACTCGCCACTCCTGGGCGGTGTACTCGACGCCGGCGAGCGAGACGCTCGAGTCTCCACGGTCGTCGACGTCACCAGCGAGAGTTGGCGGATCCTTCGTATCGGGGCCATCGATGGCGAGTCCATTCGCGACGCGCTGGCTTGAGTCAGCGACCCTGGGCGCGACCTGGTTCGATCCGTCCTGCGCTCTGGGCGAAGGACGATCGTCAGTCTCCGGCTTGGGGTGTTCGCCCGACCCAGCGAGCGGGCCGCTTCTCGAAGAATGCCGCCATACCTTCGCGGGCCTCGTCACTGGCGAATCGCTCAGCCGAGATCTCAGCAGTCCAGGCGAACGCGTCGTCAGTGCCCATTGCCGGCACCCGCATCATGAGTTGCTTGGTCACGGCCAGGGCTTCGGGTGCACCCGAAATGAGGTCATGCACGATCTCTTGGAGGACGGCGTCGAGATCGCTCGCCTCGAGTGCAAGGTTGATCAGACCCATGTCGGCGGCTTGCGCAGCGCTGAAGCGGTCGCCTCGCAGCATTCGCATCTGGGCATCGGCGACGCGCAGCTTCGGGAGCACCACCACCGAGATCACGGCGGGGGCTACACCGAGGCGCACTTCGCTGAAGGCGAATTTGGACGCGGTACTGGCGATCGAGATGTCCATCACCGCCGCCAGACCCACGCCTCCACCCATGCAGTGGCCGTCGATCCTGCCGACCCACGGCTTTGGTGACTCGCGAAAGCGCATCAACAGTTGGCTCAGTTCGATGGTTCGGTTGTTGGTCGCCGAACCCTTGGTGGAGAACTCGCTGAGATTGGCGCCCGCGCAAAAGACACTTCCGCGATTGGTCAGAACGGCGACTCGCACGTCGCCTCGGGCATCGATGAGATCGATGAGGTCGATGAGCTCTTCGATCAGGGCTCGGCTCAGTGCATTGCGTCGTTCGACGTCGTTGAGCGTGACCGTCATCACGCCGTGCTCGAAGCTGCTCTCAAGGAGTGCCATGTCGACCTTTCGCCGGGGGTCCCTCGCTCGGTGCGCCCGCGAAGGCCTGGGCTCGCACCAGCCAGTGCCTGGCGAGCTCGCCCACCTCTAAATCCGTGTCGTCCAGGTGACGGCGTTGGGTCACCACCAGACAGAAGTCCTCGACATCGCCGCGAACCTCGTCGTCGGCATTCTCTTCGCCCCAGGTCCACTGCGTTCCCGATGGTCCGCTCAGGCTCACTCGCACGCGCCCATCGGGCACCTCTTCGCCGCGTATCTGGTACGACCACTTCCTCGTGATGAAGCCCAACTGCGCGATGTGGCGAAGGCGGTCGCTCGGCGTGAGGTGCAGGCCCAGTGCGTCGGCGACGTCGGTACCGTGGGCCCACGTCTCCATCAGGCGCGCAGTCAAAAAGGACTTCGCACCCATGGAGGGTCCATACCAGTCCACCCGAGTCGCCTCGCTCAGACCGTGGGCCGCTTCGGCGAGGCCGCGCCGGTTCTCGCGCCAGGTCGCCAACAACTGCTCGGAGGTCATCGCGCGAAAGGTCTCGAGGGTGAAGGCGTCCAGACCCTTGTGGCGAGCGCCCTCGAAGAGTTCGCCAACACTGGCGCGAAACCGTTGCGGACTCAAGATCGCGGTCCGGGCCGCCTCGTCGAAATAGGCGAGGTGCCCGATCTGGTCCGCAACGTTCCATCCCGGACTCGGCGTGTCGAGGCGCCACTGGCGCTCGTCGATGTGCGCGACGAGCGCGTCGAGGCTGCGCTGCTCGTCGATCAGATCTGTGCGCAGTTCGTCGAGCTCGCTCATGACGCCTCGAGCAACGAAACGGGTAGCTCGACGTAGCGACTGCGCAGCCACTCACCCAGCCCCTTGGCCTGTGCGTCCTGACGAGAGGATGCGGCGACCCCCTCTTCAAGAAGATCGTGAATCAGGAAGTTGAGCGATCGAATGGCGCCGAGGCGGTGGCGCTCGATCGCCAGGGCCGCGGTTTCGGGGAGAAGTTCGCGAAGTCGTTCGACCGTGAGGAAATCGTCGAGCCACGCCCACGCCTCGTCACTTCGTGCGAAGATGCCGAGATTGGCGTTACCCCCCTTGTCGCCCGATCGTGTCCCGAAGAGTCGTCCGAGTGGCGCTCTCGTGGTCGGGCCTGACGCGAGTGGTACCCGAGGTCCGTCATCGCCCACCACCACGACGTGCGCGCGAGGAGCCACCGAGTCGACGACGGTTCGTTCGCCAGAGAGCAGGGTGACGTACTGGGGGACGAGTTCGGCCGGAACCAGGGCCGGTCGATAGACGCCGAAGGGGGCGCCCGGTCCCGGACTTGCGCCGACGTTGAAATAACCCGGGATGGTGGCGAGGGCTATCTCGACCACGGCGTTGGCGAGCGCGCGGCCCACCTTTCGTTCGTCACGGTCCTTGAGGGTGATGCGCCAAAGCGCGACTGCCTCTTCGTTCGTTGGCGGGTCGAGCTTGTCGGTTCTGATCACTCGCGTTTTGACGCTGTCGAAGTCCTCGGGCCCGAAGGGGCAGGCGAGCCAGAAGGCTGCTTCGACCAGTTCGGCCTTCTTCTCGATGTCCAGACCGGTCAAGGCGACGTTGAGATCCTTGCGGTAACCCCCGACTTCGTTCATCGCCACCTTCAGGGTCGTAGGCGGCGGTTCGCCCTTGGTGCCGCTGATCCTCACCCGGTCGGTCGCAACCTGTTCTAGGTGCACGGTGTCGAATCGCGCTGACACGTCGGGGCCAAGATACGTCGGGGTGGCAATCTCGTAGAGAAGCTGTGAGGTAACCGTCCCGATGGAGACTTCGCCTCCCGTGCCATCGTGCTTGCCGACAATGGACGAGCCGTCCTGGGCGACCTCGACCCAAGGAAAACCGACCCGGGTCATACCTTGGACCTCGGTGAAGAACGAGTAGTTGCCACCACTTACCTGTGCTCCGCATTCGATCACGTGTCCGGCGACCACGGCGCCCGCGAGCGCATCCCAGTCGTCACGGGCCCAGCCGTGATGCCAGGCCGCCGGTCCGCAGACGACGGCCGCATCCGTGACGCGACCCGTGATGACGATGTCGGCTCCCTGCGAGAGCGCCTCGACGATGCCAAAACATCCGAGGTACGCGTTGGCGGTGATGAATCGCGATAGGTCTCCGACGGGTTCGCCGGTCTCGAAGTGCGCCAGGTCCACGCCCGAAGAGCGCAGTTCCTCGAGGCGGCCCATGAGATTGTCTCCGCTGACGTAGGCGATCTTTGGTGAGAGGCCCAACTTCTCACCGATCTGGTAGACGGCCTCGGCACAGTGGTCGGGGTCGAGCCCGCCGGCGTTCGAGACCACCTTGATGCCGCGCTCGAGGCACGTTCCCATGACCTGTTCCATCTGGGTGAGGAAGCTGCGCGCGTAACCGCCGCCGGGATGCTTCGCTTGGGTGCGAGCGAGGATCAGCATCGTGAGTTCGGCGAGCCAGTCGCCGGTCAGCACGTCGATCGGTCCGTCGTTGACCATCTCGTAAGCCGCCGAGATGCGGTCACCATAAAAGCCCGAACAGTTCGCAATACGAATGGGTAGGGTCACGTCATTCTCCGTTCAGTCCTGGTTGCTCAACGCTCAAGAGGGTTGCTCCATTCTCGACTTGCTCGCCCGCGCTCACGAAGACTTCAACCACCACGCCATCACCCGGCGCACTGATCACGTGCTCCATCTTCATTGCCTCCATGACCATGAGGGTCTCCCCGGCCGAAACCGTCTGCCCGGGCGCAACGCGGACGTCGATGATCACTCCGGGCATGGGTGCGTTGAGTCCTCCAAGGACGGGGTCCGACTCGGGGGGAGCGAAGCGCGGTGTCAACGCGAACGTGACGGTTCCTCGACGGCTCTGGACGAGGAGCACGTCGTTCAGGCGCGTGATGCGAACCACGGCTCGTGCCCCGTTGACCTCGAGGTCGATCTCCCGGCCACTCCAGCGGTGGACGATGGCGACGTTGTCCGAACCGACCATGAAGGATCCATCGCGTCGGGCGCGGTAGCGCACCTCGTGTCGCTCTCCGTTGTGGCGAAGCTCCACGCTCTGGTGCGGCAGACGTGCGTTTCGCCACCCACTGGGTAGGTTGCCCAGCACCGTGGCTCGCGCCCGATTCTCCCCCTGGAGCCAGAGCGCCGCCGCGGCGGTGACGAAGTCGAACTCTTCGACGCTCAGCACCAAGGTCCGTGCAGGATTGGAGTGATCGATGAAGGCGGTCGTGGTTGCACCGGCGAGAAAGTGCTGATGGCGAAGGGTGGCGGCCAGGAAGTCGCGATTGGTGACCACTCCTCCTAGGTGCATGCCTTCGAGGGCCAGAGCGAGTTTCGCGGCCGCTTCGCTTCGCGTTGGCGCGTAGGCAATGACCTTGGCCAGCATCGGATCGAAGGCGACACCGATCACCGAACCTGCCCCAACGCCTGACTCGAGTCGAACGACCGGTGAAGGCGCCATATCGAAGGCCGCGATCGTCCCGGTGGCGGGGAGGAAACCGGCAGCCGGGTCCTCGGCACAGAGCCTCGCTTCGATCGCCCATCCCGAGAAGCTGATGTCGGACTGAACGTAGCCGAGGGGCGCTCCGGCGGCGATGCGAAACTGCTCGCGCACGAGGTCGATGCCGGTCACTTCCTCGGTGACCGGATGCTCCACCTGGAGTCGGGTGTTGACTTCGAGGAAGTAAAAATCTCGAGAGTCGTCGTCGACGAGGAACTCCACCGTGCCCGCCGACTGATAGCCAATGGCTCGCGCCAGCGTGAGCGCCGCGTGGCCCATGGCTTCGCGCATCGTCGAGTCGACCACGGGCGATGGCGACTCCTCGATCAGCTTCTGATGGCGTCGCTGAATGGAGCATTCGCGCTCGCCGAGGTGAACGAGGTTACCGAAGTGGTCGCCGAGAATCTGGACCTCGATGTGGCGTGAATTGGCCACGTAGTGTTCGAGGAAGACCCGGTCGTCTCCGAATCCACTCAGTGCCTCGCGTCGAGCCGCGTTGATCGACTCATCGAGCTGAGAGACGTCGTTGACGATTCGCATCCCCTTGCCGCCGCCCCCAGCGGCGGCTTTGATCATCAACGGATAGCCAATGGAGTCGGCGTCCTCGGGCCGCTCACTCGATGCCAGGACCGCGACACCGGCGTCAAGCGCGAGCTGCTTGGCGGCCAACTTGTCGCCCATTGCCGAGATGACCTGTGGTGATGGTCCGACCCAAACCAGACCCGCCTCTTCGACGCGCCGAGCGAAGTCGGCGTTCTCTGAGAGGTAGCCGTAACCGGGGTGGACCGCTTGGGCCCCACACCGCTTAGCGGCACTGATGATGGCTTCGCCGTCGAGGTAGCCGGTTTCGAGACGGACCGACTCGTCGGCCTCGAGCACGTAGGGCGCGTCGGCGTCGGCGTCGACGAAGACGCAAACGCAGCGGATTCCCATGGCGTGGGCTCCGCGAATGATCCGCCGGGCGATCTCGCCGCGGTTGGCGATGAGCACACTGGAGAACGTCATAGGCGAAACACGCCGTAGCTGGTCGCGCCCTCGATGGGTCTGGTGCGCACGACCGACAGGCACAAGCTCAATACGGTTCGCGTATCACGCGGATCAATGATCCCGTCATCACTGATCGCGCCGGTGGCGGCGAGGGCGAGCGAACCCTTCTCCTGGGCCTCCTCGACCATCTCGACTATTTTTCGATCCTCCTCCTCATCAAACTCGAGGCCCTTCCTGGCAGCTTGCCCACGACGCACCTGGGACATGACACCGGCGATCTGCTTGGGACCCATGACGGCAATCTTGGCGGTGGGCCACAAGAACGTGAACCGATTCCCAAAGGCGCGCCCCGACATCCCATAGGTTCCTGCGCCGTATGAGGAACCGACGATCAACGTGAGGTGGGGAACCGTTGAATTGGTGACCGCATTGAGCATCTGGGACCCCTTCTTGATGATCCCGTCGGCTTCGGCGTCCTTGCCAACCATGTATCCGGTGATGTTCTGGATGAACACCAGGGGCACGTCGATCTGATTGCAGAGCTGGATGAACTGTCCGGCCTTCTCGGCGGCCCGGGGGTAGATGACGCCGTTGTTGCCCAGTATGCCCACGGGGTAGCCATCGATGCTGGCCCACCCACAGATCATGGTGTTGCCGTATCGCGCCTTGAACTCCTCGAACCTCGATCCGTCCACGACTCGAGCGATGACGTCTCGAACGTCGACGGGTTGGCGAAGGTCGCGGCTGACGATGCCGAGCAGCTCTTCGGGGTCGTAGATCGGCGAATCGTGGACGGGGTTCGCGCCAGGACCGTGTTTGCGCCAATTGAGATGAGAGACAACCTCACGACACATTCGAATGGCGTCCATCTCGTCTTCGGCGAAGTAGTCACCGAGACCTGAGACCTCAGCGTGGAGCTGAGCACCGCCCAAGGTCTCGTCGTCCGACTCTTCGCCGGTGGCCATCTTCACCAATGGGGGGCCGGCGAGGAAGACCTTGGACTGGTTCTTCACGACGATGTTGTAGTCCGACAGACCGGGTTGATAGGCACCACCGGCCGTTGAGGAGCCGAAGACCACGCACACCGTGGGCACGCGCATCTTTGACAGTTCAATCAGGTCATAGAAGAACCGGCCACTTTCGGCGAAGTGACCGGTGTGCATCCGCCCGCCGCCGCCGCTACCCACCCGCAGGTCCGCACCGGCGGACTCGACGAAACTGACGTACGGGATTCGGTTGTCACGGGCAATCTCGAGTGCGCGAGCCCACTTCTTGGCCGAATATGCGGTGAGCGCGCCACCTAATACCGTGGGGTCGTTGGCCATGACGACGCACTCGATTCCCGCTATCACCCCGATGCCGACAATCATTCCGCCACCCATGGTGTAGTCCGAGTCATAGCCCGCCAGCGCGGAGATCTCCAGGAATGGCGAGTCGGGGTCGAGCACCATCGCGATGCGCTCGCGCACTGGTAACTTTCCGCGCGAACGCAGCCGGTCCATCGCCTTTTGACCGCCACCGGCCTCGGCCTCGTCGAGCAAGTTGTCAATGACACCCAACTGCTCGAGCATGTCGGTTCGGTTCTTGGCGAACTGCTCGGATGCAACGTCCAAGGTCGAGCGCAAGGCGGGTGCCAGCAGTACTTGCTTCATGGCCCGATACTAGTTACGCCTCGAATGTTGCTCAAAGTGTCAAGGTCGGTGACGAGATGTGTCTAGACGGCGCAGCACGAGACGCTCGTCGTACGCGAACACCGATCTCCTCACGGAAACGGGTCATCGCTCCGGTAGGGTGGAGACGATGCGAATCGCCATGGGTTCTGACCACGCCGGATTTGACCTCAAGGACCTCTTGGCTACGACACTGGAGTCGTGGGGACACGACGTCATTGATCTGGGCACCGACAATTCCGTCGATTCCGTCGATTATCCGGACTTCGGTGCTGCGGTTGGAAACGCGGTGGCGTCACGGCGCGCCGAGTTGGGGGTGGTGGTGTGCGGAACGGGTATCGGAATATCGATCGCGGCCAACAAGGTCGCCGGAGTTCGCGCCGCTGTTGTACATGACGTCACCTCCGCGCGCCTCGCGCGCGAGCACAACCACGCCAACGTGCTCTGCCTGGGTGCGCGTCTCATCGGTGCGCCCGTTGCGCTCGATGCGCTTGAAGCCTGGCTGAACGCGATTCCCGGCGAAGGCCGTCACGTGGGCCGAATCGCGAAACTGCACGCGCTCGACGAACGCAATGTCGAGGAGGAAAGGTGACCGTACATGGGTTCTTCACCATTTGATGCGTGGATAACGAACGACGAGGAGTTGAAGTCCCTGCTCGCGCGCGAGTGGGACCGCCAGACCACCACCTTGCAGCTGATCGCGAGTGAGAACTTCGCTTCACCCGCCGTGATGGCGGCCACTGGTTCCATCCTGACCAACAAGTACGCCGAGGGATATCCGGGGCGTCGCTACTACGGAGGCAACCAGATCGTCGATGAAGTCGAGGACCTCGCCCGGCGACGTCTGACGATGCTTTTTGGCGCCGAGCACGCCAATGTTCAACCCCACAGCGGGGCCAACGCCAACGTCGCGGTGTACCAAGCGTTGCTCGATCCAGGTGACACGATCTTGGCGATGCGACTCGACCAGGGCGGTCACCTCACCCACGGCTCGCCGGCTTCGATCACTTCGAAGTTCTGGAACTTCGTCTCCTACGGTGTCACACCACGATCCGATGTCACCGAGCACCCGGGCGAGTTCATTGACTTCGAGAACGTCCGTGATCTGGCCGTGCGCCACCGCCCGAAGCTCATCGTCGCCGGTGCCACGGCGTACTCACAGCTCATCGACCCCCAGCCCTTTCGTGAGATCGCTGACGAAGTGGGGGCGCTGCTCATGTTCGACTCAGCGCATGTTGCCGGACTCATCGCTGGTGGCGTTCATCCCAATCCGGTTCCCTTCGCCGACGTCGTGGCGTTCACCACGCACAAGACCTTGCGTGGTCCTCGTGGGGGAGCGATCCTGTGCCGAGAGCAACACGCCAAGAAGATCGATATGGCAGTCTTCCCCGGTCAGCAGGGCGGTCCCCTGGAGCACTCGATCGCAGCGAAGGCGGTCGCGTTCAACGAGGCGAGCCAACCGGCGTTCTCGCAGTACGCACGTCAGATCGTGAACAACGCGCAGGCGTTTGCCAAAGCGCTCGCTGCCGAGGGCTTTCGCATCGTCTCGGGCGGCACCGAAAACCATATGGTCGTTCTCGACCTTCGCGACTTCGACGCAGAACTAACGGGCAAAGTGGCTCAAGAGGTACTGGACCTCGCTGGCATAACCACCAACAGAAATCAGATTCCCGATGACCCGCGAAGTCCCTTCGTCACGTCGGGTCTTCGAGTGGGGAGCGCGGCCCAGACCACGGCTGGGATGAAGGAAGAGCAGTTCGTCGACATCGCCCAGTTGATGAGTCGCGCCTTACGACAGCGCGACGACGAGAGTGCGATCAAGGACGTGCGTTCGCGGGTCGCCACGATGTGCGACCAATTCAATCCGTATCGCAACTTCACGAAGTAGTCAATGGCCAACATCGTCGCCTACGTCCTCGTGATGCTCGTCGGAGCCCTCGTGACGTTGGTGGCCAACCTTCCGGCTCGGGCGATCTCGCTACGAGTTGGCTACACCGCACAGCCCGATGACCGAAAGGTGCACCAGAAGGTCACCCCGTACGGTGGTGGAGCGGCGATGCTGGTCGGCTTCTGCGTAGCCCTGATGTTCGCGCTGGCGGTACCCACACTTCGCTCCGTGATCACCTCTTCACACGAGATGTTCGGAGTGCTGCTCGCCACCGGGGTCATCTTCGTGGTCGGTGTCGTCGACGACTTTCGTGAGATGAGTGCTCCGGCCAAAGTAGCCGGTCAGGTGCTGGCGGCCACCATCTTGTACTTCAGCGGTTGCACGATGTACCAGTTCAAACTGCCATTCGCGGGATTCGTCGTCTTGGGTCCCTCGATTCTGCCAATCGTCACCGCGATATGGGTATTCGCGCTCTCCAATGCCGTCAATCTCATCGACGGCCTCGATGGTCTCGCCGGCGGGATCGTCGCCATTGCTTCGGGCACCCTGTGCGTGTACGGGCTGCGCCTCGAGGACCTGGGACTGCTGCCGGTGACCAATGTCGGCCCGCTCATCGCGGCGCTGACCTGTGGAATATGCCTGGGTTTCTTGCGCGACAACTTCTATCCGGCCAAGTTGTTCATGGGAGACGCCGGAGCGCTGATGCTCGGACTCTTGATGAGCGCCTCGACCATGGTGATCGGTGGTCGAACGCCTCCGGCGAGTGGTGTGACCTTCTTCTTCTTCGCGCCGCTGTTCATACCCGTCTTCATTCTCGGGGTCCCCCTCATCGACGCCGTGTGGGCCTTCGTCCGGCGAACTGCCTCTGGTCAGGGATTTCATACGCCTGACAAGAATCACATCCACCACCGTCTGATGCGCTTGGGCCACGGCCATCGTCGAACCGTCATCATCTTGTGGCTCTGGACCGCCCTGCTGTGCGGCTTCGTCCTCTTCCCGATCTTCGTCACCCAAGTCAACGTGTTCATCCCCTTCGGCGTGGCGGTACTGATCATCGGGCTATTCACGTGGTTCAACCCCCTGGTGAACCGTCTGCTCGGTGGATCAGAAGTCTCTGAAAGCACCGATGAGAACGTCCACTCATGAGCGACGCCCCAGGGGAGCCGGCATCGGAGGACTCCGCTGAACAGGCAAAACAATTTGAAAAAGACCTGCCCGGCCTCGCCGCGTTCGCCGCGATGGGGATGTCGGTCGCCATCATCGAAGCGTTGGGAGTGTTTCTGGGTATCTGGGTCGACCGGACGTTGGGTAGCGCTCCGGCGGGTTTGATTTTGGGGATAGTGTTAGGGACGGTCGCCGCCGTGGTGAGCGTTGTCAAGCAAGTCCGGCGTTTCCTTTAGAAACCCAATGCACGTGCTAGAAAACCTCCCGGTAAACACACTTCCCCAGTTACTGCGCCGAACCGTAATTTCGGCCCTCATCGTGGGTTTCGTGGGCTTCGTCGTGGCGCTGTTCGTGGCTCCCCCCCTTGGTGCACTGGGTGTGGCAATCGGGGTGGGTCTGGCGATCTTGAATCTGCGATTCCTCGATCATCAGGCCGCGCGAGTCGAACTGCAGGGTGAACAGAGTTCCAAGGCCGTGCGACGCCAGCTCGGCGGGCGCACCACGGGACGTCTCGCGGTGCTCACCGTAGTCATCATTGGTGTGCTCTTCCTGAACGGCCCTCTCGGAATCGGTATTGTGTCAGGGCTTGTGCTTTATCAGATTGTGTTCGTCATCAACGTGTTCCGCGTGGTGTCGGGCCAGGGAGGAATCGAGTGAGGACGCTGTACGCCGCGAAGGTGATCACGGTCGGGGTACACCCGACGTTTCGCGTGTTCGGACTCACCATCGACGGCGACATCGTCATGTCGACCCTGCTCGCCGCGGCGATCTTCTTCTTCCTGGCCTTTCGCATGCGCGCGAAGGTGACCGATGGGGTACCCGGCAAACTGCAGTTGTTCTGGGAGGTCCTCTATGAACAGGTCACCGAACTCGCACTGGCGGCGATCGGTCCCAAGGGCCGCCGATACGTGCCGATCGGCGTGACCCTCTTCCTCTTCATCTTGATCTGCAACTGGATCGACTTCATTCCCTCAGCAATGCACCCGGGAGTCTCTGGTCCGATCTTTCCCGCGCCGACCGGTGACGTGAACCTTCCGCTCGCCATGGCGTTGCTCGTCATCTCATGGGTTCACGTCGAGTCGTTCAGGGCCCGCGGAATCAAGGGCTACTTCAAGCACTTCTTCCAGCCGTACGCGGCGCTGGCTCCGATCAACGTCGTCGAGGAGATCACCAAGCCGATCACCTTGACCTTCCGACTCTTCGGCAACCTGTTCTCGGGCGGGCTCTTCGTCGTGGTGCTGACCACGTTGTTGCCGATCTACGTAAGTCCACCCTTCGAAATCGCATGGAAGCTCTTCGATACCGGTCTGCTCGGAGCGATTCAGGCCTTCATCTTCATGCTGCTGACGATCTTGTACTTCGGAATGGCGACCAGCCATGAAGAGACGCACGACGTCGCGCTCGAGCCCTCACACTAAACCAACCCAGGAGGAATGAAACAATGGCAAATACAGACACGGTGGCGTCTGCGGTACGCATCGCGGGTGCCCTCGTCGGTGGCGGTCTCGCCCTCGGCGGCGGTGCTATCGGTGCGGCAATCGGTGACGGTCTGGCCGGAAGCCAGACCATTGCGGCGATCGCCCGCCAGCCCGAGATTGAGAACAAGGCGCGTCAGTACTTCTTCTTGACGGTCGGACTGGTGGAAGCCATGTACTTCATCAACCTGTTGTTCATGGTCGTGTTCGTCTACGTATTCAAGGCGCAGTAGTTCTGACGATGTCGGGTCGATCCTCGACTCGACATCGTTGAGGTTCCCTAGTGAAGAAGGTCTTCTGAGATGATTGCCGTTTCTATTTTTCTCCTGCCCAATGGCACGTTCTTCGTAGAACTGCTCGTCGTGCTGGTGATCTTGCTGGTTGTGACCAAATACATCCTGCCGCCCCTCAACAAGGCCATGGAAGGACGCCAGGCCAAGATTCGCGCATCCCTCGAGGCCGCAGATCTGGCTCGCGCGGAGGCCGCCGCCGCCGATGACGAGCGGGCCAAGGTCCTCGCTCAGGCCCGCGACCAGGCTCGAGAGATCGTGGCCTTCGCCCAGACGACCTCGGATCAGGTGAAGGCCGAGGCCGCGGGCCGAGCCCAGGTCGAGTACGACCGGATCGTCTCTTCCGCGAGTGGTGAGGTCGCCACGGCGCGCCAACGAGCCATCGATGAGGCGTCGGCCAGGATCGGCGAGATCGTCTTTGACCTCGTGACCAAGATCGTCGGACGTGAGGTCGACCAGAACTCCCATCAAGACCTGGTACGCGAGGCCGTCGCCGCGCTCAATGCTGAGGCCAATAAGGGAACGAGCCGCTAGTCATGCTCCCCAAGCTCGAAGGATTCGCCGCCGCAACACTGGGTGCGCTGGACTCGGCCGCCCTCGCCGCGGTGTCGAGCGACCTCGCGTCGATCGAGCAGACGGTCCTCGGGCGCGCCGACTTGCGCGCCGTCTTGACCGATACGTCCATCGCCGGAGGCGCCCGCGGTCAAGTGCTCAAAGAGCTCCTCGAAGGCAAGGTCCATGCGGCGACCCTCCAGATAGCCGTCTACGCGGCGGTGGCGGTGCCCGCACAAGACGTCCCGCGCTCCTTCGCAGAATTGGCATTCGCGGCCAACGAGCTGCGCGAGACCGGAGCGTTCAGCCTCGCGAGCCTCGGCCTGTTGGCCGCGCGGCGTCGAGTGGCGGGATTCGCCGACGCCCTGCTCGACGAGGTGGATACGTCGTACTTCGCGCGTGTTGAAGAGGAGCTGTTCAGCTGGGCTCGAACCATCGAGGGGAACCTCGAGTTACGCCGACTTCTCCTGGACCGCGATGCGCCACTCGAGTCGCGTACGTCCACGGTCGTCGCGCTGCTGAGCGGAAAAGTCAGTGCGATCACCCTTTCTCTCTCGCGTTTCGTCATCGAGGGAGGACGCCCGCGAGACGTGGTGGGTACGCTCGACTTCCTCGTGGACTACGTAGCCCAGGCACGCGACTGGCGAATCGCACGAGTGCACACCGCGCGAACTCTCGACGCCGCCAGCCAGTCCCAGCTGGTGGCTTCGTTGGAGACCCTGACGGGCAAGAGCGTCGAACTCCAGATTGCCGAAGAACCGGCGCTGCTCGGTGGCGTCTTGGTCGAGGTCGGCGATCTTCGTCTCGACGCCACGACTCGCGGTCGCCTCGGCGCGCTTCGCGATGCCGTGACCTCGGGACGTTTGTACGAATCCGCAATGAATCGAATCGACTAAGGAAAAGGAAGCTGTGATGACTGAGCTCACCATTAGTGCCAGCGAGATCACTGAGGCGCTGCGTAAGCACGTCACTGAATTCAACCCGGCCGTGGGTGCCGAGCAGGTAGGGCGCATCGTCGAGGTCGGTGACGGCATCGCGCGCGTCTCGGGCCTGCCGTCAGCGAAGGTGAACGAACTCTTGGAGTTCGAAGACGGAACCCTCGGTCTCGCCATGAACCTCGATGAGGAGACCATCGGTGCGGTGGTGCTCGGCTCGGTCGACACGATCGAAGAGGAGCAGATCGTTCGCGCCACGGGCAGGATCTTGTCGATGCCCGTCGGTGATGCCCTCCTGGGTCGAGTGGTGAATGCACTCGGTGAACCCATCGATGGCAAGGGACCGCTGGTCAACGCCAAGCAGCGAAGAATGGAGATCCAGGCGCCCGGCATCACGGGACGACAGCCAGTCAGCGAGCCGCTCCAGACCGGGATCAAGGCCATCGATGCCATGACCCCCATCGGACGTGGTCAGCGTGAGCTCATCATCGGCGACCGTAAGACCGGCAAGACCACCGTGGCGGTCGACACGATTTTGAATCAGAAGGGTCAGGGCGTCAAGTGCATCTACGTGGCGATTGGCCAGAAGAACTCGTCGGTCGCCCAGACGGTCAAGACCCTCGAAGACTTCGGCGCACTGGAGTACACCGTGGTCGTGGTCGCCTCTGCCGGGGACCCCGCACCGTTCAAGTTCCTCGCCCCCTACGCCGGCTGCGCGATCGGCCAGGAGTGGATGGACTCGGGAGAACACGCCTTGGTGGTGTACGACGACTTGTCCAAGCAGGCTGAGGCCTATCGCCAGATCTCGCTGCTGCTGCGCCGTCCACCAGGTCGCGAAGCGTACCCCGGTGATGTCTTCTACCTGCACAGTCGCCTCCTCGAGCGCGCTGCGAAGTTGAGTGACGACCGCGGCGGTGGTTCATTGACTGCGTTGCCCATCATCGAGACCAAGGCCGGCGACATCTCGGCCTACATCCCGACCAACGTGATTTCCATCACCGACGGGCAGGTCTTCCTCGAGTCCGACCTCTTCTATTCGGGTGTTCGCCCCGCCATCAACGTTGGCAACTCGGTTTCGAGGGTCGGCGGCGCGGCCCAGATCAAGGCTATGAAATCAGTGGCCGGTACGCTCAAGATCGACCTCGCTCAGTTCCGCGACCTCGAGTCGTTCGCGACCTTCGGTTCGGAACTCGACAAGTCGTCCCAGCAGCAACTCGACCGCGGTTACCGCTTGACCGAACTGCTCAAGCAGGGCTTGAACGCCCCGGTGCCCGTCGAAGAGCAGTGCATTGTCATCTACGCGGGCACCAAGGGTTGGCTCGACACGATTCCCGTTGGGGACGTGCGTCGCTTCGAGTCCGAGCTCTTGACGACCTTTCGCGCCCAGCACGAGGATCTGTTGAGTCAGATCCGAACGGCGGGAACGTTGCCCGACTCGGACAAGCTGGATGCAGCGATGAAGTCCTTCGTCGACGGCTTCGCCACCAGCAACTGAGTTCAACGAGTTAACCGAGCGCGAAAGGAGGAGCAATGGCCGGTGGACAGGAAAGAATTCTGCGCCGTCGAATCAAGTCGGTGCAGGCCACGCGCAAGATCACCAAGGCAATGGAGCTCATTGCCGCATCCCAGATAGCGCGCAGTCAAGCGCGCATCGCCGCGAACCGCCCGTACCGCAACGGTATGAAGCGAATCATCGTCGAAGCGGCCCTGGGCGACCCCGCGGGAGCCGCCAAACTGCTCGCGGTGCCCGAACACGTCGAGACCGCGATCGTGGTGGTCATCACCGGCGACCGAGGTCTGTCTGGCGCGTACAACTCGTCGGCCCTTCGAGCCGGCGAGCGACTCATTCGCCAGCTGCGAAATGACGGAACGGCGGTACGCCTCTTCTGTATAGGAAAGAAGGCCGGTGCCTTCTTCCGATTCCGTGGCATGGACGTGGAGCAGAGTTTTGTCGGTTTCGCCGACCGTCCGACGTTCGCCGATGCGCGACAGGTGGCCAGTGTCGTCGCGGCCCCCTTCATCGACGGCGAAGCCCAGCAGGTCCTGCTCGTGTCGACCCGCTTCCTCTCAGCGGCCACTCAGGCCGTGCAAGTCGAGCAACTGTTGCCGTTGACGATGCCTGAAGTTCCCGTGGAGCAGGGACCGATCACCCTCAAGGGATACACCGAATTCGAGCCCGAAGTCGAGCAGCTGCTCTACCATCTCGCCCCGCGAGCCCTGGAGAGTGAGATCTTCTCAGCGTTGCTCGAAGGAGCCGCGTCGTTTCACACGAGTCAACAGCGTGCGATGGCCGCGGCGACCGACAACGCCGACGAGCTCGGACAGACCCTCAGTCGAATCATGAACCGAGCCCGCCAGGACTCGATCACCACCGAAATCATGGAAATCGTGAGCGGCGCTGAAGCGCTCCGCTCGAGAAAGTGAGATAACAATGACCTTGGCTCCTGACAAGACCGCTCTAGAGACCGGGCGCGTGGTCGCCATTGCCGGGCCCGTCGTGGACGTTGAGTTCCCGCCGCACTCGTTGCCCGAGATCAATCATGCCGTCGAGATGGACATCGTCATCGACGGCGAGACAATCACCGTCGTGGGCGAGGTCGCCCAGCAGATCGGTGAGGGCCGCGTTCGTTGCGTATGCATGAAGCCCACCGACGGACTGGTCCGCGGCGCTGTCGTGCGTCAGTCCGGCCGGGGGATCACCGTTCCCGTCGGTGACGCCGTGCTCGGCCACGTCTTTAACGTGATCGGCCAGTCACTCGACACCGACAACATCGGACCGGTCGAGGATCATTGGGAGATTCACCGCAGTGCGCCCGCTTTCGACCAGCTCGAGCCGCGCGCCACCATGTTCGAGACCGGGATCAAGGTCATCGACCTCTTGGCGCCCTACGTCCAAGGTGGCAAGATCGGCCTCTTCGGCGGTGCGGGCGTGGGCAAGACCGTATTGATCATGGAGATGATCCGTCGCGTCGCCGAGCAGCACGAGGGTGTCTCGGTCTTCGCCGGAGTCGGCGAACGGACCCGTGAAGGCACCGACCTCCTGCTCGAGATGCGCGAATCTGGCGTCATCGAGAAGACCGCACTGGTCTATGGGCAGATGGACGAACCACCGGGCGTGCGACTTCGCGTCGCGCTGGCCGCACTGACGATGGCCGAGTACTTCCGAGACGTGAAGAACCAGGACGTGCTCTTGTTCGTGGACAACATCTTTCGTTTCGTCCAGGCCGGGTCCGAGGTCTCGACGCTGCTCGGACGTATGCCGAGCGCCGTGGGTTATCAGCCGACCTTGGCTGACGAGATGGGCGAACTCCAGGAACGAATCACGTCGACGCGTGGTCGGTCGATCACGTCGCTGCAGGCGGTCTACGTGCCGGCCGACGACTACACGGACCCTGCTCCGTTCACGACGTTCACCCACCTCGACGCCACCACCGAGTTGAGCCGTCAGATTGCGGCCTTGGGCATCTACCCCGCGGTGGACCCCCTGACCTCGACGTCGAACATCCTGGCTCCCGAGATCGTGGGTGATCGACACTACGCGGTGGCCCGACAGACCCAGCAGATCCTTCAGCGCTACAAGGAGCTTCAGGACATCATCGCGATCCTGGGACTGGACGAACTGTCAGAAGAGGACCGGATCACGGTGTCTCGCGCCAGAAAGATCCAGCGCTTCCTCTCCCAGCCGATGTTCGTCTCGAAGATCTTCACCGGTATCGACGGCATCAACGTTCCGGTGCAAGAGACGATCGAGTCCTTCGAACACCTGGTCAAGGGTGACCTCGACGTCTACCCCGAGCAGGCCTTCTTGAACGTCGGCGGGGCTGCTGACGTCGAGCGCAAAGCCGCCGAGCTGCAGCGAGACTAGCCATGGCTACACTCAAGGTCGAGATCGTCACGCCCGAGTCGGCGCTGTGGGTGGGCGAGGCGAACGCGCTCATCGCGCGCTCCTCGGAAGGCGAATTCACGATACTCCCTCAGCACACCGAGACCGTCGGTGACATCGTTCCCGGAGTGGTTCGGGTGGAGACGAGCGACGGGGAGATCGCCTTCGCGATTCATGGCGGTTACTTTCAAGTGTCCCCGGACGGCTCCGAAGGGGTGACCCTCGCCACGGTCCTCGCGGGAGTCGCCGAGAAGACGACCGATATCGATGTTGCTCGGGCCCAGGTCGCCAAGGAAGCCGCGGAAGCGAAGATGAACGAAGCAACGCGCGCCGATCAGCATGACACGGCGTCACACCTGGTGGCCCACGCCGCGCTGGAGCGAGCAGAACTGCGCCTTCGCTCAGCTAGCCGCTAGTCACCAGGACGAGACGTAGTCCAAGAGTTCCTTCTTCTCGTGTTCGAGCTCGTCCAGACGAGCCTTGACGACGTCACCGATTGAGATCATCCCGATGAGGTGCCCGTCAGCCACGACCGGAACGTGTCGAATCCGTCGTGCGGTCATGAGACCCATCAGTTCGGTAACGGTCGTCTCAGCGTTGCAGACCGTGACTTCGCTCGACATCAAGTCGGCCACTGAAGCCTCCAGCACACTGGCGCCTCGTTCGGCGAGAGCTCGTACGACGTCTCGCTCGCTGAAGATCCCGACCAGTGGGGGAGTCGGTCCGGTGACGATGAGGGCCCCGATCCCGCGTTCCTTGAGTGTCGCCAACGCATCCGTGACGCTTCGCTCTTGAGAGATGGAGGCAACTTCGCTGCCCTTGACTGCTAATAGGTTGGCGACTCGCATGGCCACATCCTCCGTGATGCTGGCGCCTTGGCGCGGGAGTCCCGGGGGCTCTTATGCGGACACTACGCCTCGAGCGCATCTGGCGCAATGGGAATCGCGTAAGAAGGACTTGGGAAACTATTCACGTGGTTGGCGTCGGTGCACCATTGAAGGGTGCCGGGACTGGGTATCTCAGATGATGATGAACTGGCGCAGAATGTGTTCGATGACCTGGCGAACGTCCTCGACTGGTACATCGAGGGATTCATCCATGTCCCAGACGATCATCCCGGCCAGGAGACTGCGCGAGACGATCGAAAAGGCCGCCGGATTGAACTCACGTCGAAAGACGCCACGGCGCTGCCACGAGTCGTAGGCGGCCGTTGCGGTGAGGTGCATCTTGTGCAAGAGATCGGTGACTTGCTTTTTGGAGGCCTCGTCCTGGGTGGTCGTAGCGAGTGCCTCCATCCTGGTCAGACGCTGGCGCTTGTAGTTTTCGCTGTTGAGTTGTGATAACTGTTCGACCATGAGGTGCAAGAGCGTCTCGCCACTGAACTCGACCTCGGTCAAGTACTGCGCGAGTGCGGCCGCGGCTTCGGTCTCACGGGTGAACGATTCAACGTAGGCCGAGCGCACGATGTCGTTACGGTCCTTGAAATGTCGATAGAGCGCGGGAATCGTGACGCCGAGCTTGTCGGCGAGGGCCTGGAGGCGAAAGTTCACCGGCCCTTCGGTTTGGAGAATCTCGAGGGTGGCCTCAATGATCTGTTCGCGCTGAGTTTGGTTGGGGGGTAGTTCACTCACGGACTATCGAGATCCAACTACAACGTCGAGAGCAAGGCACCAGGTGGTCATCACTCCACGGGTGCAGTGGTATCCGTCAGCGCGTTGCGAAGCATGTTTCATAGGTGGCAGGGCCAGTCTACGGGCGCACACTCTCTCGTGAGTTTTCAATACAAGATGTTCACACTGAACAGCGTCGCAGACTCGAATCAGAAGCCGGCGGTGGTGAACTCTTGGAGTTTGTCGTGGCGGTGGAACGTCTCAATGGTTCGCACGGTTCCCGAACGCGATCGCACGACGAGCGACTGCGTGGTCGCCCCGAAATCGTAGAATCGCACGCCACGCAAGAAGTCACCGTCGGTGATCGCGGTGGCGGAGAAGAAGCAGTTGTCACTGGCGACGAGGTCGTCGGTGGTGAGTACGCGACTGAAGTCATAACCCATTGCTTCGGCCAGGAGTCGCTCCTCTTCGTTGCGAGCGTGCAGCACGCCTTGGATCTCGCCGCCGAGTCCCTTCAAGGCAGCCGCGGCAATCACTCCTTCGGGCGTGCCACCGATGCCGAACAAGATGTCCGCACCCGAATCGGGCCAGCCCGTGGCGATCGCGCCAGCGACATCCCCATCGGAGATCGACAGGACTCTCGCCCCGGCTTCGCGAACTTCGGCGACGAGGTCGTCGTGCCTCGGACGGTCGAGGATGACGACTCCGAGCTCTTGGACCGGCTTCTTGAGACGCTTGGACAGTTCATTGAGGTTGTCCGTCGCCGAGGCGTTGATGTCGACCGCCCCTCGGCCACGCGGTCCCACGGCGACCTTCTTCATGTAGACACAGGGTCCCGGGTTGAACATCGTGCCCCGTTCGGACAGGGCAATCACCGAAAGTGCGCCGTTACGGCCCATCGCGGTGAGGGTGGTGCCATCGACGGGATCGACGGCGATGTCAACCTGGGGCGGGCGACCGTCACCGATGTGTTCACCGTTGTAGAGCATCGGGGCGGAATCCTTCTCACCTTCACCGATCACGACGATGCCGTCCATGGCCACAGCGCCCAGGACGAATCGCATCGCGTCCACCGCGGCACCATCGGCTGCGTTCTTGTCGCCGCGCCCGGCCCAACGCGCCGCGGCGATGGAGGCGGCCTCGGTCACACGAATCATTTCGAGGGCGATATTGCGATCTGGCCTGGATGGTGGCTGCACGTGCCCAGCGTAGCCCGCAAGGGAGTTTCGGGCCATTGACCCAGTCATTCGCCATCGTTGGGAGCGGCAATACTTAGAGGGTGAGTTCTCTTGTGGTGAAGCCAGCCGGTGCCCTGGTTGGCGAAGTTCAGGCTCTCGGGGCCAAGAACGCAGTGCTCAAGGAGATGGCTGCCTGTCTGCTCGCTACCGGTCGTCACACCCTGACCAACGTGCCCGACATCACCGACGTCACGGTGATGAGTGAGTTGCTCCACGCCCTTGGATGTCAGGTCGATCGACCGACCGAGAACGAGTTGTCGATCGATGTCCCCGAAGCTGATCAGATCAATCCGGTCGCCCCCGCGCACCTCTTCGAGGCAATGCGAGCATCGATCGTCGTGCTCGGACCTTTGCTCGCCCGATGCGGACAGGCGAACATGGCGCTGCCCGGTGGCGACGACTTCGGCCAGCGTCCGATCAACTTCCACACTGACGGGCTGACTGCCATGGGTGCGAGCTTCCACAACAACCGAAGTTTCATCCACGCGTCGACTGACTCCAATCGACTGCGCGCCACACGCATCACACTCGAATACCCGAGCCACACGGCGACGGACAATCTGATGATGGCCTGCGTCCTCGCCGATGGACGGTCGGTGATCGACAACGCGGCGCGCGAGCCCGAGGTCGAAGACCTCGGACGCCAGTTGATCGCTATGGGCGCGCGAATCGAGGGACTGGGTACTTCGCGCTTGACGATCGAGGGTGTCGAGCAACTCCAACCGGCTCGCCACGAAGTCGTCACCGATCGAGTCGTGTCGGCCACCTACCTCGCCTCGGGACTCATCACTGGCGGGAGCGTCAGGGTCCTCGATGCCAACCCCGAGCACATGGAGATGTTGTTGCGCAAGATCGAATCCATGGGTGGAGTCGTTGACGTGTCGGGACCGGGCATCGCGGTACAAGGGCCGCAGCGTCTGCGGGCCTGTGACGTGGCGACGCTGCCCTATCCTGGGGTCGCCACCGACTACAAGCCACTCATCACCACGATGCTCAGTGTGGCCGATGGCGTCTCGGTCGTCACCGAGAATCTCTTCGTCGGCCGCTTCCGATACGTTGATGAACTCGTGCGCCTCGGAGCGAGCATCACGACCGAAGGGCATCACGCCATGATTCGAGGAGTCGAGCGGCTCGTGGGCACGTCGGTTCGAGCGAGCGACATCCGCGCCGCCGCCGCGCTGGTCCTCGCGGGCCTGGTGGCCGAAGGCGAGACGACGGTCAGCGGGCTCGAGCACGTGGACCGGGGCTACGACAACTTCGTCGGACGTCTGCAGTCTCTTGGAGCTTCGCTCGAGCGGTTCTCGTGATTTCTCGCGTCCCGTCTGAGTTGTTGGCGTCGGCGCGCGACGGATCTCGAACGGCGCTCGCGCGACTCATAACCTTCGTCGAGTCCGGTGGCGCGAACCAGCTCGAGACCGCCGCCCTTGCCTATCGCTGCGAGCCGCCTTACGTGATCGGGCTCACCGGCCCACCCGGCGCGGGCAAGTCAACCTTGACCGACCAGCTCATCAGCGTGGCACTCGAGCGGGCCTCCTTTGACGGCTCTGATGTCTTTGACGAGGTTGCGGTGCTCTGCATCGATCCAAGCTCTCCCTTCACTGGTGGAGCGATCCTCGGGGACCGCATCCGTATGCAAGACCACGCCACCAACGACCACGTGTTCATCAGGTCCATGGCGACTCGCGGACACCTCGGTGGACTCTCCCTGGCCGTTCCCGACGCCGTGCGCGTTCTTGGCGCAGCCGGGTTTCGTCTCGCGATGATCGAGACCGTTGGCGTTGGCCAGATGGAAGTCGACATCGCTTCGGCGGCCGACACCACCATCGTGGTCACCAATCCCGGCTGGGGTGATGCGATGCAGGCGAACAAGGCCGGTCTGCTCGAAGTCGCCGACATCTTCGTGATCAACAAGGCCGACCGCGCCGGAGTCCGCGAAACGCGACGAGATTTGGAGCAGATGCTCGATCTCGGCGCTGAGCAGGAGTGGCGACCCCTGATTCTCGAGTCGGTGGCCACGACCAACGTCGGCGTCGGTGAGATCTGGGAGGCGATTGTCTCGCACCGCAAGTTCATCGAGGACGGCCGACTCGATTCGCATCGTCGCGCTCGCACCCGGTCCGAACTCGACAAGGTGCTCGCCGCCATGGTTCGTTCGAGGATCGCCGGATTGGCCCACGGTGCTTCCTACGAACGTCAGGTCGAACTGCTGATCGCCGGTGAGACCGACCCCTACCGAGCCGCGTCGATCTTGCTCTCAGAGTCATGATCGCCACCTCGGTCGCCTACGACCTTGTCTTTCTCGTACACGTGCTCGCCGCGGTCGGAACGATCATCGTGTTCGTGGCGATGCGGTTTTCGGCCGCGGCCCTGGTCAAGGGGGCCGATCTTGCCGAGCTCGAGGCGAGGTTCCCCGAGCGCTCCAACTGGGCGGCGCGCCTCCTGCACGTGCTGCCGATCACGGGACTGGTGATGTCGCTCAGCGGCGATAGTTCGGTCTCTTTGACCAAGCCATGGATTGGCGTTGGCATCCTCTGCTACCTGGCGGCGGCCGGTCATCTCGAGGCGCGCACGCTGCCCCTAGAACGCGTGATCAGCGAGGTCATCCACCAGGACGGTGCTCCGTCGTTGCAGCGCGCCCGCAAGCTCGTCAGTTCGATCGACGTGCTGCTCGCCCTCGTCGGCGTAGCGCTGATATCGATGATCGTCCAGTACTGAGTCGCGTCTGCGCGTAGGCGAACGTTGCCTCACTCGTCGACGGCGCGTCGAACGTCGCTTCCAGCAATGGTCAGTTCACCGGACTCCTGGTCGGCTCATCAACGCCGGCGCGATCTCGATGGACCGTACCGGCAGGTCTCACCGCGGTGGTTCGAGGGAACTCGCTAGCGGTCACGAATGCTGGATTCGGTCACTCCAGTTGCCGCGATGCTCGTCGCCCTCTCGCTCAGAGGAACGAAGCGCGCCCGACCATTCCCGCCGCGACGGTGGCGTTGGTCGCCTCGTCGATCAGGACGAAACTGCCCGTCACCCGGTTCGAGCGGTAGTCATCGACCACCATCAAATTGGCGGTCTGGAGTGTGGCCAGGCCGATGTCGTTGGTGTACAACGACGTCGATTCGTCGACGTCCAGTCGCTCGATGTCGATGATGCCGTTGATCGTCTTGACCCGCACGGGTGCCACTTTGGTGGTGTGTTTCATGCGCAGGCGTTGACCGACGTTGAGGGGTCGCTCGCCGAACCAACAGATCGTGGTGGCGATCTCGTTGACCAATCGAGGTAATGGACCAGTGGCGATCATGTCGCCGCGTCCCGCGTTGGTCTCGGCGGCCAGGTCCACGTCGGCGGCCAGTCCCACCGTTGCCTCGCTGATCGGCTCGCCGCCGAAGTTGATGGCGCTGATGGTGGTCTCGATGTTCGCGGGCAATAACGTGACCTTGTCTCCGACGTGCAGCGAGTCGCCGCACACCATACCGGCGTAGGTTCGCCCGCCGCCGGGCTGGCGCAGGACCCACTGAATCGGCATGCGCGCCCCTTGAGTGGTGGTGTGCTCCCAGGCACCGGCCTCGGAGGCCTCGAGTGCCTCGAGCACCGATGGGCCGTGGTACCAGTCCAGATTCCTCGAGGGTTCAACGACATTGTCACCGAGCAGCGCGGAGGTCGGGATGATGTTGACGGATTTGAACCCCAACTGACGAGAGAGCGTCTCAATCTCGTCGACCACTCGCTGGAACGCGAGTTGGGACCAGTCGACCGCGTCCATCTTGTTCACCGCCACGACGATCGAGCGCACACCGAGCAGGGCCGCGATACACAGATGACGACGAGTCTGCTCCTTGAGACCGGCAGCGACGTCGAGCACGACCAACGCGAGGTCGGCGGTGGAAGCACCCGTTGCCATGTTGCCCGTGTATTGAACGTGACCGGGACAGTCGGCGATGATGAACTTACGCGTTGGCGTCGATGCGTAGCGATAGGCGACGTCGATGGTGATCCCCTGTTCGCGTTCAGCGCGCAAACCGTCGGTGACGAAACTCAGGTCGAGGTCACCGACCCCGCGCTTCTCGGACGCGGCGGCCACCGCGTCCATCTGGTCGTCGAAGAGTTGACGGGTGTCCACGAGGAGTCGCCCGATGAGGGTCGACTTTCCGTCGTCGACCGACCCGACGGTGGCCAGTCTGAGCAGGTCCTTGACCGCGAGCGCCATTTAGAAGTACCCCTCGCGCTTGCGATCCTCCATCGCGGTCTCGGAGAACTTGTCGTCGGCGCGGGTTGCACCGCGCTCAGAGACGTTGGCGACGACGATCTCGGCGATGATCGCTTCGAGGGTCGCCGCCTCAGACAACACTGCTCCGGTGCAGTTGGCGTCTCCCACGGTGCGGAATCGCACGACGAGACGCTCGACCTTCTCATCGGGCCGTGGGTCGACGAACGGTCCTACGGCCAGCCACATGCCGTCACGAAGCACGACGTCGCGTTCGTGGGCGAAGTAGATCTCGGGCAGTTTCATCTGCTCACGCTCGATGTACTGCCAGATGTCGAGCTCCGTCCAGTCCGACAACGGGAACGCTCGTACGTGCTCGCCAGGATTGACTTTGCCCTGGTAGAGCTGCCAGAGTTCTGGACGTTGTTGGCGAGGATCCCATTGACCAAAGACGTCACGAAACGAGAGGATCCGTTCCTTGGCGCGGGCCTTGTCCTCGTCACGTCGCGCTCCGCCGAACGCCGCATCGAAACCGTTGTCGTTGATGGCGTCGAGCAGGGTCACTGTCTGAAGACGATTTCGCGATCCCATGAGTCCGGGGTCGGCGACCTTCCCCTGGTCGATGCTGTCTTGAACTTTGGCAACGACGAGTCGCGCTCCCGTGCGCTCCACGGTGGCGTCTCGAAAGGAGATGACTTCGGGGAAGTTCTGCCCGGTGTCGATGTGCATGACGGGGAAGGGCAGTTGCTGGGGTGCGAAGGCCTTGACCGCCAGGTGCAGGAGGACCGCGGAGTCCTTACCGCCCGAGAAGAGCAGTACCGGTCGCTCGCACTCAGCCACGACTTCACGCAGAATGAAGATGGCGTGAGACTCGAGCAGGTCGAGATGGTCCGTTTTACGGTTGGCGCGAAGGGGAGTCACTGTCATATGCTGTCCCCTTCGAGTATATCCTACTAATCCACTGGATAATGTTAGGCTTTCAGCAGATGAATCCGAAAGGCCCCCCGCAGTCGCTGCTCGATGAGCTCGAGTCCGAGACCCTACGGCTCGAACACGAGAGCCCCCTCGCGATTCTTCGCTGGACGTTCGAGCGATTCGCCGACGACGTGGCGATGGCGTGCTCGTTCGAGGACGTTGCGCTGTTGCACATGGTGCACCAGGTACGTCCGGATACTGAGATTCTCTTCCTCGATACCGGAGGGCACTTCGTTGAGACACTCGAGTTCGCGGCGCGAATCGAGCGTGAGTGGTTACTCAACATGACGCGCACGACTCCCACTCGTGAAGCCGATCCGTGGCCGTGCGGTAGCGAGCGTTGTTGTGAGTTGCGAAAAGTGGAGCCACTCGCAAGAGCGCTCACGACTCGCGCAGCGTGGATCACGTCGGTCAAGCGGGTTGACGCGCCGACTCGCGCCTCGATGAAAGTCCTGATGTGGGATGATAAATTTGGACTCGTCAAGGTCAACCCTCTGGCCACGTGGTCTGACGAAGACGTGGCCTACTACTTGGAGTCGAATGGACTACCGGAGCATCCACTCTGGGCGCAGGGTTACGCATCGATTGGATGCGCGGCGATGACCGCGAAGCCACTGGTCCCCGGTGATCGCCGATCGGGTCGTTGGGTTGGAATTGACAAAGAGGAATGCGGCCTGCACGAGGCTTGATATCCACCAAAAAAATGGGGAATCGCTGTACATTTGTCCTCAATGTCAAGTTGGCGTGATCAGGAGTCGGTCGGATGCTGCTAATAGTGCTCGCCCTCTTCTGGGTGGTGTTGCTCGCACCGATCGTGGTTCGTCGTCTTCGCGACAGCGGTACGGAGCGATCGATTGAATCCTTCCACGCCGAGCACGAAGTCCTGAGTCGCCAGGAGTACACGGTCCCTCCCGCGCACCGCCTCGATCGGCCCGACGGGCACGCCGACGTGAGCAGCCAAGAGTCGCGCCGGCCGCGTTTGAAGGTCGTTCACGAAGATGACACGTACGGTTCGCTCGAATCGCAAGGTTCGTGGCAGGAGTGGAGCGAGGACTACGACTTCGACGATGGAGCTCGGACTCGTCGTGAGGTGCCGCGCAATCGCTACGCCGCGGCGTATTCGTCGGTGCCCAACGACCGAGAGGTCCGTTCGTCGTACGAAGCACCGGTGAGCACACCACGTTCCATGCGGGCGCGTCGTCGAGTGGTGTTCACTCGACTCGTGTTGGCCGCGGTCTTGATCTCACTGGTGGGATACTTCGCGGGGTATTCGATGCTCATCGACGTCGCGGTCGTGTCGTGGATTGCGGTCATTGGTTTCATTGCCCTTGCGCTCTATTCGGTCAGCCAGGGATTCTTGGACGAGAGTTCGTTGCCTCTACGCCTGCCCCGGCGCCGCCAGCTCGCGAGCGTTCAGCCACTCTACGGAGGGCCGCAATCGGGCTACGACGACCAGTACGACGAGGAATATGACGACTTCTACGAGCCCGATGATGGGTATCGCTGGCGCCGCGAATCTCAGTCCCGCAGCGCATTGGGCTAAAGTAGTCATCTCTTCGGGGGTGTAGCTCAATTGGTAGAGCGCTACGTTCGCAATGTAGAGGCAGTGGGTTCGAATCCCATCACCTCCACCGAAAATTCACGATGTTGATGAACACACGATTCCGAACCAGCGGTGTTGATGATTTCTGTGTACTAGAGACCTAGCCCGCGACTATTGTTCGTCTCACGATTTTGAATGTTGCGTGTGTGTTGCTTGGAGAGTTCAAGCCGCGCTTCAAGTTGCAGGACAGCTGCTTCGAGTGGGGGAAGATCCTCCTCAATTGTCGCTTCGACGATTGCTCGAGATGTGTCGAAATAGGGGTGCGCCAGCCAGTCTCGCATACCGGCCGCGTCAGACCACCTGATATCTGGCTCGCTCGCGAGGAGTTCGGGATCCAACAACTTAACGGCCCCGCCAATCTCGATAAGTCGTAACCGAATGGCGTCGAAAATGAGTCCGTCGGAAAGATCGCCACGAGTGAGGTGGCTCCTGATTGCGGTGATTGCGTCAACAATATCGGCGAGGCGCTCCTCGTCGTGTCGTGCGCTCATAGTGGGATGGCCTCTCGTTCAACCTCTTCACGAACCCGAGGTCGGAGGCTGTCCGAAGGAGCAACGTCAACAGAGACGCCAAGAATCTCTGAGAGTTCCCTGCGCAGTGCTTCCAACGCAAATAGTCCGGTCTTCCGATCCAAATCGACCACCAAGTCGACGTCACTGTTGGGCTGATCTTCACCCCGCGCAGTGCTTCCAAAGACGCGGACGTTGCTCGCACCATGGCGCGCCGCACAGGCGAGTATCGAGCGTCGGCGCTGGCGGAGCCGACGACCCAGAGGGGTGTCAGGGAGTCCAGGTGGGTAATCACTCGAACGCTCCAACTCGAGGACTAGGCGGTGTCCCGTCGCGTGTACGAGTCGTTCGAGTGT